>JBBRTL010000122.1:0-7563 GCA_038244445.1 Vulcanimicrobiales bacterium
AGATCGTAGTCCCACGGCATCAAGCGCTCGACGCCGATACGGCGGGCTTGATCCGCCGCCAAGCGCGTACAGAGCGGCACGATCTCGCGCACGATCTCCTCGCGGATCGCGGCAATGTCGCCCGCGGCGTAGTCGGTCCGGCGCATGCGCTTGTACCCGAGATCGACGAACGTCTCGAAGCCGAGTGCGCGTGCCGCAGCCGTACGTTCGCGGACCAGGTCGTCGTAGAGGCGATCCAACTCGTCGCTGCGTTCGTCGTAGTACGCCCACTTCGCGCGCACGGCGGCTTCGCGTACGGCGCGGTCGGTATCTTCGGTGAATTGTGCGATGCCGGGGAGCGAGTAGGCGGTTCCGGCGAACGGGATACGCGCGCCTCCGAGAAGCGCGACGTATTCGTCCTCGAGCGCAGCCTCCGCGGTGAGATTCCCGAGAATACGATCGTCGATGGCGGCAACGTCGCAGGTCCAGAGCGCGAACGCATGCGCGCCGAAGGTCTCGACCAGGGCCGATCGATGCGGCGACGCGAGGACGGCGCGCTTGAAGGCGGCGTCCCGCGCCGCAAGCGCGGGCTTAAGCGTGTTGAAGCGCTCGTTCGCGGCGCGGCGTTCCGGATCGCCGGTCGCCTGATGAAAGCGTAGGCCGACGTAGGCACTCCACGTTTCGACTTCGCGCCACAGGCGATCCCAGGCACGCACGGCCTCGATCGTCTCTAGGGCGTCGGTAGCGCGCTCGATCTGCGCGAGCAAGGCGTCGTGGCGCGCAAGAACTTGCTCGCGATCGGGCTCGGTGGGGCGGACATCGGCGAAGGTCACCGGGCTACTCATCGTCGCCGACCTCCACCGCGCGCAGGCAGTGTGCCGCCTCGGTAGCCAGCGATCGCACGATCTCGCCTGCGGTGCGCTCGGCGTGCACCAGCCCGACGGATTCGCCGGCGTAGACGTGCGCGATGTCGAGATCGCGGGCGGCCTTGGCCGCAGTGAACCGCGCCAGCGCCGCATCGTCGAGCGCGTCTTCGCGTCCGTGCCACTCGGCTTCGAACGCATTCCGAATGGCGCGGCCGCGGAACTCTTTCGGCCACGGCTTGTGTTGGACTCGATCGAAGACACTGGTAAGCACGGTCTGGGTCTCGTCGGCGGCGAGGATGCGCGCGCGCGCTTGCGGCGTGGAGCGGCTTTCGGTCGCGAGCAGAAAGGGCGTGCCGACCCAAGCCCCGGCTGCGCCCGCGGCGACCACCGCTGCGAAGCCGCGGCCGGTCGCGATGCCGCCCGCCGCGAGGACGGGCCGGTCGGTCATGTCGAGCACGAGCTGGAGCAGCGGAAGCGTTCCGACCGCGCCGGTGTGGCCGCCAGCTTCGGTTCCCTGCGCGACCAGGATGTCGACACCGGCATCGAGCGCTTGCTGCGCGCGGTCGCGCGACTGCACCTGCGATCCGAGCAGGATACCGGCGCCGTGCACGCGCTTGGCATACGGCGCGGGATCGCCGAACGAGATCGAGATGAAGGCCGGCGTTGCGGCGATCGCAAGATCGAGCAACTGCGGACGCCGTTCCAGCACCCATGCGGCGAGGCCGATACCGAAACGCGTGCGCGGTGCGGCGCAGAGCAACTCGAGTTGACCTGCGATCTCCACTTCGGTTTCGTCTTCGTCGAAGCCGAGCATGCCGAACGCGCCGGCTTCGCCGACCGCACGTGCGAGTGCCCCACCGGCTTGCGGCGTCATCGGGGCGTTCAGGAGCGGGATCTCGATGCCGAGCAGATCGCAGAGACGCGTACGTGGAGAAAGCATAACGGCCGACGCGTTCGCGCCCGCCGTCATGCTTTCCGCGCGGAGGCGCGGGCTCAGGCTACAGGCGGCGGAGCCGGCGCCTTCTTGATCGCGAGGTTCAGCAACGCTGCGACGACGGCCGCCGCGTACAGGATCCAGGTAGTCTGGTCGCCCGTCAGGAGCGTGAGTCCGAAGGCGCGATCCAGCGAGTAGGCGCCGAAGCCGACGAACGGCAGCGCGAACGCGCCCGCGATGTACACGGCGGGCATCTCCCAGCCGTTGCCGGTGGTGAAGAAGCCGTTCTTGATGTGGACGGTCAGAATCGCGACCAGCATGATGGTCAGGACGGCAGCCGGCCCGAGGGCGCCGAGGAGGCCGAGCGCGACCAGCAGCCCGCCGAAGAACTCGCCCGTACCGGCGGCGGCTGCGAAGAGCTTGCCTGGCTTGAAACCGATGCTTTCGAACCAGCCGCCGGTCCCGGCGATGCCATAGCCACCGAACCAACCGAAGAGTTTTTGCGCCCCGTGCGCCGCGAGGCCCAGGCCGATGATCAGGCGCACGATCAAGAGTGCAGCATCCATAATGGCGTCTCTACCCCTTCCCGCGACCGAAGTCGCTTGCAGTTGCTTACCTACTTATGATAGGTTATAGGCAAGGCTACCACGGTCTCCGTGGCTATGTCAAGTGAGTAGGTTATGGAAAGTAAGCGCGTCGACGACATCGTCCAACTCTGCCCCCGGTATCATCGGGCAATCGAACTGATCGGCCGTCGCTGGACGGGCGCGATCATCCGCGTCCTGTTGGCCGGCCCGCGCCGGTTCAACGAGATCCTCGCGCAGATCCCGGGCATCTCGGACCGGCTCCTGACCGAACGCTTGCGCGAACTCGAATCTTCGGAAATCGTGTTGCGCGAAGTCGAGACCGGTTCGCCCGTGCGCGTCACGTACGGCTTGACCGAGATGGGTCGCGCGCTCGACGTGCCGCTCGCAGAGATCGGCCACTGGGCCGAGCGCTGGCTGCCCGCTAGGTAGAGACCTAGCTCTTGGTCGTCAGGTCGCGCGCGAGCACGAAGACGATGCCGCGCTTCTGGAACTCCGGATAGAGCGCGCGGACCGCTTCGAGGGTCGCGGCGCGCGGATGGCCGATCGCGATCGCGCTCCCGTTCTTGACGGCGATATCCGCGGCTTCGCGTAACTGCGCTTCGACATACGTCACGTCGTTCTGATTGTCGAGAAAGACGTCACGCGCGGAAGTTGCGAGGCCGGCCTGCGCCGCGACGTCCTGTGCGACCGAGTTCGATGCGGTCCTGGAGTCGATGAAGAAGAGGTTGCCGTGTTTGGCGATCGTGTCGACCACGTCAGCCATCACGCGCCGGTCCGCACTGCCCTTGCTGCCCTCGTGATTGTTGACACCTTCGGCGAGCGGGACTTGCGAGAGATCGAGCGCGACTTGTGCGTCGATCTGGGCATCGGTCATCTCGGTCGTGACCTTGCCCGGTCCGGGATCCAAGCCGGAGACCGTCTCCATCGGCAGATGGAGCATCACGCCCTTGCCTGCAGCGTTGGCCTCCTGCGCGATGATGGCGTTGTATCGCACGTCCGGTAGAATCGAGAGCGTGAGCGGAATCGGTAACGCAATAAACGCGCGCTCGGTATCGAGCCATTGCCCGCAGTCATCGACGATCAACGCGAGTCGCGGCCCGGGCGGCGCCGCCGTCGTCGGCGACGCGACGGGTGCGGCGGTTTCGAGCGATTCCGGCGTCGGCCCGAGCGTGATCGGCGCGCGGGACGATGCGGCAGTGGGACGATGCTGTACGGACTGATGTCGCGAGCTGAGCAACGAGCAACCGGCCACGACGGCGACTGCGGCGAGCGCGAAAAGGATCAGGATACCGCGAGACGACCGTCGGGAGCGTCGTCTGGATTTGGGCATCACGTAGACTCCGTGGTCGCGAGGTAATCGCGGTCCGTCACGGAGCGGGTTCGGCGGAGACCGTAGCCCGCGGCCGGAGCGGCGTGGTGGCGTACCTGAAGCCGAAGTAGGTGCCGATCGCGTAGAATACGAGGTCCATGAACTGGAATGTCGCCTTCATCGCCTCGACGACGTGCGGCAGCATCGCGATCAGCTCTTCGATGTAGGTCATGTGGTTGACCGGCGCGGACATGACCACGATCGTGAGAACGTTTCCGAGGAGGCAGCCGAACAGTGCGATGATCGCCGATGCGACCGCAAAGCGTCCGTCGTGCCCGCGTCCGGCTAGCCGAACCGCATATGCGACCGCAAAGCCGACGCCGACCGCCATAAAGCCGATCTGAAAGCTGGTCGCCGCGGTGATGGCCGCCCAGGCGATCGCCGAGACGACGGCCGCGGCCAAGCCGGCCGCGATCCCGAGCGGGAGATTGCCGTTGTCGGCCGATTCCGAACTGAGAACCTGCATGCCGCCTGCTTCGGCCGCGGCGTCCCCCGTCTCCCGCTAGCGGGCCAAACGAACGACGTCGCGAAGGCCGCGGGCAATGAGCGACCTGCGCGTATACACGATCGACGGCGGCGTCATCGAGACCGTCGAAGACTTCTACAACGAGATCGAGCGAGTGATCATCCCGCAGCGCCGCTGGCCGCGCGACCTGATCGGTTTCGACGATGTATTGGGTGGCGACTACGGCACGCCCGACGGCGGATTCGTGCTCCGCATCACCGAGGCGGAGGCGATGGAAGCCCGGCTCGGGCACCGGCTCTTCGCGAAGATCGTCGCGATCGCGCGTAAACACGGCGAAGGCGGCAAGCGAGCCGCCCACGGAGTCGTGCTCGAACTCGCCTAGTTGCTTCGCTTCACCAGTTGAGGATAGCGCTTCAGAAGGTTCGCGACTTTGGGTGCGTCGTTCTGGACGATGTAGCCGTCGTCGGGGTTGTGATCCATGAAGTGTTGGTGGTACGCCTCGGCTGGGTAGAACGCGTGGAACGCGACAACCTGAGTGACGATCGGACCGTTGTAGACGTGTCGCTTCGTGAGATTCGCGATATATGCCAGCGACGCCGCGCGCTGGGCCGCAGTCGTGTAGAAGATCGCCGAGCGATACTGCGTGCCATCGTCGGGCCCTTGCCGGTTGAGTTCGGTCGGATCGTGTGCGATCAGGAAATAGACGTCTAACAACCGCTCGAACGAGATCACGCGCGGATCGTAGGTGATCTTGATCGATTCCGCATGGCCGGTCTCGCCGGTGCTGACGGTCTCGTAGTGCGCCGTCGTGGCCGAACCGCCGGAGAACCCGACGGTCGTATCGGTGACGCCGCGCAGACGTTCGAAGACGCCCTGCATACCCCAGAAGCAACCGCCCGCGAGGACGATCGTCCGGGTAGCGGGCGCGGCCGGCGCGGTGGCCGGGATGAGAAGCGCAAGAAGCGCAAGGGTGAGAATGCGTGCGAGAGACTTCATATTGCTGTAACGCGCGCCGGCGTCGGATCGGATGTTATCGGATGTCTAGCGTACGGCTAGTTCCGTAGCCCGTGCCTCGACCAGCTTGGTCGTGTGCCTGGACGCTACGGCCACGAACGCGACCGCGAGCACCGAGAGCAGGGCGGCGTCGTCGAGCAATCCCAGGACCGGGATATCGGCGAAGAGGTCCAGCGGCGAGACGATCAGCACGGCAGCTGCGCCCGCGCCCCATTTGAGGAGTCCCGGGACGCGCGCGTCGCGCATCAACGGCACAACCCGAAAAAGGCTGGTTTTCGCTTTGGCGAGCGTGCGGAGAAGCTTCATGCTTCATGGTACCCATCCGGCCGGGCAAAGTTACGGGCGCCCGGGCGCGAAGGGTCGGGGATGAGCACCGAGTTCATCGCGACCGCCTTTGCGACCGCGATCACGATCATCGACCCGATCGGGATGATTCCGCTTACCCTCTCGGCCACGGCTCAGGCCTCGCCCGAGCGCCGCAATAGGATCGTCGACCAAGCGGTCCTGGTGGCGGCCGGGATCATGCTTTTCATGGGCGTGGTCGGCCAGGCGTTGCTCACGTATCTTGGGATCACCCTGCCGGCCTTCCTGATCGCGGGCGGCATCCTGCTCTTCCTGATCGCCATCGACATGCTCTTTGCCCGTCCGACCGGCGCCAAGCGCACCGAAGAAGAAGAGCGCGACGCGGCCCAACAGCAGAACCCGGCGGTCTTCCCGCTCGCCGTGCCGATGATCGCCGGCCCCGGCACGATCGCAACGGTGCTGCTGCTGTTGAACCTTGCCAAAGGCGATGGCGTGAAGGTCGGCGTCGTGGTTGCGGCCTATGCGGGCGCATTGCTCGTGACGTGGCTCTGCATGCGCGGTGCGACCCTACTGCAGCGATTCGTCGGCCGGACCGGGATCCACGTGGTGACGCGCCTCCTCGGCATCATCCTCGCCGCCCTCGCGGTGCAGTTCGTCCTCAACGGCATTGTGCAGACGCCTCTGTTCGGGGGCCACTAGAACCGCTCTCGCAGGATATCCGCCCGGACGTCGCATGCCGGTCTGCCCTCGTACGAGGAGCTAGCATGGTAGGGCCTTTGCGCGTCGTTGGGCGAAGCAAGCGGCATGACATCATTCCTGATGGCCGGGGCGCTGGTCGCCTCGCTCATGTCTCCAACGACCGCCCGGGTCGGCGCCTATTGCGGCCCTCCGGCGGATACGGCGGCGATCCAGGCCGCCTTCCTCGGCGAACACGCCAAGGGTTCGCATCGCGTCAAACAGTCCGACATCATGGCGATCGCCGCCTACTACCCGGGCGGCGTCGGGCAAGTGGTCTACTCGTATGCAGGCGAGGGCGTCGAGTACTTCGCGGAGACCAGCGGCGGATGGCGCTCGGTCGGCACGACGGCACCCGCGTTCTTCTCAAAATCGGCGATGCGGTTCTTCGATCGCATGCTGAATCTTCGTTCGAACGGCGGCAAGCAATGCGCGAATCCGAAGTTCATCGCCGTCGGAAGCGGATAAGCGCGATCTACGATGTAGCCGTCGTCGGGCTCGGAGGCATGGGCAGCGCCGCGCTCGCAGAGTGTGCGGCTCGCGGCGTGCGCGCGGTCGGAATCGATCGCTTCGCACGCGGTCACGCGCTTGGATCTTCGAACGGCAAGAGCCGCATCGTGCGGCAAGCGTACTACGAGCATGCGGCATACGTGCCGCTGTTGTTGCGCGCGTACGAGCGCTGGCAGGCGTTGGAGATAGCATCGGGCGAGCGGCTCCTCGAACTCTGTGGTCTGTTGATGGCGGGGGATGCGAGCAGTACCGTGATCGCCGGCGCATGCAGCGCCGCGCAGCAGCACGAGCTTGCGATCGAGGAATGGAGCGCGTCAGATATGCGTACGCGCTATCCGTCCCTGCTCGTGCACGACGACGAGGTCGGGCTCTTCGAGCCGCTCGGCGGATTCGTGCGTCCCGAGCGGGCCGTCGCGGCGCTTCAGGCGGCGGCCGAGCGCGACGGCGCGACGTTGGCTTTCGGCTCGACGATGCGCTCGTGGTCGGCGGATGCGAGCGGCGTTCGCGTCGATCTCGAGGATGGGTCGCACATCCGCGCCGCGCGCCTGATCCTGTCCCTCGGCCCGTGGTTCGGGCGCGAACTGGCGGCGCTCGGCGTACCGCTTGCGATTCAGCGAAACGTCCAGGTGTGGTTCCAACCACGCATCGGCGTCTACGATCTCGGATCGTTTCCGGTCTTTCTGCTCGAACGAGACGGGATGCCCGCGCCCCTCTACGGCTTCCCAGATGCGGGCGATGGCGTGAAGGTAGCTTTCCACGGCCTCGGGGCGATGCTCGAACCGGACGCGCTCGAACGCGGG
>JBBRTL010000123.1:0-7534 GCA_038244445.1 Vulcanimicrobiales bacterium
CGGCGATCGGCAGCGAGAGCTTGCACGGTCCGCACCAGGACGCCCAGAAGTCGAGGAACACGACCCGCCCGCGATGCTCGGTGAGCGCGAACGTGCCGCCGCCGAGGCGTGCGTAGGATACGTGCGGCGCCGGATACGCGCTCGCGCGATCGAGCATGCGCGGCGCAACGAACCACTTCCACGCGACGAACAGGATGACCAGGATCGCGAGTCCGTCCCAGACGCGCTGCCACGATCGCCACCAGGGCGCGCGCGGCACCGCCGGCGCGGATTCTTCAGTCGGCGACGAAGACTGCTGCAATACCTTGTCCGCCGCCGATGCACGCCGATGCCACGCCGTAACCGCCGCCGCGTTGCTGCAGGTCGTGCAAGGTCGTGAGCGCAAGGCGCGCGCCCGACGCGCCGAGGGGATGCCCGAGCGAGATCGCACCGCCGTGCGGATTCAATCGTACCCCGGTGCTCGACATCGCGCGCAGACATGCGATCACTTGCGGTGCGAAGGCTTCGTTGATCTCCATGACCGCAAGATCTTTCTCGGCGATGCCGGCGCGTTCGAGCGCCTTGGGAATCGCGACCGCGGGCCCGATGCCCATGATGTCCGGGTCGACGCCGACGACCGATGATCCGAGCAGTCGGCCGATCCACTTCAGGCCGTCCGCGCGCGCCTGTTTCACGGTCGTCAGAACCAGCGCGGCCGCGCCGTCGGTGATGCCGCTCGCGTTGGCTGGCGTGATCACGCCGCCTTTGCGGAAACGCGCGGGAAGTTTCGCGAGCTTCTCGAGCGAGAGCCCGGCCCGCGGGCCCTCGTCGGTCTCGACCGGCACGATCGTCCCCTTCGGCCCCGGCACATTGACGCCGACGATCTCCTCGGCGAAGTAACCCGACGCTTGCGATGCGAGTGCGTTGGTCTGGCTCTCGAGCGCGAACGCGTCGCACTCCTCGCGCGAAACTGCATATTTCTCGGCCAGGTTCTCGGCCGTGACCGCCATCGGCAGATCGTTGTACGAGTCGGTCAGCGCCTCCCAGAGCGTATCTTCGAACTTCACGTTCGCGCCCAGGTGGAAGCCCTCGCGGGCCCCGCGGACGACGTGGGGCGCCTGGCTCATGTTCTCGGTCCCGCCGGCGAGGGCGTAACGCGCCTGCCCGAGGGCAAGCGACTGGGCCGCCGAGATCACGGCCTGGAGGCCCGAGCCGCACAGGCGGTTCAGGGTCAGAGCCGGGGTCCCGACCGGCAGGCCGGCCCGGAGGCCGACGTGGCGGGCCAGGTAGATCGCATCGGCGCTGGTCTGCATGACGTTGCCGAAGACGATCTCGTCGATCGCCGCCTTGGGGACGCCACTGCGGGCCAGGGCCCCCTCGGCGGCGGCCACCGCCAGGTCCGTGGCGGTCAGGGCGGCGAGACTCCCGCCGAAGTTGCCGAACGGCGTGCGCGCGCCGGCAAGAACGACGACATCGTTATCGTGAATTGGTGTACTCATAGGATGTCCCCAGACTTCGGCGGCAGGCTCGGCAACCTTCCTCCTCTAATCCAGGGCCTGCAATGCCAGTAAACCGACAAGCCGCCATCATCCTCGATGCCCGCTCGCTGCAGCAGGCCACCAAGACCGAGCAGATCCTCGAAGCCTTCGACAAACTGACCATGAACGCGATCCTCGAGATCAACGAGGAGAGCGATCCGCGCGCCCTGCGCAACGAGATGAACCAGCTCCGGGCGGGGCGCTTCTCGTGGGACGCGCGTAACCTGGGCGGCAATCGGTGGACGGTTCGCCTCGAGCGCATCGACGAGCACGCGGACGGCGAGACCTTTCTCCAGCACGTCGTGCCGTTCGGTTCGGCCAAGGCCTCGACGATCAAAGAACTCGCCGGTCAGATGAGCGAGCGCCACTTCAAAGCCGGCGACACCATCTTCGACGAAGGCGAGATGTGGCCGTACATCGGCATTGTCAAGGCCGGCAAAGCGATCCTTACGCTGCTCTCGCCCGACGGCAAGACGCACACGATCGGCGAGCGCCTGACCCACGATACGCTGAACGAAAGCGGCTCGTTCGACGGCGGCGGCGCGACCACGCGCGCCGAAGCGCTGACCGATGTCTCGATCGTCACGCTCCCGAGCGAAGCGTTCATGCATGCCTGTAAGAACGACGCCGAACTCGCCCTCGGCTTCCTGATCGCGTCGTCGCAAGCGCGCCGCCGTTCGATCGATACGATCGCCGACCTCGCGTTCGCCCACGTCTTGCAGCGCGTCGCCAAGTTCTTGCTCGGCTATGCACGTACGTCGGTCGGCATGACCAAGGGCCTACCGGGCGTCGAGAACCTCTCGCAAGCGCAGATCGCAGCCGCCGCCGGAACCGTCCGGGACATGGCCGCCCGCGCACTCCTTCGTCTCAAGAACGCGAACGCCGTCGAACTCGATCGCGGCCGGGTCAAGGCGATCGACCGCTCGCGCCTCGAAGCCTTCGCCCACAACGTCCAGGCGCCGCCGGTCTAGACGAGTCGCAACGCCGTAGGCGCTAGAATGCGTACGGCTTGAACTCCGCGACGAACCGGTCGAGCAGCGGGATGCTCGATAGTGCTGTGCGGAGCGCGTCCTCGGGATAGCCCGATTCGAGCGTGAACTTGTACGCCGCATAGACGTCGTCGGTGTCATCCGCTCCCCAGAAGAAAAACGTCCGGTAGTTCAGTTCGAGCAACTTGCGTGAGAGTGCGAGGGCGTGTTTCGATTTGACGATGTTCACGTACATGCCATCCAGTTGCGGGTAGACCACGACGTTGATCGTGTTGTCGTCGGTCACCGAGACGACCGTCTCGAGAATCGTCGCATTCTTCAATCCGCTCGAGAGCGTTCCGGCGAAGTTGAACGGGTTCTTCGCGACCTGATGGAACGTGATGCCGGCGTCGGTCTGACCATAGGTATCTAAGGTCGCTCGGACCTTCGACTGGGTGGCCTGACGATCGGCGAGCGACTCGGTTCCGGCGCGCGTCGCCAACGGTAGAGCGACCAGCGCGACGAGTGCGAAAAGGGCGGTCAATCTGCGCATCTGAAGTCTCCAGTCTGGTAGCAAGCGGCTGGTCGCCCATTCGCCCCGAAGCCGCAAGGCCCTCGCGCGAAACGCGGGAACCGGACCGATCAAGAAGCGAGCGCTTTCACGGCTTCGTCGAACGTGGCGATCTTTACGATGCGCACGTCGCGCTGATCCTTGATCTCGTCGTAGTTCTGCACCGGCACGAGAAAGACGGTCGCGCCGGCGCGCCGTGCGGCGACCAGTTTCTGCAGCGTTCCCGCGATCGCGCCAACCTTGCCGTCACTGTCGAGCGTACCGGTGCCGGCAATCCGCTCGCCTGCATGCGCGCCGGACGGACGCAGTGCGCGATAGATCTCGAGCGCGAACATCAGACCGCCCGAACTGCCCGAGACGTTGTGCAGCGCGAAGCGCACCGGGACGGGTGCCGGCGGAACCTTCTGCACCTCGCCGATGAACACGCCGAGCTTGGCCTTGCCGTCCACCGCGATCGTCGCGACCGCGATCGTACCCCGCTTGCCGAGGCGCGAGTAGGTGACCTGCGCGACCGTACCCGGCTTCATGCCGGCGAGCATGCCGCGCAATGCCTCGACGCTGGTGATCGCCGCGCCGTCGACCGTCAGCAGCACGTCGTCGGCCCGCAACGCCGCATGCGACGACGGTGAGACGCCGCCGACGATCACCTGCGTACGGACCGGCGGCATCGCATACCCGGCCGCACGTTCTGCGACGTAGACCGAGACGTCCTGACTGTCGCGCATCGCGTACTTCATGATGGACTCGTAGCGTGCGGGCGAGATGCCGGCGGGGATCACGTCGGCCGTCTTGAGCACGCGCACGCCCGGGAAGAACGCATCCAGCAAGGTGAACGGCGCCGCGTTCGGCAGCAACGAAACGTCGGTCATGTAGAGATGGACGGCGGGCGAGGGATGCCCCGGCACCGAGACGATCTTCGCAAGATCGAGCGCCGTTCCCGGCAACAAGAGCGAGTACGGCGTCGGCAGAAACGAACCGACGGCCGCCACGAGGGCGGCCGTCAGGTAGACTGCGAGGCGCGTACGGCCGAACCCGAAGCGCAACCTAGGAGTCCGTTAGGCTTCGACGGAGTGCATCGCCATCGTTTCGTCGACGGCGGCCGTCTCGGCCGTCTGCAGATCGAACGCGGCGCGCTTCGCCTTGGCCGCCGCATCCGCGAGCGGCTGGGATGCCGGCGGGGGTTGGGTCTTGTTGAGCGAGTCGCGACCCTTGCGGATCGAACCAACGGCAGCGGAGAGGCGCGCTTCCATCTCGCCGAGTACTTGCAGGGCGTACTGATCGGCGCCCTCGCGCACCTTTCGGGCGCGCTCTTCGGCTTCGCGCAGAACGACTTCGGCGGTCGTGCGGGCGCGTTGGACGATCTCGTTCTGATCGACCAGTTCGTCCTGCTTCGTCGACGCGTCACTGACGATCGACTCGGCCTGCTCTTGGGCGGCGCGGATCATCCGATCGTGACCGTCCGCGATGATCTTGGCGCGGCCGACTTCCTCGGGGAGCGACGAGCGGATCTTCTCGATCATCTCGACCATGCGCTCTTCCGAGAGTATGCGATAGCCGGCCGGCAGCCACGTACCTTCGTGTACGTAGCCTTCGAGTTTATCCAGGACGCGATAGACCGACATTGGCAACCTCCCTTACGATGCGTGCAGACCGGCTCGGCGCGCGGCCATCACGCGCAGAACCGGCTCGGGAACCAGAGCGGCGACCTCGCCGCCGAGAAAAAAGACTTCCTTCACCATGCTCGAGCTGACGAACGAATACTTCTGATCCGACATCAGGAACATCGTATCCACGCTCGAGAGCGCCCGGTTCATCAACGCCGTGGACATCTCGTTCTCGAAGTCCGAGACGACTCGCAATCCCTTGACGATCACGTCGGCCGCTTGGGCCTTTACGTAGTCGGCGAGGAGCCCGCGAAAGTTCTCGACCCGGACGTTCGGCAGATGGGCGACGCATTGCGCGAGCATCTGCTCGCGCGCCTCTAAGTCGAACATGGGATCTCGTTTTTGCGGATTCACGACGACGGCGACGATGAGTTCTCCGAAGCAACGCGATGCGCGTTCGATGACGTCGAGATGCCCGTTGGTCGGCGGATCGAAGGATCCCGGATAGACGGCACGTGTCGAGGCGTCCCTCGACTCCGCGTTCCGCGCTACGCTCGGGATGACAACCTCACACTACCCACCGATTGGCGCAAAGAACGCGAGAGCGACATCGCCGTAGACTTCCTCGCGGATGCCTCGATACCCCGGCACGTCCGGAAGAATCGTGCGGGCGGCGTGTTCGTAGATCACGACCGCGTCAGGCGCCAAGAGCTTGCGTTCCAGGAGCAGGCGGAACATGGCATGCGGCAGCTCGTCGGCATACGGCGGGTCCGCGTAGACGATATCGAACGGACCCTCGATCCGATGGAGCGCTCGGTCGACCGGGGCCGCGACCACCGCGACCGTCTTGCCGACGCCGAGATCATCGACCGCCTCGGAGATCGCGTGGGCGGTCTCCCGGTGGGCCTCGACGCAGACGATCCGGCTCGCGCCGCGCGAGGCAGCCTCGAACCCGATCGCGCCGGTCCCAGAGAACAGATCCAGGAAGGCCGAGCCCTCGATCCGGGGTGCCAGGATCGAGAACAGCGACTCCTTGACGCGGCCCGGGGTCGGACGCACGTTGGTGCCCTTGGGAGACTTCAATTTTCGGCTATTGAGCTGGCCGCCGGTGATCTTGGGCATCGATCTTCCTCAGAATGATTGCGGGGCCATCGTCTCGAGCGCGGGATCGATCCAGGTGGCATCCTTCAGCCACTCCCAACGAACGGTCGAATATGGGACCGTCCCGTACGAGAGCAGCCGATCGTGGAATCTGCGCAAGCTGAAGCCCTTCCCTTCGCGATCCGCGACCAGGCCCAAGAGGGTTTCGATCTGCATCTTTCCGATGAGGTAGTCGATTGCCTGGCCGGGATACATCGCAAACCGGACGGCCTCGCCCTTGGCGGTCGCATCGTCGATGCCGGCGTTGGCTTTGAAGTAGGCGATCGCTTGGGGCAGGCTCATCTCGCCGGTCGCTAGACCCACATCCACCCCGACCCGGGTGGCGCGGTGGCGCATCAGGTGGAGCACTGCCTGGCGCGAGGCCGGATCGTCGTCGTACAGGCCTTCGCGCATCAACAGCTCCTCGTTGTAGAAGGCCCAGCCTTCGGCGAAGACTTCGTCGCCCTGGATGTGGCGGATCAGGTCCGGATTGTGGTAAGCCTCGCTGAACTGCAAGAAGTGGCCCGGGATGCCTTCGTGTCCGAGCACCGGCATCACCGCGACGCGCGCCTGTGCGGCGAAGAAACCGGTGTTCTTCGGGTCGTAGTCGGGGACGAAGTAAAAGCCTTCGGGATCTTTGTCGAACGCGCCCGGCGGATTCATGAAACCGCCTGGATAGGTCGATGCGAGCGCCTTCGGCACCTCGACGATATGGAACGCGCCGAGGTACGGCGGAATCGTCACCAGGTCGTGCGATTTCACGAACGCTATCAGCGTCTTGGTCTTCGTCTCGTAGAACTTGAGGAACGCGGCCTTCGAGGTAAAGGCGGGTTGCGGCTTGCCCTTCGGTTCGTGAGCGTCGCGCGCGATCTCCCACTCTTCGAGCGCGCGATCGCGGGCCAGCTCCGAGGTGCCGATCTGGTCGATCGTCTGGCTGGCGTACGGCAACAAGAGCGCGTGGCGCAGATACCATTCGTACTGCTGCTTGCCGACCGCGAACGAGCCGTGGAAACGCTTGGCGTTGGTATCCAGCCAGGTCTTGAAATCGTGCAGCGCGTTCAGCACGTTCTTCCGAGCGACCTTCAGATCGGCGCGCGTCTTGGGCGTCGCGCCGGGCGCGAGCGTATCCAGACTGGTGGTGTAAAGAGCGTCGCCGTCGGCAATATCTTCGGAGGCGATCTTCGCGAACTCGGGCACGGTCTCGGTCAGGTTCGCCTTGCCGTCCGCCAAGACGCGCGAACATGCGTTCATGCGTGCGATCGCGTCGCGCAAGCGGATCTCGTCGCTCGCGAACCTCTTCTTGATCAGCGAGAAGATGCCGTTCGTGCATTCGCCTTCGTAGACGGTCGGATTGCGCTGGAGCGAGCGAAGCACGGTCGTCTGCCACCACGCACTCTCGATGTTCGCGCGTAAGAGCAGATAGTCGACCTTCTCGTGGACGGTCGCATTCGCCGGCGGTTGCAGCGCGGCCAGCGCGTTGCGGAACTTGCGCAGGGTCGCAAACGAGGCGGTCTGCGCGTGCGCGGAATAGTCGGCGAGCTTGGTATCGTAGAGATGGACGCCGGAATCGGTCGCGTAGGTCGGGCTCTGGCGGAAACCGTCGTCGGTGATCCGCTGCGCGAGCGCGACCAACTTGGTCTCGTACGCGCTCGGAGCCTGGTTCATTGCGGCGATCAGAGCGATGGCGTGGATCATAACGCGAGCAACTCCGTAAGGGCGGTGATGCGACGGGTC
>JBBRTL010000124.1:0-7510 GCA_038244445.1 Vulcanimicrobiales bacterium
GCAGGCGCTGATCGCCGCCGCGCGCGCGAGCGAGCCGCGCCTGGACGCGCTCTTCAGCACGATCGATCCGCTCGCCGGGTTCATCAACGTCCGTCTCGCGCCGGCCTGTTGGCAGGCGCTGATCGCCAAGTTGTTGTGCGAGGGCGCGCGCTTCGGCGAGTTCCCGAAGAACGGCAAGCGCATCTCGCTCGAGTTCGGCAGCGCCAACCCGACCGGTCCGCTGGTGGTCGTGCAAGGGCGTACGCTCTCGATCGGCGAGACGCTTGCGAGCGCCATGCGCTTCTGCGGTTACGACGTCTTCACCGAGTGGATCATCAACGACGCCGGCAGTCAGCTCGACAAACTCGGCCGTTCGCTCTACGCGCGCTACCGTCAGCATTACGATGCCGCCTTCCCGTTCCCCGAAGAAGGCTACCCGGGAGACTATCTGCTTCCGATCGCCGGACGTATCGCGAGCGACGAGGGCGAGACGTGGATCGCCGCGGACGAAGCCGCCTGGCTGCCATACTTCGGCACGTTCGGGCGCGACGCGTTGCTCGCCGATCAACAGGCGACCGCGATCCGATTCGGCGTACACTACGATCTGTGGCAGAGCGAGAAGGAGCTGCACGAGAACGGCAGCGTCGCCGCCGGCCTCGCGCGCCTGACCGAACTCGGCTACACCTACGAACGAGACGGCGCCGTCTACTTCAAGTCGACCGAGTTCGGCGACGATAAGGACCGCGTGCTCGTCCGCACGGACGGCCGGCCGACCTACATCTTGCCCGACGTCGCCTATCACAACGAGAAGCTCAAACGCGCCGACCGGGTGGTCGACATCCTCGGCCCGGATCACCACGGCTACATCGATCGCCTCAAGGGCATCGCAAGCGCCCTCGGTTACGAAGGCAAGCTCGACGTCCTGATCGCGCAGCAGATCACGCTGATGCGGGGCGGCGAAGAGGTCAGCATGTCCAAGCGCGCCGGGCACATCGTCACGCTCGCCGATATCATCGACGAAGTCGGCGTGGATGCGGCCCGCTTCTTCTTCGTGATGCTCGCGATCGAGTCGCCGCTCACGTTCGATCTCGCGCTCGCCAAAGAGAAGAGCCTCGACAACCCGGTCTACTACGTGCAGTACGGCCACGCGCGCATCAACTCGGTCTTGCAGAAAGCGGAGGTCGCCGACGTAACTGCCGCCGCGACCGGCGAAAGCCTCGAGGCGCTCGGCGCGCCGGCCGAACTCGCGCTCGCGCGCCGGCTCGCCGATCTGCCGCGCGTCGTGCAAGGCGTCGCCGAGCACGAAGCGCCGCACCGCCTCGCCCGCTACGCCCGCGACGTCGCCGCCGACTTCCATTCGTTCTACACCGAGTGTCGCATCCTGGTCGAGGACGCGCCGACGCGTCGCGCTCGCCTCGCCCTCTGCATCGCGACCAAGACCCTCCTCGCGCGCGTCCTGGAAATGCTCGGCGTCAGCGCCCCGGAGTCGATGTAGATCGGTCTAGTCCCAGGGGTTAAGGACTTCAAGCGTTTCGAACAGCGGGTTCCGGAAGTCGCGTTCGTTACGGGTGACGATCGCGAGTCCGCGCGACATCGCGATCGCCGCGATCTGCGAGTCGATGATCGGCACGGTTCGACCGGCCCGTCGAGCCGCGCCGTAGATCTTTCCCCAAACGCGCGCGGCATCCAGGTCGAAGGGAAGCGTGCGGGACCCGAACCTTCGGAGTACGCCATGGATCAGCCAGGTCTCGATATCACGTCGAAGCGCAGTGTCTTGAAGGCGCGCCGCTCCCGCTTCGAGTTCGCCGACCGTTGGCGCAGAAAGATAGAGCCGATGGTCGGACTGGGTTTCGAGCCACGCCGAGAAGCCGCCGTTCACTCGCTGTTTCCATAGTTCCGATATGGCTGCCGTATCGAGCAAGAAGCCTATCACTTGGAATCCCTGTCGAACTCCGGACCGCTGAAATCGACACGCGGCTCGAAGACCTCAGCCGATCGCTCTATTTCGAATCCCTCAAATTTCGGCGTCTCGTGCAGCAAAAAGGAGACGAGCGATCCGGATCCTGTCCTAAGGCGCTCGTAGTCCTCGATCGAGACTACCGCAGCCGTAGGTTCGCCACGGCGCAAGATGACCTGCGGATGACCCGAGGCGGCGAGATCGACGAGTTCGGACAGCCGGGCCTTCGCATCCTGAAGATTCCAATGGGCGTTCCCAATTTCGCTTTTCATGCTAGTCCAACTAGTTTAACACAGCATGCGGAATCGGGTCAATCCGACATCGTGTAAAGCCACCAGCGCGGGCGGCCGGGTTTGGCTTGGCGGTCCATGTAGAACGTGGCGGTGCGGCCGTCGGTCAGTTCGACCTCGTAGTAGTGCTTCTTGAGATACGACTCGCCGCGGTCGTCTTTGAGGCCGCGCCGCGTGCCGGTGACCGCGGCGATCGTCAGGATCTCGTCGCGCCAGGCGAACGCCGTCGGGAGGGCGGGCTCGCCCGGCCCGGTCGCGGCGCCGTCGAACTCGCCTTGCGGCACGACGGCTTCGCTGACGAACTTCACGTCTTCTTCGCGGACCGATCGTCGAGTTGGCGATGCAGCCACGGCGTTACGAAGTAACGCCACAGGATCTTGATCAACGCGGCCGCCGGGATGCCGAGCAGCAGGCCCGGCAGCCCGAAGAGTTCGCCGCCCGCAAAGACCGCGAACATCACGCCGATCGGCGAGACGCCGACCGAGTCGCCCATGATCTTCGGTACGAGGATGTTATCGCTGATGCGAGCCATGCCGAACATGATGACCTGCACCCAGATCACGACTGCGAGTCCCTGCGGCGCGCACAGGATCAACGCGATGATCTGCGCGATCAGCATGCCGAAGATCGGGATCGCGTAGGCGACCGCCGTGATGATGCCGAGCAGCAACGCGAACTTGAAGCCGACCAGCGCGCTCAGCACGGCGACCACCGCGCCCGTGATCGCGCTCACGATGATCTGACCGGAGATATACGAGCCGAAGAGCTGCGTGATCTCGGCCGAGAGTTTGCGCGCGGTCGCGCGCCGGCTCTCCGGGAACATCGCAGCGAATCCTTCGGCGATCTGATGATCGTTCGAAAGGAAGAAGATCGAGAGGATGGTCGCAGAGAAGCCGATCAGTAGCGCGTAGAAGAAGTTGCCGAGAAATGCCGGCACGGTCGAAAGCGTGCTCGTCGCGATCGCGCCGAGGTTCGTGCCGGTCAGTTTGCCGATATCGAAGACGTTGTCCGGAATCGTGATGTTCGGCACCCGGTCGCGCAGCCAGGCCTCCCCGTCCACGATCCAACTCTGGGCGCTCGCCACGTACTCGGGCGCTTTGGACGCAAGTGACGTCACCTGATCGATCGTGAGCGGTACGATGAAGAGCAGGCTCAACACGAAGAGCAGCGTCAGTACGGCGAACACGGCCGCGATCGCGACCGGTCGCGGAATCTTACGTTCTTGCAGCCGCACCACCAGCGGTTGGATCCCGAACGCCAGAAAAGCCGCGATCAGGAAGAGTGCGATCGTCTTGGGGATCAACGAGGCGAACCACAGGGCCGCGACGATCAGGACGAGGATTCCGGCGCCGATGAAGACGCGCCGCCAGTCGATACCGCTCACAGTTCCTTGCACAGCAAACGACGCTCCGTTCGATAGCCGGCACCTTCGTAGAGCGCTCGCGCCGCGGCGTTCTCTTCGGTGACCATGAGACCCATATACGGCAAAGCTCGCCGTTTCGCCTCATCCTCGGCCGCCGCCAAGAGCGCGCGACCCGCCCCGGACCTCCGAGCAGCCGGTTCGACGGCCATATACGCGATGAAGCCCTGCGGCATCGCGGTCACTTCGTCGGGCAGCTGGTCGAGCATCAGCAGGAAGCCGGCCGGAACGCCCGCGCGCTCCGCGATCAAGCCTACGTACGACTGTCCGAACACGATCTCGAGGAGGCGTTCGTAGCTGACCTCGATCATCGCCGCGGGGGCCTGCCGGAAAGCGGCGACGCTCGATCCGAGCGTGCGTCTGCCCAGCTCCTCGATGAATCCGCGGTCCGCGGCGGCCGCGGGCCGGACGATCAGTCCGAGCGCCACTGCGGCAGCAATGCCTCGATCGCGTCGATCAGGAGCCGGTTCTCGGCTTCGGTCCCGATCGTGATGCGTAGGTGTCCCGGCATATGGAGGGCGTCGCCCGAACGCACGATGATACCGCGCGCGAGCAGGTCGTCGTACGCACGCGTCGCAGTGCCCGGGACGACCAACGCGTAGAAGTTCGCTTGCGTCGGCACCATCTTCAAGCCGAGCCGCGCGTACTCGGTGGCGAGATACGCCTTACCGCGTTCGTTGTTCTCGAGGCTACGCGCCACGAACTCGGCGTCGTCGAGTGCGGCCGCCGCTCCGAGCGCGGCCGGACGCGAGACGTTGAACGGCAAACGCACGCGATTGAGCCAGCCGATCGTCTCCGCATCCGCAAAGCCGTAGCCGAAGCGCAGGCCGGCGAGCCCGTAGATCTTCGACATGGTCCGCAACACCAGCGTATTCGGCCGACGCATCACCAGCGGTACGGCATCCACGCCGTCCGAATCCATGAACTCGCGATACGCCTGGTCGACGACCAGGGTCACGTGCTCCGGCAGGCGTGCGAGAAAGCGGGCCCAGGCCGCCGCGGTAAGCGCGGTCCCGGTCGGATTGTTCGGATCGCAGACGAAGACGATCTTGGTACGCGGCGTGATCGCCTCGAGCATCGCGTCCGGATCGTGATCGTACTCGCGCAGCGGCACCTCGACGGCCTTCGCGCCCTGCAACGCCGCGACCAGCCGATAGAGCGAGAACGACGGCTCGGCCATCACGGCCTCGTCGCCCGCTTCGAGCAACGTCTCGGCGACGATGTTGACGAGTTCGTTGCTGCCGTGACCGAGCACAACGTTCTCCGCGTTCAAACCGTACTGCGCCGCGATCTTCTCGCGTAGCTCCGTGTGCGAATCGTCGAAATACAGATGGAGCCGGTCGATCGACCCGAGCGCGGCGAGCGCCTTCGGCGAACTCCCGAGCGGATTCTCGTTCGAGGCGAGTTTGACGATCCGCTCGAGTCCGAGCTTGCGACGAACCTCTTCGATCGAGGTCCCCGGAACGTAGGGCGCGATCTTGGCGAGAGCTGGACGACTCATCCGGCGGCTTACGAACGCCGCGAGCCGGGGTCGTCGATCGGATCGCCGGTCCCGCATTGCGGGCAGTCGGCGACATCGAACGAAACGATCGGCAGATCCAGCATGGCGGTGAACGGCACGCCGAAGTCCGCATCCCCGCGCACGACGATCGCGCCGACGCCGACGATGCGCGCGCCGGCCGCCCGGACGACGCTCAAGACTTCGCGGACCGAACCGCCGGTCGTGATCACGTCTTCGACGATCAGCACGCGATCTTGCGGCGTGATCGCGAAGCCGCGTCGCAAGGTCGGCACTCCGCCCTCTTTCTCGACGAAGATCCCCTTGACGCCGAGCGCCCGCGCGACCTCGTAGCTCAGGATGATCCCGCCAACGGCGGCGCTCACCACGACCGTCGGGTCCGACGGGCGGAAATGCTCGGCCAGCGCGCGCGCGATCGGTTCGACCAGACGTGGGTCCTCGAGGATCCGGAACTTCTGGATAAAGCGGTCGCTGTGCCGTCCGCTGCTCAGCCGGAAGTGGCCGTGCAGCAGGGCGCCACGGTCGTGAAGCGTTCGTTCTAAGCTATGCTGATCGATCATCGGTTCATCTCGTCGAGGATACTCTTCGCCGCCTCCAGCGGATTTGCCGCGTCCGTGATCGGCCTGCCGACCACCACGTAATCCGACCCCGCGGCGACCGCCTCGGCCGGGGTGACCACGCGCTTCTGATCGCCGTGGGCGCTGCCGAGCGGGCGGATGCCCGGCGTCAGCGTCAAGAAGTCGCCACCGAAGAACGTCTTGAGGTCGCCGACCTCACGGGCGCTGCAGACCACACCGCTACAGCCGGCGTCCCGCGCCAGGGCCGCCAAGCGGATCGCGTTCTCGCCCGGGCCGCCATGCAGACCCAGTTCGAGCAGATCTTGCGACGCGATGCTGGTAAGGATCGTCACCGCGAAGACGTGCGGCGCCGTGATCCCGAGTTCGGCCGAGCGTTCTGCCGCCGCTTCGACGGCCCGGCGCATCATCTCGTCGCCCCCGAGGGCATGCACGTTGATGATATGCGCACCCGGCCGGACCAGCCGGCGCATCGCCCGGGCGACCGTATTCGGGATGTCGTGCAGCTTCGCATCGATGAAATAGCGGACGTCGCGCGCCTCGAAGTACGAGAACAGACGATCGCCGTACCCGTAGAGCGCCTCGAGCCCGATCTTGAAGATCGGATCGAGTTCGTAGAGTTCGTCGACCAGCCGCTCGGCCTGCGCCGCCTCGGCCACGTCCAGAGCGATCACCAACTGGGCCATTACGGTACGTTCGCCTTTCCGACGATATCCCGCAACGACGTAAGCCCGCGCGCGCACAGATACTCCGCGAGGCCGGCAACGATCCGCTCCGGAATCCGCGGATCCGTGAAGTTCGCGGTCCCGATCGAGATCGCGCTCGCGCCCGCAAGAAAGAACTCGAGCGCATCCGAGAGCGTCTCGATGCCGCCCTGCCCGACGATCGGAATCGTCACCGCCCGCGCGACTTCGTAGACCGCGAGCACCGCGATCGGCCGGATCGCCGGCCCCGAGAGCCCCCCGGTCACGTTCCCCAAGCGCGGGCGCCAGGTCTGCGTATCGATCGCCATCCCGCGAACGGTATTCACTACCGCCAGCGCATCCGCACCCGCCGCCTGCGCCTCGCGCGCGATCGATGCGATGTCGGTGACGTTCGGCGAGAGCTTGACGATCAGCGTCTTATCCGTCGTCGCACGCGCCGCCGCGACCACCTTCGACGTCAGCTTCGGATCGCACGCAAACGTCTCGCCCTCGCTCCCGACGTTCGGACACGAGATGTTCAACTCGATCGCATGGATCTCGTCGCGCGCCGCCAAACGCTCGCAGACAAAGGCATAATCGTCGACCGCGAACCCGGCCACGCTCCCGATCACCTTACACGGCCGGCCCGCGAACTTCGCGACGTCATGCTCGAGATACCAGTCGATCCCGGGATTCTGCAGCCCGATCGCATTGAGCAATCCCGCCGGCGTATGCACCAGCCGCGGCACCGGATTCCCCAAGCGCGGCGCCCGCGTGACCGATTTCAACACCACCCCGCCGACGCGCGTCAGATCCGCGAACGGCGCGAACTCCTCGCCGCTGCCATAACACCCGCTCCCCATCAACGTAGGGAACGGCAAAGAAAGCGCACCAAGCCGAACCGAAAGATCGACCGCATCACCGATCATAAAAGCACCAGCCCGCCAACATCGTAGCGATCGTTTGTGAGGTTCGACTCGCGGGGGGTCGCGTTGGGGGGCGTGTGACGGGAGGAGCGGAGCCAGGATGGCGGGAGCGACGACGAGGCGAGCAGCTTTTTCGCACGATGCGAAAAAGCGAGCGTCCC
>JBBRTL010000125.1:0-7453 GCA_038244445.1 Vulcanimicrobiales bacterium
ATGCGACGGCGAAAGCCGCCGTCACGGCGCGCTTTCAGAACAATGGTCAATCCTGCATCGCCGGTAAACGCTTCATCATCGTCGATGCGGTCTACGACGCGTTCGTCGAACGATTCGCGACGCACGCAAGCGCACTCGTCGTCGGCGATCCGACAGCGGAGAGTACCGGGCTCGGTCCGGTCGCGCGCGAAGATCTGCGCGACACGCTGCACGCGCAAGTCCGCGCGAGCATCGACGCCGGCGCCCGCCTCGTTCTCGGCGGCGACGTCCACGACGACGCAGGCTACTTCTACGATGCGACCATCGTCGCCGATGTCACCCCCGGCATGCGCATGTTCGATGAGGAGGTCTTCGGGCCGGCCGCCGCCGTCATCCGCGCGCGCGACGACGATCATGCGATCGAACTCGCCAACGCGAGCACCTTCGGCCTGGGCGGATCCATCTGGACGGCCGATGTCGCGGAGGGCGAACGTCTCGCCGCGCGCCTCGAGTGCGGCTGCACCTTCGTCAACGCGGTCGTCGCAAGCGATCCGCGCGTCCCCTTCGGCGGCGTCAAACGGAGCGGCTACGGCCGCGAACTCGCCGCCTTCGGCATCCACGAGTTCGTCAACGTACAGACGGTCTGGATCGGATAGACCAACCAACAGAGCTTGTCACTGTGGCGTATCGGGGGGATGGACCCATGCGATGCGAGCACGACAAGCTCTCCGTCTCCTGCGGCGTGCAGGATACATAGTCGATCATATCCGCGGGAGCCATATGTATCTGAAGCACCCGCTACGGCCCAACGGCCGAGCAGTCGTCGTTCCGTATCACGCCGGTCGAGAGCTCTCAATAGGAATTGAGATTCAGGTCCTGAAGGCCATCAAAATCTTCGGGGAGGATCAATCGTGAAATACGCAGTGATGTTCGACCGCGCGCGCGACGGATCGTGGGGAGCGGTCGTACCAGATCTTCCGGGTTGCATGTCTGCCGGCAACACCCTCGCGGAGGCTCGCGCGAACGTCCGGGAGGCCATCGCCGGCTGGATCGAGTTTGAGAGGCAACGCGGTCACACGATTCCCGAACCGGAGCACGTGGCCGAACTCGTCGAGATCGGCTAGACCGCTCTTCCGTAAGACGCGGCGATCCGTTCGATGCCGGTGCGGACGGTTTCGATCGGGGCGACCCAGCTGAGACGGAGCCAGCCTTCGAAAGATGCGCCGAAGGCGCTGCCGGGAATCGTGAGGACGTTCTCGTTCTCGATCAACGCGAGGGCGGCGTCGAGCGAGTTGCGCCCTCCGGGGAGACGGATGCTCGCGTAGAACGAACCGTCGACCGGCGCGAAGTATAGACCGTTCGCGCTCAGGGCGCTGACCACAGCGGCGCGATGCTGCGCGTACCAGGCGGCATGTTCGCGGATGCCGTTCGGATCGGCGAAGACGTGGCGGGCGACGTGCTGGCCGAACGTGTCGGCGCACGCGACGGCCCAGGCGTGCGTTTTGATCGCCTGTTCCACGAACGCTGCCGGCGCGACGAACCAGCCGATCCGCAGGCCGGTGAGCGCGTTGCTCTTGCTGAGCGAGTTGGTCACGATCGTGTGCGGGTAGATCCGGGCCAGTTCGCTCGCATCTTCTACGAAGGTCTGCTCGCGGTAGATCTCGTCGTGGATCAGCCAGACCGGTTCGCCGCCGCGCCGTTCGAGCGCCGTCACGAGCTTGCGCGCTTCTTCTTCACGCAACACGCGCCCGGTCGGGTTACAGGGCGAGCAGATCACGATCGCGCGCGTCCGTTCGCCGATCGCCGCAACGATGCGCTCGGCGTCGAAGGCGAAGTCGTCTTCGGCGCGCATCGCGACGGTGCGGACCGCGGTGCCTTCGAGCATCGCCATCTTCACGTACGACGGGAACGCCGGCTCGACGACTAAAAGCTCGTCCGCCGCCGGGTCGAGCAACGTCTTGAGAACCGCGTACATCGCCTCTTGCGACCCGGTCGTGATGCAGACGTTCTCCGCACGACCCATGCCCGGATAGCCGTAGTGCGCGGCGACTGCGGCGCGCAACTCGGGCTCGCCGGCATTCTGCGTGTAGCGCAGCCCGCGCGTGCGGACGTCTTCCATGGCGGCATCCAGATATGCCATCGTCGGCATCAGCGTCGGTTCGCCTAGGCCGAGATCGATCGAGTCGGGACGCCGCTTTGCGGCGATCTGCCGGATCAACGATCCGGGAATGTCGAGGACGCGCGGGTTCAACTTAGACGGAGACGCCGAAGTCGCGGAGGGCTTCGGTGAGCGAGGTCTTGCGATCCGTCGCGCGGCTCCGTTCGCCGATGATCAACGCACACGGCACCGCGTATTCGCCGGCCGGGAACCGCTTCGGGATCGTGCCCGGAATCACGACCGCTCGCGCCGGGATGCGGCCCTTCGTGCGGACCGGAGTCGGGCCACGCACGTCGATGATCGGGGTCGAGGCGGTTAGTACGACGCCCGCGCCGAGTACCGCTTCGCGCTCCACGTGGACGCCTTCGACCACGATGCAACGCGAACCGACGAAGGCGTCGTCTTCGATGATGACCGGCGAGGCCTGCGCGGGCTCGAGCACGCCGCCGATGCCGACCCCGCCCGAGAGGTGGACGCGCTTGCCGATCTGCGCGCACGAGCCGACCGTCGCCCAGGTGTCGATCATCGTGCCTTCGTCGACGTAGGCACCGATGTTCACGTAACCGGGCATCAGGATCACGTTGCGCGCCAGGAACGAGCCGAATCGGGCGACGCCCGGCGGCACGCACCGGACGCCCAGGGCTTCGTAGTTCCGTTTGATCGGGAGCTTGTCGTAGTAGGCCGGGGTGGCGCCCATCGGATCGCCGATCCACTCGACGTCGCGACGGCGAAAATAGAGCAGGATCGCCTGTTTGATCCAGGCGTTCGTCGTCCACGACCCATCGGGGTTCGGTTCGGCGACGCGGACCGCGCCGGTATCGAGTAGCTCCATGACCTCGTCGATCACCTTGCCGGTCGGTCCGGCCACCCGAGACGGAGCCTCCGCCAGTTCGCCGATCGCCAGAGCCATCGCTTCGTGGTTCATGGCGCCGCGCTTCGACGGCTCGCGCCGGGCGTCCGCCCGGCGACGAAGCAAGTTACGATAAACCGAGGCCGCGAGCGCCTCATGCCCTCTAAGATGTGTCGCTAATGGGTAAGAAATAAGGGTCCCCCTGAGGAATGATGCAGGTTCCCGAGGCTTTTCGCGGACTCGCTCTCACTATCTATGAGGATTTTTCGTGCCGAATACCCCTGCCGACGAGCAACGCATCAATGCCATCCGCTTTCTCAGCGTGGACGCGGTCAATAAGGCGAACTCCGGGCATCCGGGCATGCCGCTCGGCGCGGCCGGGATGGCCTACGCGCTCTGGACCCGGCACCTGAAGTTCAATCCGCAGGATCCCGGCTGGTTCGATCGCGACCGCTTCGTGCTCTCGGCCGGCCACG
Source organism: Vulcanimicrobiales bacterium (assembly GCA_038244445.1). Classification (GTDB taxonomy): domain Bacteria; phylum Vulcanimicrobiota; class Vulcanimicrobiia; order Vulcanimicrobiales; family Vulcanimicrobiaceae; genus JALYSX01. Next base: position 3,464 of record JBBRTL010000125.1, read on the forward strand.
GCTCGGCGCTGTTGTACTCGCTCCTGTTCCTGACGGGCTACGGCGTGAGCATGGACGACCTCAAGTCGTTCCGCCAACTCGGCAGCAAGACGCCCGGCCATCCGGAGTTCGGTCACACGCCGGGCGTGGAAGCGACCACCGGTCCGCTCGGGCAGGGCTTTGCCAACGCCGTCGGCATGGCCGCCGCCGAAGCGCACCTGGGTGCGATCTATAACGTCGGCGATCATCCGATCGTCGATCACTTCACCTATTGCATCTGCGGCGACGGCGACTTGATGGAGGGCATCAGCCAAGAGGCCGCATCGCTCGCCGGACATCTGAAGCTCGGCAAGCTGATCGTGCTCTACGACGACAACAAGGTCTCGCTCGCCGGTCCGACCGATCTCACGTTCACCGACGATCACGTCGCGCGCTTCGACTCGCTGGCCTGGCACACGCAGTTCGTCGATATCGGCCATGGGAACGACGCCGATGCGATCGACGAAGCCATCGCGATCGCCAAGAAGGTCACCGACCGTCCGTCGTTCATCGCGGTGCGCACCCACATCGGCTACGGATCGCCGGAACAGGATTCGTTCAAAGCGCATGGCGAGCCGCTCGGCGCCGCCAACACCGCCAAGACCAAAGAGCGTCTCGGCTGGCCGCTCGAGCCCGCCTTCTACGTTCCCGACGACGTGCTCGCGTGGTATCGCGCGGTCGGTGCGAAAGGCGCCGCCATCGAGGATGCGTGGAAAGCGGCGTTCGCCGCATGGAAGAGCGACAATGCGGACCTCGCCGCGCAGTTCGAGCGCATCGCGGCTAAGCGTCTTCCCGCCGACCTTCCGTGGCCGGCGTTCGACGCGACCAGCGGCGCGATCGCGACGCGTGACGCCGGCGGCGCGAGCATGAACGCGATCGCCGCATCCCTCCCGGAACTGGTCGGCGGTTCGGCCGACCTCGACCCGTCGACGAAGACCAATCTCAAAGGATTCGGCGACTTCGAGCCGGGCTCGTTCGCCGGACGCAACGTCCACTACGGCGTGCGCGAGCACGCGATGGCGGCGATCACGAACGGCATCGCCTATCACGGCGGCCTGATGCCGTTCTCGGCGACCTTCTTCAACTTCGCCGACTATATGAAGCCGGCGGTTCGTCTGGCCGCACTTTCGAAGATCCATTCGCTCTTCGTCTTCACCCACGATTCGGTGTTGCTCGGCGAAGACGGTCCGACCCATCAACCGGTCGAGCAACTCGCGATGTTGCGCGCGATGCCGAACCTGACCACGATCCGCCCGGCCGACGCGATCGAGACGCGCGAAGCCTGGAAGCTCATGGTGACGTCGCAGGAAGGCCCCTACGCGATCGTGCTGACGCGCCAAAAAGTTCCGTTCTTGGGCGAACGCGAGGCGCCCGTCGAAAAGGGCGCCTACGTCCTTGCCGACGCAACCGGAACGGTCGACCTGATACTGATCGCCACCGGGTCGGAAGTCGGACTCGCCGTCGACGCAAAGAAGTTGCTCGATGCAAAGGGCATCGCGACGCGCGTCGTCTCGATGCCGTGCGAAAGCCTCTTCGCTGCGCAACCGCAGGCCTATCGCGACGAAGTCCTACCCCCCGCCATCACGGCGCGCATGTCGATCGAAGCCGCCGCGACCTTTGGGTGGCATCGCTGGGTCGGCGATCGCGGACTCGCCTACGGCATCGACCACTTCGGAACGTCGGCACCGGCCGCCGCCATCGCCAAGGAGTACGGCTTCACGGCCGACGCGATCGCTTCGGTCGCGACCTCCACCTTCGCTTTCGCAACCCATTCGCATTAGGAGTTAGCATTCGTGAGTAACCAACTGCAGCAGCTGCTCGCCGACGGGCAGAGCGTCTGGCTCGACAACCTGCGCCGCAACATGTTCGCCTCGGGCGAACTCAAGCGCCTGATCGATCAGGGCCTGCGCGGCATGACCAGCAACCCGACGATCTTCGAGAAGGCCATCGGCGCCGGCGTCGACTACGACGAACAGCTCAAGTCCCTGCTCGGCACCGAGAAAGATGCCGACGCGCTTTTCTGGGACCTGGCCGTCCAAGACATCCAGAACGCCTGCGATGCGTTCCGTCCGGTCTTCGATTCGTCCGGCGGCAACGACGGCTTCGTCAGCCTGGAAGTCTCGCCGCTCCTGGCGGGCGACACGGCCGGCACGATCGCGATGGCAAAAGAGCTTTGGTAGCGCGTCGCTCGCCCGAACCTGATGGTCAAGATCCCGGGCACCGACGAAGGCGTGCCGGCCATCGAAGAGTGCATCTACGAAGGCATCAACATCAACGTCACGCTGGTCTTCGCGGTCGAGTTCTACGAGAAGACGGCGCAAGCGTATATCAACGGCATCAATCGCCGCCTCGCCGAGGGAAAACCCGTCGAGACGATCCGTTCCGTCAACAGCATCTTCGTCTCGCGCATCGATAGCGCCGTGGACAAGATCCTCGACGACCGCATCGCGAAAGGCGAGAGCGCGCTTGCGCCCCTGCTCGGAAAGATCGGCATCGCGAATCTCAAACTGACCTATCAGAAGTTCAAGGAACTCTTCCACGGCGACGCGTTCGCGAAAGCGAAATCCGCCGGGGCGGCGGTCCAGCGTCCGCTGTGGGCGAGCACCTCGACCAAGAACCCATCGTACCCCGACCTGATGTACGTCGAGACGGTCGTCGGCCCCGACACCATCAACACGATGCCGCCGAAAACGCTTGCCGCGTTGCTCGATCACGGTACCGTAGTCGCCGATACGGTCGAGACCGGACTCGATGAGGCGCGCGCGACCGCCAAAGCCTTGCAAGACGCCGGCATCTCGCTCTACGACGTCACGCACAAACTACAAGTCGACGGGGTCGCGTCGTTTTCGGACTCGTTCGCGGCGCTCCTCGGTGCGATCGTCTACAAGCAGAAGGTGCTCTCCGGCGGCGCCGAGCGCGTGGCGGTCTCGCTCGGCAAGACCGACGGCCCTTTTGACGCCGCTCTCGCGGGACTCGTCAAGAGCGACTTCCTGACGCGGCTTTGGAACAAGGACGCAAGTCTATGGTCGAACGATCCGGCCGATGCCGAGATCATCGCGCACGCGCTCGGCTGGCTCGACATCCCCGAGCACCTCATGGAAGCGGTCCCGCGCCTCAAAGCGTTCGCCGAAGAGGTGAAATCGTTTGCGCATGTGGCCGTGCTCGGCATGGGTGGCTCTTCACTCGCGCCGGATATTCTTCGCGCGACGTTCGGCGGGATCGAAGGCCGTCCGCAGTTGCACGTGCTCGACTCGACCGACCCGGTTCAGATCGCCGAACTCGATGACGCGATCGATGTCTCGCGCACGCTCTTCCTGGTCGCTTCCAAGAGCGGCACGACGACCGAACCCAACGCGTACTACGCGTACTATCACGACAAGGTCGTCAAAGCGGTCGGCTCCGAGAACGCCGGCTCGCACTTCGTCGCGATCACCGACCCCGGGACGACGCTCGCCGTCGAAGCCAAGGAGACCGGTTTTCGCACGTCTTTCGAAAATGACCCGAACATCGGCGGACGCTACTCCGCCCTGTCGTTCTTCGGGATGGTTCCGGCGGCGGTGGCCGGATACGACGTCAACCTTCTGCTCGATCGCGGGCTCGGCGCGATGCACGGGAACGCCAAGACGTCGGATCCGTCGAAGGCGCGCGGCGTGCGCTTCGGCGCGGCCATCGGCGGTGCGGCGACGGTCGGCCGCGACAAGCTCACGATCGTGACGCATCCCAAGGTGGGCGCCTTCGGCGCGTGGGCCGAGCAATTGATCGCGGAGTCGACCGGCAAACTCGGCAAGGGCATCGTGCCCGTCGAAGGCGAGCCGCTCGGAGCGCCCGACGTGTACGGCAACGATCGTCTCTTCGTCTACGTCGGTTCGACCGTCGCGGGCGTCGGCTGCGCCGAGATCGACGCTCGACTCGCCGCCCTCGAGGCGGCCGGTCACCAGGTCATCCGACTCGCGATGAACGACGCCTACGACG
>JBBRTL010000126.1:0-7166 GCA_038244445.1 Vulcanimicrobiales bacterium
AGGCCGAGCCGCCGCGCAGCCTGTTCGATCCGTAGCGACGATCCGGCGCTCGAGAGCGAGTCGCGCCTCGAGATCGCCGGCAGCCGGATGCACCCGAGGATCGAGCGAGATGGTGAGCGGCGCTTGCAGTTTTTGCGAGCCGTACTGTAGCACGATCGTGTATGCACCCGGCAGCGTTGTGGGCCCGTCCGCAGAGTCGGCGAAGTCGTCGGTGACGTCGTTGTTGTAGAACGGCACGTCGAACGCCGACGGATATCTCAGGTCCCACTGGAACGCATTCATCCCGGGCTCGACGCCGGTCGCCTTCGTCAGGCCGCGCGTGCGCAGGTGCGCCGCATCGGTCGCGTTCTCCTGATCTTCCGTGAGCTTGACGGGCTTTTTCGCAGCGGGATGGAGTGAGAAGCTCTGGACCGTCGCGCCGCCGGCGTCGACGAACGAGAGCGTGAGGGGACGACTGCCGTTGTAGTTCGCCGGCAGGTTGAAGAAGACGCGCGCGCCGTACCGTGGGTTTTCACCGGCTCCCGGGCTCGGGTAACCGCTTCCGTAGGAATGCGTAAGCCAGGCCGTCTCGGGTGCGAATAGCTGCGTCGTCGCGACGGTGTAGTCGTTCTGTCGGGCCAGCGCTTCGAGCAATGCGAGGTTGTCGAGGATCCAGAATGCGCGACCGTGGGTCGCGGCGACTACCTCGCCTTCGCGTGCGTCGATCGCGAAATCGCGGACTTGGACGCCGGGAAGGTTCAGCGTGAGCGGTTGCCACTTCGAGCCGCCGTCCAAACTCACGTACGCGGTGCTGCGCGTGCCTGCGAACAGCAGCCGCGGTTCGCGCGGGTCCTGGCGCACGGCGAAGACGTATTGATCGGAGGGCAACCCGTTCGCGATCGGGCTCCAATGTGCGCCGTAGTCGGTGGTACGATAGACGTACGGATGGAAGTCGTCCCACATATAGCGGGAGGCACTGAGATATGCGGTGCCTGTAGCGGCGTGCGACGCTTCGATCGAGCTGATCTCCGCCCACTGCGGGAGTTGCGGCGGCATGACGGCGGTCCAATGCGCACCATGATCTTTGGTCACGTGCACCAAACCGTCGGACGAACCCGCCCAGATCACGTCGCCGTCGAGCGGAGAGACCGCAAGCGCGTGGATGTCGGGGAACGTCTCTGCGCCGGTCTGATCGTTGAAGATCGGACCGCCGGTCGGGCCTTCGGTGCGTGGATCGTTCCGTGTCAGATCGGGGCTGAGGGCGTTCCAGGTCTGTCCTCGGTCGGTCGTACTGAAGAGCACTTGCGACGCATCGAACAGTTCGTGCGGGTTCGCGGGCGAGAACATGACCGGGTGCGTCCATCCGAAGCGGTACTTGGTCGCGGCGGAGGAGGACCCGGACATATAGCGTGGCCACGGACTGACGCTCTCCTCTTGGCCGGTCAGCCGGTTGAAGCGCACGAACGAGCTGTAGTAGCCCGAACCGTAGGTCACGAAGGGGTCGTCCGGGTCGGGAGCGATGAACGTGCTCTCGCCGAGCGCGACCGAGAACACGTTGCCCATCGTGATCGCGCCGCCGGTCGATGCGCTCGCGTATTCCCACGCCCCTTCATCTTGCGAAGCGCCGTAGATGTGGAATGGGAACTGGTGGTCGAGGGCAACGTGATAGATCTGGCCGGTCGGCTGATTCCATAGGCTGCTCCAGGTCTCGCCGCCGTTCACCGAGACGGTCGCGCCGCCGTCGTTGCCTTCCAGGAGGATCTTCGGATGACGTGGATTGATCCAAACGATGTGGTGGTCGCCGTGCGGGATGCCGTCGATCGTCTTCCACACCTTGCCGCCGTCGTTGGTGACGTAGAGCGAGTCGACGTTCGGCACGTACGCGCGCTTCGAGTTGGTCGGGTCGGCGTAGATGGCCGTGTAATAGAATGCCCGTTGGCGCAGTTTCCATTGGGAGTTGGTACGCTTCCAGGTCTTGCCGGCATCGTCGGAGCGGAAGACTCCGCCGTCCTTCGCCTGGACGATCGAGTACACCACGTTCGGATCGGATTGCGCGACCGAGACGCCGATCTTTCCGAGCGTTCCGGTGGCGTAGCCCGGGTTCGATGAGATCTTCGTCCAATGGGCGCCGCCGTCGGTGGTCTTGTAGAGGCCGCTGCCGGGACCGCCACTGGTGAGCTTCCAGGGTACGCGCTGTGCCTGCCACATGGCGGCGTAGAGCGTCGCGGGGTGGCGCTTGTCCATCGAGAGAGCGACGCCGCCGGTGTTGTCGTCGACGAAGAGCACCTTGCGCCAGGTCTTTCCGCCGTCGGTCGTCTTGAAGATGCCGCGTTCGGCATTTGGCCTGAAGACGTGTCCCATCGAGGCTACGTAGACGACGTTGGCATCGCGTGGATCGATCGCGAGATCTGCCGTCATATGCGTGTCGCGGAGTCCCGCGTACGTCCACGTCTTGCCGGCGTTGGTCGACTTGTAGATGCCGTCACCGGTATCGAAGTCGCCGCGGATGTCGGACTCGCCCGTGCCCGCATAGATGACCTTCGGGTTCGAGTCGGCCACTGCAAGCGCGCCGATCGGATCCGCGATACCGGGGATCTTGCCGTCGGTGATGTTGGTCCAGTTGTTGCCGTAATCGGTGCTCTTCCAGACGCCGCCTTGGACGCCGCCCATGTAGAAGAGGTTCGGATCGCTCGGCACGCCGGCGACGGCCACCACGCGGCCGCCGATGTACGGCCCGATGCTGCGCCAAGCGAGCTTACTCATCAGGGCCTGGGCGGGCGGCTTTGGGGCCGCTAAGGCAACGGCGGCGGCGGCAAAAAATGAGAGCGAAAAAGCGGCGGCGATCAGGCGTTTCATAACCGTTCTATCCTATGCTCGGACTGGAAAAATCCTTTCGACTACCGCTTCTTGAGCATTCCCGCAGCGAGTTCGTCCATGAGCCAGAGGAGATTGCCGCGGGCCGGGTCGACGATCTGCGCGGGGCAAGCCGTCGGGTTGTAGACGCCCTCGCGGGTCATCGCCACCGCGTCGGACTTGGTCGGGCCCTCGGTCGCGATCACGACCGTGCGCGCGTCGTTGATGATCTTCGGAGTGATCGTCAGGCGGTCGGTCTGCGTCTCTTTCGAGTACGTCGGGCGGACGAGACGATCGGTATCGGTGAGCGGATCGGTCCCGGGGAAGAGTGAGGCGGTGTGCCCGTCTTTGCCGAGACCGAGCATCAGCAGATCGAAGCAGAGATACTCGCCGAGGTCGTCGCGGAGGATCTTCGCGTATTCGGCCGCGGCTTCGAGCGGATCGATCTCGCCTCTCATCCGGTGGACGTTGCGCGCCGGTATCGGCACGCGCGAGAGCAGCGCGTCGAGGGCGGTCTTGTAGTTGGAGAGCGGGTCACTCGGCTCGACGCAGCGCTCGTCGCCGAAATAGACGAAGATGTCGTCCCAGGATATCCGATCGACGTACGGTTCCGTCGCCAGTAGCGCGTATGCAGCCGTCGGGGTCGTGCCGCCGGCGAGCGCGACGTAGAATGCGCCGCGTTCGGTCTGTGCCGTCTCGGCTTCGTTGACGAACAGGTCGGCGAGGGCGTTCGCCAACTCCGCAGCGTTTGGAAAGACGTCGAGGCGGCCTAGATTGCGCTCGGTCATGATCGGTCCTTATTCGGCGGCGCAAACGAGGAAGGCATGTGCCGCATCCAGCGTCGCGCGGTAGACGTCTGAGGTTCCGGGGCGCAGGATCGCCTTTTCGACCAGCGCGACGATCGATAGGTCGTGCAGTGTCTCGCAGTGTTGTGCCCGGGCCTTGGCGCCTAAGACGTTCAGGCAGACGACCCGGCCATTGCCATCTTCGATGCAAGCGCGATAGGTCGAGTTCGCGGACTTGAGCGCGACATCGTAGATGCGGCGCGGTTTGCCCTGCGTCCGCAATGAATGCTTGACGGCGTCGGGCGTCCAGTTCAGGCGGCTCGCGAGCCATCCGAGCAGATAGTACTGCTCCGCCGGTGACCCCGCGACGATCTCGACCGATTCGATCTTGCCGAGATCCGGTGCGAGTTCGACATCGTCGAAGAACGTCGCGATCATCTCTTGCCACGGCGCTAGACGAAGATAGGCCAGGTCCTGGACCTTCGAGCGTCGCCCCTGTGCGAAGTAGTCGATCAACTGCCGGAGCGATTCGATGTCGCCGCTGCCGCGCGACGAATCGAGCACCAAGACGTCGGCCAGTTCATTCAGCGCGAAGAAGTTCGGATCGCGGACGCTCTCCTTGCCGGCCCAGAAGAGCACGGTCGGCACGTCCGGCACGATCTGTGCGTGGGTGGTCGACTTCAGTTCTTCGGGCGTTGCGTGTGAGGCCGAGACGTCGACCATCACCAGGCGCGCCGGATGCTTCTCGATCAGCGCTTCGGCGCGCTGCTGCGCTACTTTCACGAGGCTCGCGTCGTCGACGTAGACGACGAACGTCATCGTCGCGGCTTTGGCGGCGCTGCTCACAGCGTGCGCCACGCATCGAAGAGCTGACTCGCCCCGTGCGGGCCCTGGCTGCCGGCGCCGTAGTTCGGGAAGGTCGGGGTCGCGTTCTCCCAGGTCTGGAGGATCGGCGCGACGATCTCCCAGGCGCGCTGCACGGCATCCCAACGCGTGAAGAGCGTCTGGTCGCCGCGCATCGCGTCGGCGATCAGACGCTCGTACGCCGGCGGGGATTGCACGCCGAAGCCGGTGCCGTAGTTAAAGTCCATCGAGACGGTCCGGATGTGGCTCTTCTGGCCGGGCACCTTGGCTTCGAAGCGAAGCGAGACGCCTTCGTCCGGCTGGATCTTGATGACCAGCACGTTCGGATCGATCTCGTCGGTCGCTTCGCCGTAGAAGCGATGCGGGATGTTCTTGAACGTGACCGCGATCTCCGAGACCTTGCGTGCGAGTCGTTTGCCCGAGCGGAGATAGAACGGGACCCCGGCCCAGCGCCAGTTGTCCACGAAGAGTTTGACGGCCGCGAACGTCTCGGTCGTCGAGTCCGGCTTGACGTCCGGCTCCGACCGATAGGCAACCACCGGCTTGCCGTCGATCAACCCGGCGTCGTATTGTCCGCGCACGGCCATCTTCGGCACGTCCGCGAGCGAAGGCGGTTGAATCGAAGCGAAGACCTTGAACTTCTCGTTGCGGATGGCGTCGGCGTTCGACGTCGCCGGCGGTTCCATCGCGACCAGCGCGAGGAGGTTCATCACGTGGTTCTGGATCATGTCGCGGAGCGCGCCGGCGTTATCGTAGTAGCCGCCGCGACCTTCCACGCCGAGCGTCTCGGCCGCCGTGATCTGGACCGACTGGACGTAGTTGCGGTTCCAGATCGGTTCGAAGATCACGTTGGCGAAGCGTAGGGCCATGATGTCTTGGACCGGCTCTTTGCCGAGGTAGTGATCGATACGATAGACCTGGCCTTCGGCGAAGACTTTTTCGACTTCGGTCTGGAGGGCGCGCGCCGAATCGAGGTCGGTCCCGAACGGCTTCTCGACGACGATGCGCGTCCAGCCCTTTGGGTTGCTGCGTGGATCGAGCCCTGCCTTTTGGATCTGATCGATGATGCCCGGAAAGACCGAGGGCGGGGTCGAGAGATAGAAGAGGCGATTGCCGCCGGTCTTCAGATCGCGATCGTTCTCGTCCAGGATCTGCTTGAGCTGCTCGAAATGCGTCGTGTCGTCGAAATCGGCCGTCACGTACCGGATGCATTTCGCGAAGTCGTCCCACATGGCGCCTTCGGGCTTGGCGTCGTAGGCGAACTGATCGAGTTGCTCTTTGCAGTACGCGCGAAAGCCGTCGTCGTCGTACTTGCTCCGCGCGAACCCGACCAAAGCGAAGTTGGTCGGGAGCGTTCCGCGTTGGCGAAGAGCGTAGATCGACGGCAACAGCATCCGTTTGAACAGATCGCCGCTCGCGCCGAAGAACACGATGGTACACGGATCGTGGATGCGCCGGGTCTCAAGACCCTCGCGTAGCGGGTTGGGGAGGGTAGCGGTCACGCGCCTTCCTTCTTCACGGCATGGCCGCCGAACTGATTGCGCAACGCCGCGATGACCTTGGCGCTGAACGACTCGTCTTGACGCGACGCGAGCCGCGCGAGCAGGGAGAGCGTGATGACCGGTGCGGGTACGTTCTCGTCGATCGCGGCCTGCACGGTCCAACGACCTTCGCCCGTATCGTCCACGTAGCCGCGAATGTCGGCCAGCTTCGGATCGTCTTTGAACGCGAGCACCGCGAGTTCCAACAGCCACGAGCGTACGACGCCGCCGTGACACCAGACCTCCGAGAGCTGCTCCATGTCGAATGCGAACTGCGACTTCTCGAGGATCTCGAAGCCTTCGCCGTACGCCTGCAGCATGCCGTACTCGATACCGTTATGGACCATCTTGGAGAAATGTCCGGCACCTGCCGGGCCGACGTGTGCGTAGCCTTTCGCGGGCGCGAGCGTGGTGAAGATCGGCTCGCACGCCTTCACGGCAGCGTCGTCGCCACCGACCATCAAACAGTAGCCTTCTTTGAGGCCCCAGACGCCGCCGCTGGTGCCGGCATCGACGAGCGAGACGCCCTTCGCTTTGCAGCGATCGTAGGCGGCCAGGCCCTCCTTGTAATTGGTGTTGCCGCCGTCGACGATCACGTCGCCGTTGCCGAGCAGCGCGGAGAGAGCGTCGATCGTATCGTCGGTCGGTTTGCCCGAGGGCACCATGATCCAGACGACCTTCGGAGATCCGGTGAGTTTGCCGATGAGTTCCGCGAGCGAGGCGGCGCCGGCGGCGCCGCTCTCTTTCACGGTTGCGGCGACCGCATCGGCGCTGCGATCGAAGGCGACGACGCTATGCCCGCCTTGCTGGAGGCGCGTGGTCATGTTCGCGCCCATCTTTCCGAGTCCGACCATTCCGAGTTGCATCCGCGTTCCTATGCCTTTGCTGCCAGTGCGTCGTCGACGGCGTCGATCAGTGCGCGAAGACCGCGCTCGACGTCGCCTTTGAGGTGAATGCGCGCGCCCCGACGGTTGCGCTTGTCGAGAGATTGAAAATCGCCGAGAGCCTGGGCGGCCTCGAGCGTGCGGAACCCGACGTTGAACCCGGGGATCGGGAGATCGTCCGGCGGATCGGCCGTGATCTGCAAGGCGACGATCGTGTTCGGACCGCCCTTGTGCAGCTGTCCGGTCGAGTGCAGGAAGCG
>JBBRTL010000127.1:0-7062 GCA_038244445.1 Vulcanimicrobiales bacterium
AGCAATGGGGAATTATCCATTTTCATTCGTCATCCCGACCTACAACGAAGCCGGCGGCATCGAAAAACTGCTGCGCGCGGTCGATGCCGTCTTTGCGGCCAACGATCTCGACGGTGAGATCGTGGTCGTCGACGACAACTCGCCCGACGGTACCGGCGCGATCGTCGATCGTCTTTCCGCCGAGCTTCCGGTCCGCTGCCTGCATCGTCCCGGCAAACTCGGACTCTCGAGCGGCGTGATCGACGGCTGGAAGTTCGCGCGCCCCGAATCGCTTGCGGTTGGATGCATGGACGGCGATCTCAGCCACGACATTGCGATCGTGCCCAAGATGGTCGAAGCACTCGCATCCGGCAAGTATGGCCTCGCGATCGGCAGCCGCTACGTTCCCGGCGGCGGAATCGCGAACTGGCCGAAGCGTCGCATCTTCACATCGAAGGTCGCATGCATGCTGGCCCGCCCGCTCACGCCGATCAACGATATCACCAGCGGATTCTTGTTGGTTCGCCGCGACGCACTCGCCGGCGTCGATCTCGATCCGATCGGTTTCAAGATCGGCCTCGAAGTCGTCGCGAAGGCGCACTACGGCAAGGCGCTCGAAATTCCGTACGTGTTCACGGATCGCGTCGTCGGCGAATCGAAGCTGAATCAAAAAGAGATATTCAACTATCTCAAGCAGCTCCGCAAGCTCTACGTCGCACGTCTCTTCGGGAAGCCGAACTAGTGCCGATGCCGGAGTGGTTGCAGATGCGCCGCAATACGACCGACGAGTCGCGGGATGCGGCCCTTTGGTCGAAGTGTCCCAAGTGCGGCGAGGTGCTCTACCGACGGGATCTCTCGGCCAATCTGGACGTCTGCCCCAAGTGCGGTCACCATTTCCGGATGAACGCCTACGATCGGATCGCGATGATCGTGGACGGTGATTTCGCCGAGATCGGCGGCGACGTGTTGCCGATCGATCCGCTCGGTTGGGTCGACAAGAAATCGTATCCGGTCAAGCTCGCTGCCGATAAGGAGAAGAGCGGACTGACCGAGGCGGCCGTCTGCGGATTCGCCAACATCGGTGGCCACGACGTCGCGCTCGGCGTGATGGACTTTCATTTCCGCGGCGGCACGATGGGTTCGGTCGTCGGCGAACGCCTCGCGCAACTGCTCGAAGGCGCCTACCAACGCAGGCTGCCATGCATCATCTTCACCGCATCCGGTGGTGCGCGCATGGAAGAGGGCATGCTCGCGCTCATGCAGATGGCCAAGACGACCGCGGCCGTCGCGCGCTTGATGGAGAGCGGACTGTTCTTCGGCATCGTATTGACCGATCCGACCACCGGCGGCGTCTCGGCGTCGTTCGCGTTCGAAGCCGACGTGATCCTGGCCGAGTCCAAGGCCATGATCGGGTTCGCGGGCCGGCGCGTGATCGAACAGACGATCCGCCAAAAGCTTCCGGAACAGTTCCAGACGGCGGAATTCTTGCTCGAGAAGGGCCACATCGACGCCGTCGTGGATCGTCACGATCTCAAAGCGACGTTGATCCGTCTGTTGGAATACGTCGAAGCCGGATCGCGCGCGAGGAACGCCTGAAGTGAATTTGATCGTGGAACGCGAGAAGGGGCTCCTCGAACTCGAAAAACGGATCGCCGAATTGCGGGCCGTCAACGCGAGCCAGCCCCTCGACATGTCGAGCGAGATCCAGGCGCTCGAGGCCAAGTACGCCGAGATCCAGTTCGAGGTCTTCGGGATGTTGACGCCGTGGCAGAAGGTCCACATGGCACGCCACCCGAGCCGCCCGACCTCGCTCGACTACGTCTCGCACTTCGACCGCTTCGACGAACTTCATGGCGACCGGCACTTCCGCGACGACCACGCGATCGTCGGCGGCTTCGCCTTGTTGCGTGGGCGGGCCGTGATCGCGATCGCCCAGCAGCGCGGCCGGGATACCAAAGAGAATTTGCACCGCAACTTCGGGATGGTCACGCCCGAGGGTTATCGCAAGGTCAAACGCCTTGCTCATCTAGCCTCGCGCTTGGGCTTGCCGATCGTCACCTTCGTCGATACCAAGGGCGCCGACCCCGGCCTCGCCTCCGAGGAGCACGCCCAGGGCGAAGCGATCGCCTCGTGTCTGTACGAGTTGACCCTCGCTACGGTCCCGATCGTCGCGACCGTGATCGGCGAAGGCGGCTCCGGCGGTGCCCTGGCCCTGGCCATCGCGGACCGCGTGATCATGCTCGAGCACAGCGTCTACTCGGTCGCATCGCCCGAGGGCTGCGCCGCGATCCTGTGGGGCGATGCCGCCAAAGCGGAAGAAGCGGCAGGCCGGTTGAAACTTACCGCCCAGGACCTGGCTGGGTTCGGCATCATCGATGAGATCGTGCCGGAACCGTTGGGCGGTGCACATCGCGATCCGGGAGGCGTGGTGTCGCTAGTACTCGAGGCGATCGATGCCTCGCTTACCGAGCTCGCGACGTTGGACGCAGCGTCGTTGCTGGAGGCGCGCTATCGAAAATACCGGCGACTAGGCGCTTGGCAGGGCGAGCGGCTGGAAAAGGACCGACGGCAGACGTGAAGCGTACTCCGCGCACGCCCGGCTTTTTGCATTTTCTCGGGCGTCTCGGCGTCGCTGCTCTCGCCTCGATCGTGTTCTTGCTGGTCGGGATTCAGTTCGCGCGGGTGATCGGCGAGAACGTGGCGATGGCGCACGAACTCGCTTCGGTTCAAGGCGACATCAAGGTGCTTGAGGCGCGCAAGCGGACACAGTTGCGAGAGCTTCGTCGCCTGGCCGATCCGGAAGGCGCGATCCCCGAGATCCACGATCGGCTCCGCCTGGTCGGTCCGAACGAGGCGATCGTCTTCGTCAAGCCGAGTCCGGCGCCGCCGAAGTAAGCCCGTTTGCCGACGCTCGTCCGCGGCCAGGTCCTCAACATCAGCGCCTACGGCGCGACCGTCCGTCTGGAGACGGGCGACCTCGCAAGCGCACCCTTGATCGATGTCGACCACTACCGCGCCCATTACGAGCGCGGGTTGACCGGTCGCAAAATCCTGAGCTTCGAACTGCACGAAGGGCGCCGACCGTCGGTAACGCTCGCACCGCAGATCACCGACGACGTCTTGGAAGGCCAGATCTCCGGCTTCTTGCGCGAGAGCGAAGAGCGGCAGCCTTCGGGTGACGTGCCCGCCGAACAGCGGCACTACCTGAAGAAGAAGCAGCGCGCCGCGCGCTTCGATGCATGAACGCGATCGTCTCGATCGGCACCAACTCGACCCGGGTACTCTTGGCCGACCTCGACGAATCGCCGCCGCGAGCGGTCTTTGCGCGTTCGATCGGTACGCGCCTGGGTGAGGGCTTGCGCGAACGCGGACGTTTGAGCGACGAAGCGATCGCGCGCACGATCGCCGCGGTGCGTACGCACGAGAGTTCGATCCGCGACCGCGCGGAGAGCGTGGTCGCAATCGCGACCAGTGCCGTACGGCGAGCGGAAAACGGCGCGGCCTTCGCGGCGCGAGTCGAGAAGATCGTCGGCGCGCCCTTGCACGTGCTCACCGGCGATGAAGAGGCGCTCGCGTCGTATCGCGGCGCGGTTGCGGCGTTACCGGCCGATGGCGGCACGATCGGCGTGATCGATACGGGCGGCGGGAGCACCGAGTACGCGGTCGGCAGCGGAACCTTTCCCGAACGAGTCATCTCGTGCGAGATCGGTGCGGTGCGTCTGACCGAGACGTGTCCGGGGCTCGCCGGCGCCGGCGGGCCGGTCGAAGCGTCGACCGTTGCGCGGGCCCGCGATATCGCGCGCGCGACCCTCGCGCCGATGCGCGACTTCCCTGCGATCGATCGACTCGCGCTGGTCGGCGGGAGCGCGACCACCGCCGCTTCGCTGATACGCGGCGATCGCACACCGTTCGTCACGGCCGGGATCGCCCGCGCGGATGTCATGGGTACGCTCGCGCGCCTATGCGCGATGCCACTCGCGGAGCGCAAACTGCTTCCCGGCATGAACCCCCAGCGCGCCGATATTCTGCCCGCCGGCCTGATCGTGCTCGATGCCGTCTTCGAACTCACCGGCCTCGCAAGCGCGACGACGACCTCGTCCGACCTGCTTATGGGATATCTGCTGATACGACGCGAAGGCGGTCTGCACTGATCTCGTAACGGAGGCTCTGCATGTCGCTGCGCCGGGTGGCCCTGGCACTTCTCGTTTCGTTCTCGTGCATCGGAGCATCCGCTCCGGCACCGCACTTCTCGCTCGATGCCGTTTTGTCGGCACCGTATATCGCGGAACTGGCCGCCTCGCCCGACGGGACGACGATCGCCTACGTCGCCCACGAGCGCGGCCTGCGCAACGTCTACGTCGCACGCGACGGTGCGGTTAAGCGCGTCACCGCTTTTGACGGCGACGACGGCGAGGAGATCGGCGCGCTCGCGTTCTCGCACGACGGCGGCGCCCTGACCTACACGCGCGGCGGCGGCTACAATCGCGCGGGCGAGGTGCCGAATCCGCGCTCGCTTCCCGACCCGCCGGACAAAGCTGTCTGGGTGACCGACACGCACGGCGGCGCGCCGCTGCGCGCGGGCGTCGGCAGTTCGCCGTATCTCTCGCCGGACGGATCGCGGCTGATCTTCGTGCAGCACGGCGCGCTCAAGAGCGAGATGCTGACGTGGGACGGGGCGACGCTGAAATCCGTCGGCAAACCCGAGACGCTGCTGACGATCCGCGGGAATATCCGCGACGAGCGGTTCTCGCCGGACGGCTCTAGGCTCGCATTCTCGAACGGCCGCGGCGATCACGGCTTCGTGGTGATCTACGATTTCGACGCGAAGAACTACGTCTATGCGACGCCCGCGTTCACCCAGGACTACGCGCCCGCCTGGTCGCCCGACGGCAAGCGCGTCGCGTTCGTGCGTCTGCCCGGCGATCGCGAAGAGGCCTATCCGTACGTCGACGTGCACGAGGCGCCGTGGGAGATATGGGTCGCGGATGCGAGTAACGGCAACGCGCACCGCGTGTTCCGCGCGGCCCTCGGGCGCGGCCAAGAGTTCTATAACATCGCTGCCAACGACCAGCTCTTCTGGCTGGCGGACGGCACCATCGTCTTCCCGTGGGAGCGCAGCGGCTGGCGCCAGCTCTGGGGCGTCTCCGCGAACGGCGGCGACCCGCGCGCACTGATGCACGGGAACTTCGAAGCCGAGAGCGCCGTTGCGTCGGTCGACGATTCGCACGTGGTCTACGCGACGAACGAAGGCGACATCGATCGTCGGCATATCTGGAGCGCCGGTTCGAGCGGCACGCCGCAGCAGATCACGAGCGGGACGTCGGATCAGTGGTTCCCCGCGGCGCTCGCCGGCGGCGGCGTCGCCTACGTCGACGCAGGCTGGAAGACCGCACCGACGGTGATTGCGCGCAGCGCGAGCGGTGCGACCGTCGCGCTCGGCCCGAACTCCGGTTCGTATCCCGCAGATGCGGTCGTGCAACCGCAGTTGGTGACGTTCCGCTCGACGGACGGGCTGCTGCTCCACGGCGAAGTCTTCGTACCGAACGACCGCAAAGCGAAGCACTGCGGCGTGATCTTCACGCACGGCGGCTCAGAGCGCCAGATGCTGCCGGGATTCCACTACATGGAAGCCTATGCGAATCTCTACGAGACCAATCAATACATCGCCAATCGAGGCTGCGTGGTCGTCTCGATCAACTACCGCGGCGGGATCATGTACGGTCACGACTTCCGCGAAGCCAAGCATAAGGGCGAGCGCGGCGGGAGCGAATATCTCGACCTGATGGGCGGCACCCGCTATCTACTCTCGCGTGCTGACGTCGATCCGAAACGCATCGGAATCTATGGGCTCTCGTACGGTGGCTACCTCACCGCGCTCGGACTGGCGCGCCGGTCGGATATCTTCAAGGTCGGCTTCGATATGGCGGGCGTCCACAACTGGGCGACGATCATGGACAGCGACTACGGGCGACCGGTCGGCACGCCGGCGGAGCGGAAGATCGCCTACGATGCCTCGCCGGTCGCGGCGCTGGCGACCTGGACCTCGCCGGTCTTCTTGGCGCAGGGCGACGACGATCGCAACGTGCCGTTCTCGCAGGGCGAGGATCTGGCGCTCCGCCTCCGCGCCAAGGGCGTCGAGGTACGGACCGCGGTCTTTCCGAACGAGACCCACGAGATGACCCTGACGTACCGCGATTCGCTGGCCATGTTCGGCGGCGGATTGCAGTTTTTGCTCTCGCATCTCGGGGAATGAACGCGCAATGGCAGATCAAGACATCCTCGGACATATCAATGCTCTCGTCGAAGAAGAACACGACCTTCGCACCCGCGAAGAGTCGGGCGCCCTGATGCCCGCCGACGCCGCACGTCTCGAGTCGATCGAAGTCCAACTCGATCGCTTCTGGGACCTCCTGCGCCAGCGCCGCGCCCGCCGCGACGCCGGCCAAGACCCCGAAGAAGCTTCCTTACGCCCCGCCGACGTGGTAGAACACTACCAGCAGTAACGACCGCCTGGGATGGTGGTGGAATTGGCAGACACAGCAGACTTGACATCGTTGAGCCGTAGGAGGGGAAACCGCCTACGGGATGCGCTCAAAGTCGGTGAACTCTCTGCGGAACGCCGCGTGACGACGCCGAGCCAAGCTTCGCGAAAGCGGAGAAGGTGTAGAGACTGGACGGGCGCGACCTACGTGAAACTCGTTTCATACGGTCAAGGCACAGTCCGGACCACAAACGCGCAAGCGGTAGTGAAAACTATAGTGGTGCGAAAATCTGCAGTTCGAAAGAACGTCCGGGTTCGACCCCCGGCCATCCCAAAAAAAATCTGAAAGGGTGACTGGGACATAGATCCGAGGACACGGACCGCCGCTTTGATCGTTGCAGGCTTCGCCGCCGTTGTCGAGCCGCAGAAACGATGGATAGCCGTACTCGTGCGCGATCGTCTCGAGCATCATCACGACCGAGATTGCCGTGTACGAGAATGCTGGTCGACCGAATGCGCCATCCGAACGAACTCGTCGAGCACCGTCAGGACGCGGAACGACCTGCCGTGAAGAAGGCGATCGCTCAGGAAGTCCATCGTCC
>JBBRTL010000128.1:0-7033 GCA_038244445.1 Vulcanimicrobiales bacterium
CTGGCTCGCGCGACCGTTCGATGCAGCTTTCCACTTCGGCGCGACCTCGATCTCGTTCTGGATCGTGCTACTGCTTGCGGTCGTCACCTTCTGCGCGATCCTCGCGAGCGACGTGCGCGATGATCGCGGCATGATCGCGCTCTTGCTGGTGCTCGAGTCCAGCATGCTCGCGCTCTTCCTGGCGCGCGACCTGCTGGTCTTCGCGCTGGCGTGGGATGCGATGCTGATCCCGGTCTTCCTGTGCCTGGTGAAGTACGCCGAGCATCCGCAGACCGCGTGGCGCTACTTCCTCTACAACTTCGCGGGCGGCCTGACGTTACTCTTCGCGACCGCCGCGTTCGGGGCGATCTACGGCTCGACCGACGTGATCGGCAACCCGCACGTGCATTTGATCGGCGCGTGGGCGCCTTGGATCTTCGCCGGGTTCGCGTTCGCGTTCTTGGTGAAGACGCCGGTCTTCCCGCTCCACACCTGGATGCCGCTCACCTACGCCGACACGCCTTCGCCGATGACCGCGCTCGTCAGCGGCGTACAGTCGAAGGCCGGGCTCTACGGTTTCATCGCGATCGGTCTCGCGTTCTTGCCCGACTACATGCGCGAGTACGCGCCCTGGTTCGTCGGCTTGGCGCTGATCTCGCTGCTGTACGGCGCGTTCGCGGCGCTCACCCAGAACGACGTCAAGCGGATCGTCGCCTACTCGTCGCTCTCGCATCTCGGACTGATCGTGCTCGCGATCTTTTCGTTCTCGCACATCGCGATCGCCGGTGCGCTCGTCTACATCGTCGCCCACGGGTTGTTCAGCGCGGCGCTCTTCCTGATCCTCGGCTACGTCGAAGATCGCGAAGGGACGCGCTCGCTGGTCCGGCTCGCCGGGCTCGGCACCGCCAATCCGCGTCTGGCGGGGGCGCTCTGCATCGCGGCGTTGGCCGCGCTCGGTCTGCCCGGCCTTGCCGGCTTCGTCGGCGAGATCGTGATCCTGACGGGCGTCTTCCAGACCGGCATGTACTGGCCGACGATCCTCGCACTGATCCCGATCATAATCGCCGCGGCGTACATGTTGCGGCTCTATCAGGGCATCGCCAACGGTCCGGCCCCCGACGATCTGCCGGTCCGTCGAGACCTGACTTGGATCGAAGGGCTGGCGGTTGCGCCGCTGCTGGCGGCCCTGGTCGCGCTCGGCCTCGACCCGCACGCGCTGTTGATGGGACTGCTTCCGTGAACCTGACGTTTACCAACGCCGACTGGTCGGCCATCCTTCCGGCCGGCGCCGTCGGCGTCGGCGCGCTCCTGGTGCTCTTCGTCGACCTGGTGTCGCGCGGCGGTGCGAAGCGCTACGTCTCGATCGGTCTCGGTCTGCTTGTCGCGATCGTCGGCGGCGTGCTCGCGGCCAAGCAATATGGCGTCGACTACAGCGCGTTCTCGGGCGGCTTCGTGGTCGGCGGGTTCTCGACGGTGTTCCAGGAGATCGTGATCGTGGCACTCGCCGGATCGCTGATCCTCTATGGCTCGATCGGCAAAGAAGAGAAGATCGCCGGCGCGGTCGCGTTGATGCTCTGGGCCGCGACCGGTGCGATGCTGATGTCGGGCGCCGCCGATCTGATGACGATCTTCCTCGGGTTGGAGCTGCTCTCGCTCGCACTCTACTGCCTGTGCGGTCTCGACGATCGGCCGGCCGCGCGCGAATCCGCACTCAAGTACCTGATCCTCTCCTCGACCGCTTCGGGCTTTTTGATCTTCGGGATGGCGTTGCTCTTCGGCGCGTCCGGCAGCGTCCAACTCGCGGATCTCGCCAACCCGGCGCTCGCGAACGCCCCGCTGCTCTGGATGGGATCGGGATTCTTCCTGGTCGGGATCGCGTTCAAGCTGAGCCTGGTGCCGTTCCACGCATGGGCGCCCGACGTCTACGAGGGTGCGCCGCTCCCGGTGACCGCGTTCATGTCGGTCGCGACCAAAGCCGGAACCCTGGCCGTCTTCGCGCGTTTCATCTATGCCGCGTTGCCGAGCGGCGCCTCGGACCGGCTGCTCCTCCCGATCTGGATCGTGGCCGGGCTCTCGATGATCGTCGGCAACGTCGGGATGCTCGCCCAGCACGATCTCAAACGTCTGCTCGCGTACTCCGGCATCGCGCAGATCGGCTACATCCTCACCGCGATGGCCGGCTCGACCGCGCTCGGCCTGCGCTACGCGATCTACTATCTGGCCGCCTATACGCTGATGAACCTCGGGGCGTTCGCGGTCGCGGCCGTCCTTTCGAGTGATGCGGAAGAGGGATCGCGCCTGGTCACGTACCGGGGGCTGGCGCACCGCAAGCCGTTCCTGGCCGCCGCCATGACGGTCTTCATGCTGGCCCTCGCAGGCTTCCCGCCGACTGCCGGCTTCCTCGGAAAGATCCTGATCTTGGCCACCGGCGCGGCCTCGGGCTACTGGTGGCTGGCCGCGCTCCTGGTGGTCGGCACCGCGATCTCGCTCTTCGCGTATGCCAAGGTCATCCGAGCCATGTACGAGCGCCACGAAGGGACCGCCCACGAGGCCCATCCGGTGGTACCACTTGCTTGGGCGAGTGTGGTCGTCTGCGCGGTCTTGGTCGTCGCGATCGCGTTCTATCCGCTCACGCCGAGCAATATTCTCCCGCTGGTACGCTAGGTAACGGGAGGCTTAAGCCTTCGTAAAGAGGTTGCCAGTATGCTCTTGCGACGCTTGACGATTGCCGAAGAAATCGATAAGAAGGTCTCATGAACTTTGGAGGCACCTCAATGTCCGTTCGTAATTCACTCCGCACCGTAGCCTTGGTCGCCGTTGCCGCGCTGGTCGCGGCTCCGCTCGCGGCCAACGCCGGCACGGCGACCGGCACGCTGACCGTCACGGCCAGCATCGCCAAGAACTGTACGGTCTCATCGCCGACGCTCGCGTTCGGCGCGTACGATCCGGTCGTCGCGAACCTCGCGGCGAATCTCGACCAGTCGACCACGATCACCCTGACCTGCACGAAGAACGCCAGCGGCGTCACGCTCGGCTTCGGCAACTCGGCGAATGCTCCGACCGGCTGTTCCGCACCGCAACGCTGCATGTTGAGCGGCGCCAGCGACTACCTCAACTACCAGCTCTATAGCGACGCCGGTCGTACGGCCGTCTGGACGACCGCGATCGCCGAGACCGTGACCGGCGGCACCACGACGCCGACCACCGTGAACGTCTACGGCCGCATCCCGAGCGCCCAGGACGCCGCGGTCGGAGCAGCCTACGCCGACAGCGTAACCGCAACGGTCAACTTCTAGGTCTGCATGCGAGCTACGGCAGCTCGAACTGCGGGCTTCATCGCCGTCCTCGTGACGGCGCTCTGGACCTCTCCGATTCCGGTCGCAGCGGGAAGCTCGACCGGAACATTGAGCGTGACCGCCAGCGTCGCCCA
Source organism: Vulcanimicrobiales bacterium (assembly GCA_038244445.1). GTDB lineage: Bacteria > Vulcanimicrobiota > Vulcanimicrobiia > Vulcanimicrobiales > Vulcanimicrobiaceae > JALYSX01. Next base: position 3,410 of record JBBRTL010000128.1, read on the forward strand.
GAACTGCATCGTCGGCAACGCGACGCTTGCGTTCGGCGCGTACGATCCGGTCGTCGCGAATCTGTCCACGAACGACGATCAGTCCACCACCATCGTGCTGACTTGCACCAAGGGCGCGAGCGGCATCACGCTTGGCTTCGGCAACTCCGCGAACGCGCCGGCCGGCTGTACCGCGCCGCAGCGCTGCCTGGTCAGCGCCGGCCACTACATGAACTACCAACTATACAGCGATGCCGGCCGTACCGCCGTGTGGACGACAGCGATCGCCGAAACCGTCAGCGGTGGCGTTACGACGCCCACCAACGTGACGGTCTACGGGAGGATCCCATCGGCTCAAGATGCGAGCGTCGGTGCGACGTATACCGACTCGGTTACGGCGACCATCAATTTCTAGGCTCGGCCTTCGCTGGCCGGTCGGATTGCTGGCGCTTGCCCTGCTCGGGGCCACGACGACCGGTACGATCCCACCGAGTGCGACCGTGATCGCGAAATGTACGATCTCCGGGTCGAGCGCGCTCGCGTTCGGCGCCTACGATCCGGTGGTGACCAATAAGCTCGCGAATCTCGACGTCTCGCCGAACGCGCTCTCGATTTCGTGCACCCGCGGGGCGCCGAGCGTGACGGTCGCGCTCGATCTGGGGCTTCACTCCGTCGGATCGAGCCGCTTTCTTCAATCCGGCGCGAATACGTTGCAGTACGAGATCTACACCACGGCCGGACGCACGACGGTGTGGAACACCGTCAATACCGTCTCGTACGCGTCGACGTCGATGGCGGCCGCGACGCTCCCGGTCTACGGGCGGATTCCGTTCGGTCAGGATGTGCCGATCGGCGCGTCCTATACCGACACGATCACTGCAACGGTGAACTTCTGATGCGCACGCTCGGCATTGCGCTCCTCGTCGCGCTCGCGACCGCACCGTTCGCCGCGAGCGCCGACCCCACGAACGCGACGCTCTCGGTCACGGCCGCGGTCGCAGCGAACTGCATCGTCAGGACGAAAGCGGCAGTCGAGTTCGGCACCTATAACACCGCCGAGCACGCGCGCGGCGGACCCCTCGACGTGACCGCGCAAGCCGTCTCGATAGCGTGTACCAAGGGGGCTGCGGGCGTCTCGATCGGGCTCGATCAGGGAGAGTTCGCGCACGGTGCGCACCGCGGCATGGAAGGTGGCGCCGGCAGCGCGCCCGTCGCCTACGATATCTACACGACGGAGCAACGTTCGACGGTTTGGAATGCGGTCAACACGGTTGCGTATGCGCCGCAGAGCAGCCGACCGGTTAGCATTCCGCTCTACGGCCGGATCCCGGCGGGCCAGACGGTCGCGCCCGGCCGCTATGCGGACGTCCTGCTGGCAATGGTGAACTTCTGAGGCCCTCGCTTCGCGGGCTGGTCGCGGCAGCAGCCGTCGCCGCGACCGGCGCATCGGCGAGCGCCGGCATCGTTCGCACCCCTGTCCGAGTCGGCGTCAACGTCACGCGACCGTGCGAGATCGTCCCGCCCGCCTCCATCTCCCTCGACGCGTCGGGGAATCCGGTCCTCGGCCGGGGAACGCTAGCCGTCGACTGCGGCGTAGACCCGACCGTGACGGTCTCCGTCGATACCTCGAAAGGGAAGAGCGGGTATGTGGTTTCGATCACTTTTTGAGCGCGCCTCCGCGCGGGCCGTTGCGTTTGCCGTTGCGCTGACGCTGGTGGCCTCGGCGGTCGCGAGCGCGGCGACGTTCTCGGTCGATCCGATCTCGGTGACGCTGAAGAAGGGCGGCTCGAGCGCGACGATCGCGATCGTCAACCAGAGCGGCCAGAAGCTCCGCCTCCAGGTCACCGGATTTTCGTGGCAACAGAGCCCGGCCGGGCAGATGCAACTCGCGGCGACCGACGACCTGGTGTTCTTTCCGCAACTGCTCACCCTCGATCCCGGCGAGACGCGTCGGATCCGCGTCGGCGTGACCGCGCCCCAAGCCGCGACCGAAAAGACGTTTCGCGTCTTCATGGAGGAGCTGCCCTCGCTTGCCAGCATCGTCGCTCCGGCGAACGGTCCGCAACTGACGATCCGCATGAAGATCGGCGTACCGGTCTTCGTCGCGCCGATCGGTCCCGCGAGCTTCTCCGGCGACGTGCGCGCCGCGTCGGTCCGCGGCGATTCGCTCCAGTTCGATGTGGCGAACACCGGCAACGTGCATTTCAACGTAGCCGATGTCCGCGTAGCGACCACCGGCGTCTCCGGCGGTTCTCCGTTCTCTTCAGATCTGAGCGGATGGTACGTCCTTGCGGGTGAGACGCGTCACTACATCGTGCCGCTGCCGAAGGGCCGCTGCGCTTCGATCGCCTCGGTTTCCGTCTCGGTGAAGACCGATGCGGGTTCGTTCAAGAACACGTTCTCGAACGTCTCGAAGGACTGCGCCGCCGCACCGCATCGATGAAGCGTGCGCTCGCGGCCGTGCTCGCGCTCGTCGTCTGTCTCGGGACGACGTCGGCGGCGAGTCCGGGGCAGCGGGTCTTCGTAACCCTTCGCATCAACGCCGTCGATCAAGGCGAGACCGTCGCCATCATCGTCGGCAAGGACATCCTGATCCCGGTCGCGTCGATCGAGGGCGCCGGTATTCGGGGATTCGCCGGCACGCGATCGACGCTCTACGGCCAGGTGTACGTCTCGCTGACCTCGCTCGCACCCGACGTCTCCTACAAGTTCGACGAAGACGCGCTCTCGCTCGACATCTCGGTGCGCGCCACGTTGCTACCGAGCGCGACCTACGATCTCGGTACGACTCGTCCGGCCCACTTGGAGTACGTAACCAGCGACGCCGCCTATCTGAACTACGCGCTCAGCGAGGCGCGCGGTGGCGTCTCGACGGGATTCGTCGAGGGTGGCTTTACGACGAGCGCCGGCGTGTTCTATTCCTCGCTCAGCGCGGTGAGCGGTGCGCCGATATCGCGCGGGCTGACCTACTTCGAAGCCGACGATCGGGTACACGCGATCCGTCGGAGTTACGGCGATTCACTGGCGGAGACCGGGGATCTCGGAGGCTCGGCGTTCATCGCCGGCTTCGCGAGTTCGAGGGCGTTCGACTTGGATCCCTACGCGGTGCATTTCCCGCAGCCGAGCATCGCGGGCGCCGTCACCTCGCCGTCGACCGCGGACGTCTACGTCAACGGCGTTCTGACCAATCGGATCGTTCTGCCGCCCGGCAACTTCGACCTGAGCCGGCTCCCCGTCACTAACGGCAGCGCGACCACCACGGTGGTCGTCACCGATGCGTTCGGTCGCGAACAGACCTACCGACAAGGCTACTACTCGAACGCCGAACTGCTCGATCGCGGGACCAGCGATTTCGAGTATGCGGCCGGCGCGTTGCGCGAATCTCCGTTCGCGTTCGGCGACCACTATCGAGGCTTCGCGGCACTCGGGCGTTACAGCGTCGGTCTGACCGACTCGCTGACGGCGGGCGTGCGCTTCGAGGCGAAACCCGGCTCGATCAGCTTCGGGCCATCGGCGGATATGGCGTTGCGCGCCGGTTCGCTCCATCTCGCGGCCGCGTTCAGCCGTGCCGGTGGCCTATCGGGGAGCGCCTACTCGATCGGCTACTCGTTCGTCGCTCCGAGGTTCGGCGTCGGCGTCGCCTAC
>JBBRTL010000129.1:0-6964 GCA_038244445.1 Vulcanimicrobiales bacterium
CCCGGATAATGGCCGTCGTCGGCGGTCGCGACGAAGTCGCCCAGGCCTTCGGCGGTCGCGCCGATCACGACGATGCGTCCGCCGACGAGCACTTTGAGCTGTGGAATCGTCTCCGTCATCGCGTCGGAGAAGCTGCTGATCTGCGCGATGCCGAGCGCGCGCTTCTCGGTGCCGAGCGCCACCTTGTCGGCGATGTTCTGGCTCGAATTCACGGTCGTCGGCAAGAACAACAGCACGCCGTCGTGCAACGGCTCGCCGGCGATCGGCCTCCCGGTGAAGCGTTCGTAGGCCGCAGCCGAGAGCGACGTGAACCGTCTGCTCGCATTCCGTCCGCTCGCGTCGGTCGTGATGACCGGCGGTTGTCCGCTGAACCAGCCGCCGGGATGATCGAAGGTCGTGAAGCCGAGTCCGGCCGCGGACGGCGCGAGGTCGGGCGCCGTATCCGATTTGCCGATCTGACCGTTGCTGGTGGTGGTGAGATCGTACGTGAGGATCGTCGGCATCGCGCGCAACCCGGCGGCGAAGGCGGCGTCCTGCGCCGGGTCGGCGCTGTTCTCGAGGAAGTTCACGTCGAAGACGACCAGTTTCGCGCCGGCTGCATGCAGGCGCTCGAGCAACCTGCCGTAGACCGAGCGCGGATACGGAAATGGCGGTAGGCCCGCGCTCGGGACGCCCTTGGCCGAGACGTCGTCGATCGCGATCAACGCGAGCGAATCGCTCGGCTGGCTGCGATCGGGCACGTTCGGCAACCCGAAAGCGCTCGCGTGTGCGAGGGCGTTCTGATGGATGACGTAGTCGCCGGGGCGGCTCAGGAACGGGACGGCGTCCGCCGGCGCGAGGTAGAACGCGAGCCCGACCAGCGCGGCGAGCGCAGATAGCGCGAGCGCGACGACCAGCGTGCGCGCTCGAGCTTTCATGCGATGCGGTTATCCGTTCGCGCGGCCGATATAGCCGCGATCGCGCGTGTCGATGCGGATCGTATCGCCGGATTCGATGAAGAGCGGGACCTGGACGGTTGCGCCGGTCTCGAGCTTGGCCGGTTTGAACGTATTCGTCGCCGTATTGCCCTTGAAGCCGGGGTCGGTCTCGACGATCTTCAGCTCGACGTGGGCCGGCAGCTCGACGCCGATCGGGGTGTCGTCGTGGAACTGGACGTCGACCAGCATGCCGTCTTTGAGGAAGTCGGCCGGGCCGCCGATGATGTCGCGCTGGAGGGTGACGTTCTCGAACGTCTCCTGATCCATGAAGTGGAAGCCGTCGTCGTCGTTATAGAGCATCGACATCTGGCGCTTGTCGACGGTCGCGCGCTCGAGCTTCTCGCCGGCGCGGAACGTGCGTTCGACGGTCGAGCCGGTTTTAACGTTCTTCAAACGCGTCCGCACGAACGCCGAACCCTTACCGGGCTTGACGTGAAGAAACTCGATGACGGTCCAGAGGTTACCCTCGATGAGGATGGTGACCCCGTTGCGGAAGTCGTTCGATGAAATCATGACCCGCCCCAATACGGAGCCGACCGCAATTAGCCCTGGTTCAAGGGCTCCCGGCCGCCTTCCCGAGACGGATTCGGTTCTCGGTCCCGGCCCGGAGGCGCTCGATATTCTCGCGGTGGGCGTAGGCGATCAGGCCGGCGATCAGTACGCCGTAGACGGTTAAGACGGGCGACTGCGTGAAGAACCAGAGGGCCGGAATGGCGATGAGGACGGCGAGCATCGAGCCGACAGACGAGTAGCGGGTCAGGGCCGCGCCGACGACCCAGCCGCCGATTGCGATCAGCCCGAGCGGCCAGGCGATCCCGAAGAGCGCTCCGACCGACGTCGCAACCCCCTTGCCGCCTTTGAACCCGAGCCAGGGCGAGTAGCAGTGCCCGACTACCGCGAGCAATGCGGCAAGTACGACCCCGAGGTCGCCGGAAAAGAAGCGTTCCATCAGGACGACAGGGACGAAACCCTTGAGCGCGTCGAGGATCAGCACCGCGACCGCGCCGCGCTTGCCGAGCGAGCGCATCGCGTTCATCGCGCCGATGTTGCCGCTGCCTTGCGCGCGGATGTCGGTATGGTAGAAGAAGCGTCCGATCAAGTAGCCGAACGGAATCGAGCCGATCAGGAACGCCGCGATCAGCAGCGCGCCGAACACGATCACTCCCGATCCTCACCCTTGCGCGCGCGGAACTCGAGCGTGAGCGGGATGCCCGTGAAGTCCCAGTTCTGGCGGATGATGTTCTCGATGAAACGCTTGTAGGAGAACTGGAGCTTGTCCGGATCGTTGCAATGGAAGACGAAGAGCGGCGGATGTGCGGCCGGCTGGTGGCAGTAGAGGATCTTGAACATCTTGCCCCCCGGCGCGGGCGCCGGGTGGGCCATCGAGGCGTCGCGGATGACCGCGTTCAGCTTCGCGGTCGGGATGCGGCGGTCGAGGTTCTCGGCAACGCTCTTGACGATCGGCATCAGATTGTTGAGTTTACGTTTGGTCTTGGCCGAGAGGAACGTGACCGGCGCGAACTTCGCGAACGGGATGCCGTCGTAGATCGCGTCGATCAGTTCGGATTGCTGGTACTCGCCCTGTTCTTGGGCGAGATCCCATTTGTTGCCGACGATGATCAGGCCCTTACGCTCTTCGAGCGCGATACCCGCCAAACGCCGGTCCTGGGCCGTCATGCCGACCATCGAGTCGAACAGCAGGATCGCGATGTCGCAACGCGCGATCGCCGAGAGCGAACGGAGCGAGGCGAAGTACTCGATCTTGTTCTGGGCCTGGCGGTTCTTGTTGACGCCGGCCGTATCGATCAAGCGGATCTTCTTGCCTTCCCAGTTGAAGATCGTGTCGATCGAGTCGCGGGTCGTGCCGGGCACGTCCGAGACGATCGCGCGCTCTTCGTTGAGCAAGGCGTTCAAGAGCGAAGACTTGCCGACGTTCGGACGCCCGATGATGGCGAGCGAGAGTTCGCCCTCCATCGAGGTGCCTTCGGAGTCGGGCGGGAGCAGTTCGACGATCCGGTCGAGCAGATCGCCCGTACCTTCGCCGTGAATTGCCGAGACGATCATCGGGTCGCCGAAGCCGATGCCGGAGAACTCGCCGTGCGCGGCCTGCTGCGCTTTGGGCGACTCGCATTTGTTGGCGACCAAGACGATCGGCTTGCGCGTGCGCCGCAAGATGTTCGCGACTTCGTCGTCGAGCGGATTCATACCGACCTGCGCGTCGACCACGAACACGATCACATCGGCTTCGGCGGCGGCCGCTTCGGCCTGGAGGCGGGTCGATGCGGTGATCAGGCTGGTCTCGGTATGCTTGTCCGCGTCGGGGTCGATACCGGCCGTGTCGACCAGGCTGAACGTCCGGCCCTGCCACTCCGCGAGCGCGTAGAGACGATCGCGGGTCACGCCCGGGGAGTCCTCGACGATCGCGAGACGCTGGCCGATCAGGCGGTTGAAAAGGGCGCTCTTGCCCACGTTGGGGCGCCCGACGACGGCGACGGTCGCGGGTCTAAGGGCCGGGGCGGCTTCGAATTCGGTAGTATCCACTGCATCGCAGTAGTTGGCGGTAAAGCCCCCGAAGCCCGTTTTAACCCAATTATGGCAAGCATTTATATCGAGACCTTCGGCTGTCAGATGAACGAGGCCGACTCGCAATATCTGGCCGATCGCGCTACCGCGGCGGGCTATAGCATCGCTCCGACGCCCGAAGATGCAAACGTCCTCATCCTCAATACGTGTACCGTTCGCGACAACGCGGAGCGGCGCGCGTACGGCCGGATGGGACATTTCAAACAACTCAAAGAGGCCGATCCCGGCCTCCGAGTGGTGGTGACCGGCTGCCTCGCCGAGCAAGACCGCGAGACGATGCAGGCCAAGGTACCGCACCTCGACGGCGTGTTCGGCACGAGCGAACTGGTCCAACTCGGCGACACGCTGCTCAAGTGGCGGCCGGATTTCGAGGAGACGGAACTGGCCGAAGAGCGGGCGCTGGTGATGCCGCTCGGCGGGAGCGCGGACTGCGTGACAGACGGTTTCAGCCATCTGCGCGGGTTCGTGACGGTCCAGCGCGGCTGTTCGTACTATTGTACGTTCTGCATCGTGCCGCACGTGCGCGGCCGCTTCGACATGCGTCCGATGGCGGAGATCCTCGCGGAAGTTCGCGAGAAGATCGCGTCCGGCGCGCGCGAGGTGATGCTGGTCGGTCAGACCGTGAACGCGTACAAGGACCCGGCCAACGGTACCGACTTCGGCGATCTGTGCCGGGCGGTCGCCGCGCTGCCGGGATTGGAACGCCTGACGTTCATCTCGCCGCACCCGAAAGATTTCACCGAGAAGATCATCAGGGATCTCGCCGCGCTGCCGGCCTGTAACCCGCGCATCCATCTGCCGCTACAGTCGGGCAGCGATACGCTGCTGCGCCGGATGAACCGCAAATACACGATGGAGCAGTTCCGCGGCGTCGTCGGGCTGATCCACGAACATCTGCCGGATTGGGCGATCACGACCGACATCATCGTCGGCTTCCCCGGCGAGACCGACGCGGATTTCAGCGATACGCTCGAATACGTGAAGACCGGCGTCTTCGCCAATGCGTTCTCGTTCATCTACTCGATCCGGCGCGGCACGCCGGCCGCTCGTTGGGAGCAGGTCGACCCGGACGTCGCAAGCGCCCGCTTCCGCGAACTCTTCGCCGCCGAAAATCTCGCGGTCGAGGCGTATCACGATCGGAAGATCGGTACGACCGTTCGCGCGCTGATCGTCGGCCTTTCTCGGAAAGACGCGAGCAAGCTCGCCGCCAAGACGCTCGACAACGTCACCGTCATCGCACCGCTGCCCGAAGACTACGACGAAGCGCTCTACGCCCGCGAACCCTGGCTCGACATCACCGTCGAGACCGCCCACGTCTGGGGTTGCACCGGCACGATCGTCCGCCGCGCCAACCGCTTCGCCGATGGTGGTGCGCCGGTCGCGCGCCCGGTGGTCAGTCTCTTGTCATCCCGAGCGTAGGTGCGAAGCACCGTAGTCGGGACAACTCGCAGCAATCGCATCGCAGCTGCCCCTCGACTTCGCTTCGCTACGCTCGGCGTGACAAGGCGGCCGGCATTCGCGTCAGAGCGATTTGAAGCGGTCGAGGACCGCGAATACGTCGCGCAACTCGAAGCGTAGCCACGGCATGGTGGGATGCTCGAGCGTATGCGCGACGATCGTGCGCGTAGCTGGATCGACGTCGAGGACGAGCTTCGAGCCGGTCGTCAGGAAGCGCGCGAACTTCTCGCGGAGGTACTTCTTGCCGTCGCCGGGTGACTTGATCTCGATCGCGATCTCGGGCGAGAATGGCGGCTCGTCCCACGTCTGCGGTGGGTGCGCCCGGTATTGTGCCTCGGAGATGTAGGAGACGTCCGGGATCAACTCGGTCCGACCCGGGTCGTGCCGCTTCAGGAGTGCGTCGGTCTCGACCGAGAGCGTGCCGCGCTCCCCGGCGCAGTCCTCGATGATCCGAGTTATGCGGGCTTGCACCAAGCCATGGTCTCGGCGCGGGCTCACCTTGGCGTGCGCCTTGCCGTCGAGGTACTCGATGTATTCGGGTTCGGTCCGGTATTCAATAGCCATAAAATACTCTTCACGTCCACTCTATCACGCGCGAAGCCCCCGGTGACCAGGGGAGCGGGCGCGTTGTGAGGCATTGGGGCCGCTACGTGTCTCTTCTGCCGGATCCGAGAATGTCGCCCCAGCGCGAGGAACTCTTGCGGTTCCTGGCGCGGGCTGCGGTCACGATAGATCGCCCACATCCTACACGCGTAGCGATCGACGGCGTCGACGCTGCCGGCAAGACGATCCTCGCGGACCAACTCGCACCGTACGTGGAAGATCTGGGTCGTGCGGTGATTCGCGCATCCGTTGATGGATTTCATCGGCCGCGATCCGACCGCTATCGGCGCGGCCCGGATTCGGCGGAAGGCTTCTACCACGACTCGTTCGACTACGCCGCTCTGCGGACGTACCTTTTGGATCCGCTCGGCCCCGGCGGCGACCGAAGCTATCGAACGGCAGCCTTTGATTGGCGCACCGATGCGCCTGCGATCGTCGAACGTACGATCGCTTCGGAAAGTAGCGTCTTGCTCTTCGACGGCATCTTCAGCGAACGGCCCGAGCTGGTCGACGCCTGGGATTTGTGCATCTTTCTCGATGTCGCATTCGATGAAACGTTGCGGCGGTCGTTGGTACGGGACAGTAGCGCCACGAGTTCGCAGGCCGAGGTGGAGCGTCGATTTTGGGCGCGCTACGCCCCGGGCCAGAAGCTCTACCTGGCAGAAGCCCGGCCGCGCGACCGCGCCCATCTGCTCGTCGACCATAACGATCCCGCCAATCCGTTGCTCCTAGCCGATCGTCGCGCTTAGGCGTCATCCCGGCCATCCACAAGGGGGATCCCTCGATTCTAGGCGCCGGGTCCCGACGCGCGACGCGACAGGGTTGTTGGTCGGTCTTGCGGCATTATGGTCGCCTAGTGTCTGACGCCCCCGTTAAGCTCTCGCCGATGCTCGACCAGTACTTCGGGATGAAGGCCAAACATCCGGAGGCAGTCTTGCTCTCGCGCGTCGGCGATTTCTATGAAGCGTACGGCGAAGATGCCGAGACGGTCTCGCGCGCCGTGCAGATCGCGCTGACGAGCAAAGAGGCGGGCGGTCATCGGATCGCGATGGCGGGCGTTCCGCACCACGCGCTCTCGAACTACCTCGCGCGTCTGGTCCAGCAGCGCTTTATCGTCGCGCTCGCCGAGCAGCTCGAAGTGCCGCAACCCAACAAGTTGGTGCGTCGCGACGTCGTGCGCCTGATCACACCCGGCACCTTGATCGAAGACCATCTACTCGACGGCAAGCAGAACAACTATCTGGCAGCCGTCGCCCTGGTCGGCGATTGCTTCGCGCTCGCGCACGCCGACGTCTCGACCGGCTACTGCGCGGTCACCGCGCTCGGCGGCGAGTCGGCTCACG
>JBBRTL010000130.1:0-6887 GCA_038244445.1 Vulcanimicrobiales bacterium
ACCACGCGCAGGAACGCCGCATTGTCGAGGGAGTGATTCCTACACGAATCCTGCGTGCGAAGCGGCGCCGGAATCGTGCGGGAGTCGGATTGGGCGCGCCACTGCTCGAATGCGCGCCAAAACCCCGGTAGCCATTTGCGCGTGATGAACTTCGCATGCGGCTCGAACGTCATCGAATAGGCGTCGCACGTTCGCCGGATCACCGATTCGTTCGAGGTCGGCATCGGCCGGTCACATGCGGCGACCGGCACATCGACGATATCCACGAGCGCAAAATCGCGTGGTGCGATCTTCCCCTGCGCGCTCCATTGAAACAGGTACTCGAGCGTACGCGGGCGAGAGACAGCGTGGGGCCCGTCGGCGATCTGCTCGAGGCCACTCGGCGGTCCCAGAACCGCTCCCTGCGGCAACCCTCCGTAGCCGGCGATAGCGCCGATGGCGAAAGTCAGCGCCTCGCCGGGTGGACGCACGACCGGAACACTATCGTCCCAACGGTTGAAGACGTCGATCGGCCAATACCGCCAAGCGATCCCGCCCGCGACGACTACGGCGAGCGCGGCCACGCCAAGAACGATCTTCCGCCGAGCGCTCGATGCTGTCGACACCCCGCGCGGTTCGCTTTCCCACAGCACCGACCTAGGTCGCGGGGGCCTCAGGCGTGGGCCGTCGAAGCGCCTGGGGTTAGCTTTATGGCCAAAATGATGGATAAACCCGCCCACGCGGCGGGAGCGTCGAAGCGGCGCGGACCGGGCAGCGGCGCGGTCGACCGGACCATTTCCGACGTTCCGCTCAAGCCGGTCTACGGCCCCGAAGACGTCGCTCATCTGGACGTGGATCGCGACCTGGCGGCGCCGGGCGACTTTCCGTATACCCGCGGCATCCACCCAGGCGGGTATCGCGATCGGCTCTGGACCATGCGCCAGTTCGCCGGTTTCGGCAACGCCAAGCAGACCAACGAGCGCTACCACTTCTTGCTCGAACAGGGGCAGCACGGGCTCTCGGTCGCCTTCGATATGCCGACCTTGATGGGCTACGACTCCGACGCTCCGCAAGCGCGTGGCGAAGTCGGCAAGTGCGGCGTCGCGATCGACACGCTGGCCGACATGGAGCAGCTCTTCGAAGGCATCGACATGGGCGATATCACGACGTCCATGACGATCAACGGTCCGGCCGCGATCGCGCTCGCGCAATACATCGCGGCGGCCGAGAAGAAGGGCATCCCGCGCGCCAAACTCGGCGGCACGGTCCAGGCCGATATCCTCAAAGAGTACATCGCGCAGAAAGAATGGATATTCCCGCCGCGTCCCCATATGCGCGTGATCGTCGACATGATCGAGTTCTGCACGACGCAGATGCCGCTCTGGAACACGATCTCCGTGTCCGGCTATCACATCCGCGAAGCCGGTTCGACCGCGGCCCAAGAGCTGGCCTTCACGCTCGGTGACGGGTTCGCGTACGTCGAAGCCTGCATGGAACGCGGGATGGACGTCGACTCGTTCGCGCCCCGCCTTTCGTTCTTCTTCAACGCGCATAGCGACTTCTTCGAAGAGATCGCCAAGTTCCGCGCGGCCCGGCGCATCTACGCCAAGCGCATGCGCGACAAGTACGGCGCGAAGGATCCGAAGTCGTGGAAGTTGCGCTTCCACACGCAGACCGCCGGCTGTAGCGCGACCGCGCAGCAGCCCGAGAACAACATCGTGCGGGTCGCCTTCGAAGCGCTCTCGGCGGTTCTCGGCGGCACGCAGTCGCTCCACACCAACTCGATGGACGAAGTGCTCGCGCTCCCGACCGAGAAGTCGGTCGAGATCGCGTTGCGCACCCAACAGGTACTGGCGTACGAGACCAACGTCACGAACGTGATCGATCCGCTCGGCGGTTCGTATTTCGTCGAAGCGCTGACCGACGAGATGGAACGTCAGGCCGAAGCCTACTTCGCGCAGGTCGAAGAGATGGGCGGCGTGATCGAGGGCATCGAGGCGGGTTTCTTCCAGAAAGAGATCGCCGAAGCGTCGTACCGCTATCAGCGCTCGATCGAGACGAAAGACCGCGTGATCGTCGGCGTCAACGCGTTCCAAAAAGAAGACAACCGCGACGACCTCGAGCTGCTCCGTATCACCGACGAGATGGGGCGCGAGCAGGCCCGTTCGGTCCAGGAGATCCGCGCCAAGCGCGACGATGCCGCGGTCCAGGCGACGCTGGCGCGCCTGCAGCAAGCCTGCCGCGATACCAACGATAACGTAATGCCCCACCTGATCGACTGCGTCAACGCCTACTGTACCGAAGGCGAGATCGTCGATGCGATGGTGGCGGTATACGGACGCTATACGGAGCGATCGGTATTTTGATGACCATGCACATCGAGAGCGAAAGCGCGCGCGAGATCGCGCGCGCGACGCTCGCCGAAGTGATCCGCAAGCTCGAAGAGGCGTTGCAGTTGCAGGCCGCCGTCGAACGCGCCGAAGGACCGTGCGGCCATGAGTAGACCGCTGCGCATCATCGTCGCCAAGGCCGGCCTCGACGGGCACGACCGCGGCGCCAAAGTGATCGCCCGCGCGCTTCGCGACGCCGGCATGGAAGTGATCTACACCGGACTCTTCCAATCGCCCGAGCAGATCGTCCAAACTGCCGTCCAGGAAGACGCCGACGGCATCGGCCTCTCGATCCTCTCGGGCGCACACATGACGCTCTTCCCGCTCGTCGTCGAGCAGTTGAAAGCGCAGGGCGCCGGCGACATCGTCTTCTTCGGCGGCGGGACCATCCCACCAGACGATGTCGAAGAGCTCAAGAAGGCGGGCGTACGCGAGATCTTCACCCCAGGCGCTCCGCTCCAGAACATCGTCGACTTCGTCGAACGCGAATGCGGCGGTCGCCGCCAACTCGTCGGCTGATCCACCCGTAAGAAAGTTCCCTTGATCGTACGAACTCGCGTCGCCCCTTCTCCGACGGGGGATCCGCATGTCGGTACCGCCTACGTCGCGTTGATCAACTACTTGTACGCGCGCAAGCATGGCGGACAGTTCCTGTTGCGCATCGAGGATACCGATCAGGCGCGGAGCACGCGCGAATCCGAGACGGCGATCCTGGATTCGCTGCATTGGCTCGGACTGAACTGGGACGAAGGTCCCGACGTCGGCGGCCCGCATGGCCCGTACCGGCAGAGCGAGCGCTCCGAGATCTACAAGGAGCACGTTCAAAAGCTGCTCGATGCGGGCCATGCGTTCAAGTGCTTCTGCACGCCGCAACGTCTCGAAGAGATGCGCGAAGCACAGAAGGCCGCCAAACAGCCGCCCCGCTACGATGGGCTCTGCCTGACGTACGATGCCGCCGAAGCCGCGCGGCGCGAAGCCGCCGGCGAGACGTACGTCGTGCGCATGAAGGTCCCGAGCGAAGGCACCTGCGTCGTCGACGACACGCGTCGCGGACCGATCGAGATCGAGTGGCGCACGGTCGACATGCAGATCCTGATGAAGTCGGACGGACTGCCGACCTACCATCTCGCGAACGTCGTCGACGATCACCTGATGGAGATCACCCACGTCATCCGCGGCGAAGAGTGGGTCTCGAGCGCGCCCAAGCACATCTTGCTCTACGAGTATTTCGGCTGGACGCCGCCGGCGCTGATGCACGTGCCGTTGCTACGCAACCCCGACAAGAGCAAGCTCAGCAAGCGCAAGAACCCGACCTCGATCCTGTTCTACGAACGAATGGGCTACCTGCCCGAAGCGCTCGTGAACTTCCTCGGAGCGCTCGCCAACTCGACGGCCGAGGGCGAAGATGAAGTGGTCACGCTCGAGCACATGATCGAGACCTTCGATCTCCAGCACATCGCGCTCGGCGGCCCGGTCTTCGACGTCGCCAAACTGGATTGGTTGAACGGACGCTACCTGCGCGAACGGCTCGACGCGGATGCCTTCGAAGCGCGCGTCGCGCAGTGGGGCTTCGCGCCCGAGCGGATGAAGCGAATCGCGGCGCTCGCGCATTCGCGTATCGAACGGATGAGCGATCTCGGCAACCTGTGCGGATTTTTCTTCGCCGGGCGTCTGAACTACCCGGTCGATCTGCTCCGCGCCGGAAAACTGGATGACGATACGCTGCGCGCGGCCTACACGCTCGCACAGACCGAACTCGACGGACTGCGCGAGTACGATGTCGCCGGGATCGAACGCGTCCTCAAGGGCGTCGCCGAGGCTCTCGAAAAGAAGTTCCGCGACGTGGTGCGCGCGTTCTATATCGCCGTGACCGGTTCTCCGACCTCGGTCCCGCTCTTCGATGCGATGGAGATCCTCGGACGAGATATCGTGCGCGAACGCTTGCGCCACGCGCTCGAAGCGATCGGGAAAGCGGAGAAGACGGCATGAGCCTGCGCGCCGTCGTCCTGGCCGCCGGCAAGGGCACGCGCATGAAGAGCGCGCGCCCGAAAGTGTTGCACGAGATCTGCGGCCGGCCGATGATCTGGTACGTGCTCCGGTCGCTACGCGATGCGGGCATCGAAGAGATCGTGCTGGTCACGAACGACGAACTCGATCCGTATGCCGCCGAGTTCGGCGTCACCAGCGTCATCCAACGCGAGCAACGCGGAACCGGGCACGCCGTCCGGGTCGCGCTCGAAGCGATCGACGTCCGGCCGGGCGGGCGGATCGTGGTCGCGTACGGCGACATGCCGCTCATTCCCGACGCGACCTTCCGCGCGCTGATCTCGGCGCTCGACGGCTGCTCGCTCGCGTTGGTCACGGCCAAGATGGGAAGTGGCTCGAACTTCGGCCGGGTGGTACGCGACGACGGCGGCGTCCGCCGAATCGTCGAGGTCAAGGATGCGACGCCACACGAGTTGGCCATCGAGGAGATGAACGCGGGTATCTACGCCTACGACGAAGCGGCTCTCCGCGAGTCGATCCTGCACCTACGCGACGACAACGCGCAGAAGGAATACTATCTCACCGATACGATCGCGCACTTGGCCGACGCCGGTCATCGGGTCGCGCCGGTCGAGGCGGACAGGCACGACGTGCTCGGCATCAACGATCGCACCGAACTCGCGCTCGCGCGGATCGGGCTGAACGCCCGCATCTGCGCGGCCCATATGCGCTCCGGCGTGACCATCATCGATCCGCTGACCACCTATCTCGAGCCGGAGCTGACGATCGGCCGCGATACGGTCATCTACCCGAACACCTCGATCTCCCTGCTCAGCGAGATCGGTGATGGGTGCGTGATCGGTCCGAACGCGCGCCTCTCGGCGGTCAAGCTCGGCGACCGAGTGACCGTCCGCGAGAGCGTCGTCACGGAGAGCGAGATCGGCAACGACGTGACGGTCGGACCGTACGCGCATCTTCGCGGCCACGCACTCCTCGGTAACGAGGTCCGGGTTGGTAACTTCGTCGAGATCAAGAACTCGACGCTGGCCGACGGATCGAAGGCGAGCCACCTCACCTACCTGGGCGACGCAAGTATCGGCGAGGACACGAACATCGGCGCCGGCACGATCACCGCCAACTACGACGGCGTCAAGAAGAACCGCACTACCATCGGCAAGAATGTCCGAATCGGTTCGAACTCGTCGCTGATCGCGCCGGTCACGATCGGCGACGGCGCCCTGACCGGTGCCGGAGCGGTGGTCACCAAAGACGTCGCACCCGGCGAACGCGTCGTCGGCAACCCGGCCAAGCCGCTCCCTACGAAGTAGGAGCGATCCGGCGGTCGAGCATCGCTTCGACGGCCGCGAAGATGCGCCGGATATAGCCGTCCTTGTAGGCGAACGTCTTGGTCGGATCGAGCGCATGCACGAGCATGGCCGTATCTGCCTCGAAGAGCAGCGGCGTTCCGTCCAGTGCGATCGTGCAATCTGCGGCGAAGTAGTCGAGCTGTAGTCGCTTCGCCAACTCGCGGAGGCCATCGGCCAGGGCCGTCGTTCGGCCGCCGCAGCCATCGCGCAGAAACGCTTCCTCTTCCTCGCGCATCCACTCCTCGTGTTGCATCGGGGTCGCGTAGTAGTGCACTTTCCAGGTCGGCGAGATCGCTAAGTGATAGCCGAACGGCTCGCCGTCTACCAGCACGATGCGGTACTTGCGATAGAACCCGTCCACGCTCGCATAATCGACGAACGGGCTGACGAAGAACTCCGGGCCGGCGTTGGCGGCGAGGTACGCGTCGAGTGCCGCGCGCGAGTCGATCCGTCCGAAGTGTTCGCCTGCCTGCGACCCGGGCGGACGAAGCACGATCGGGAAGGGCGGCGTCGTGTCGACGAGGGCTTCGCGCGGTACGCGATCGACCGGCGGCATCGTAAGGCCCGGGATATCGGCGACGGTCTTCGCCAGTAGTTCTCGATTCGTGTCGAGGACGTAGGCCGGATCGTTGATGACCGGCAATCCGGTCTCACGGAGGAGCCGCTTGGCGACCTCAAGCGGCTCCGTCACCCACGGCGATTCGCCGATCGCGACGAAGGCGATATCCGCGGGTGGAAGTTCGTCTACGTCTGCGCGCTCGGTGCAGTAGTATGTATGCAACGTCGTCGTCATCGGATCGAGCAAGAGTTCGAGCGGGGCGTTGGCCTTGAAGTCGCCCGGTGCGAGCAACGCGAGGACGCGTCGGCGCTCCTGGGGCGCGATCCGCGAGTAGAGCCGCCGACGAGCGAGAGCTTCGGCTTGATACGCGAGCGCCGCCGGAACGTCGCCGCGGACTTGTGCGAGATCCGCGAGCGCGCGATACGCGTCACAGTTCTCGGCGTCCAGAGAGATCACGCGCTTGAACGAGTGCTCCGCCTCTTCCCATGCGCCGACGTCCGACGAGAGCTGCCCGAGATTGAAGTGGAGCTCGGGCAGATCCGGCTCGAGCCCGATCGCTTCGCGTAGGACGGCGGCGGCTTCTTCGGGCTTGCCTGCATTGCGCAA
>JBBRTL010000131.1:0-6827 GCA_038244445.1 Vulcanimicrobiales bacterium
CGAGTTCCTGAACACCAAAGAGATGGGTCGCGCGACCTTCTTGCCGCTCGATACCTTGGCGAATCGCGAAGGCAAGACCATGACGCCGGATCTGCAGGGCGTGCCCGGCGTGATCGGCTACGCCCACGCGCTCGTCCGCACCCAACCGAAATACGAAGGCGTCGTGCGTTTCTTGGTCGGCAACGTGCTCGTGGTCGACACTCTGCAGACCGGCATCGGGCTGGTCCGCGGGCGCGGCTTCCGGGATACGATCGTGACCCTCTCGGGCGAACAGATCACCGGTGGCGGCGCGATCACCGGCGGACGCTTCAAGCGCGAACGCTCGATCCTCTCGCGTCGCGTGCAGGCCCAGACCCTGCGCGAGCGGCTCGTCACGATGCGCGCCCGCTTCATCGAGCTGGAAGAGGCGCTCGGCGCCGCGGCCCGCGCGTCGGAAGAAGCGGTCGCGGTCCGCGACGGCGCGCGCGAACTGGCCTCGAGCAACGAACTCGCGCTCGCGGAGGCCCGCGCCGATTTGAGCGCTCTGCAGAGCGAAGCCGAGCGGACGCGCGGCGAGTTCGAAGCGGCCCGTACCCGCGTCGAGCAGGCCGGCATGTTGGCGCGCGATGCGCGCGAGCGCGAACGCGCGCTCGACGGCGCCGTCTCGGAGTCCGCGCATAGTGACGAAGAGCGTCGCCGTTTGGAAGAGGAACTCGCGCGCGCACGGGCCGAGATCGGCTCGGCCGAAGCGGCGCAAGCGGAGGCGACCGCGCATGCGGGTGGGCTGCGCGAACGGCTGGCGGGACTCTCGGCCGAGCGCGACGGTTCGCGCGGACGCCTGGGCATCATCGATCAGGACACCGAGCGCGCGCAGAACGCGCGCGAGCAGATGCTCGCCGAGATCGCAGGCCTGATGGAGCAGACCGGCAACGCGCACGCGCACGTCGAGGGATTGCAGCGCGGCGTGACCGAGAGCGATGCGGCCCTCGAGACCGCCCGCCGCGAACGCGACGAACTCGCGAACCATATGCTGCAGACCGAGTCGGACCTCAAACTCGCCGAGAACGACGAGCGCGAGACGGCCGCCGGCGGCGAACGCAATCGCATGCGCTTGGCCGAGATCGAAGCCGAACTCGGCATGCTGGTCTCGCAGTTCGCGCAGAATCCGGCGACCGAGGACGAGTGCCGGGATGTCGAGGAACGCTACAAGGACGAGGCGGACACGGTCGTCGACGATCTGACCCGCTTGCGCGAAGAACTCGGACGGCTTCAGGCCAACGTCAATCTCAACGCCGAGGCCGAACAGGTCGAACTGGCCGAACGCGATACGTTCCTGCGCGCGCAGATGGACGACTTGGCGCGCGCCCGCGAGACCTTGCTCGAATCGATCAAAGAGATCGAGGGGCAAACACAAGTCCAGTTCAACGAGACGTTCGAGAAGGTCGCGGCCGCGTTCCACGAGAGCTACGAGCGGCTCTTCCCGGGTGGCGACGCCAAGATGTGGCAGACCGATCCCGAGAATCTCTCCGAGACCGGCATCGAGATCTCGGCGCAACCGCCGGGCCTGGCCAAGATGCCGCTGGCGGCGCTCTCGGGCGGACAGCGCGCGATGGTCGCGGCGGCGTTGATCTTCGCCCTGATCAAGGTCAAGCCGTCGCCGTTCTATCTGCTCGACGAAGTCGATGCGGCGCTCGACGATATGAACGTCGAACGTTTTTCCGAGATGGTCCGCGAGATGGCGTCGGATTCGCAGATGCTGCTGGTGACGCACAACAAGAAGACCATGGAACTGGCCGACCGTATGTACGGCGTGACCATGAAAGAAGCCGGCGTGACGTCGGTCGTCTCGGCCGAACTGACCGCGGTCGAGCCGGAACTCGCGCTTGTCTGAGGCCTTCCAAAGCAGCAAACGCGCGGCGCTCTTCTCGCTCTCCGAGAAGCGCGGCGCCGACGTGCTGGCGCGCGCACTGCACGAGCGGGGCGTCACCATCTATGCGACCGGCGGCACGCGTACGTACCTGGTCGAGGCCGGTGTCCCGGCGCAGGACGTCGAGGCGCTGACCGGATTCCCCGCGCTCTTCGGTGGTCGCGTCAAGACGCTACATCCCAAGGTCTTCGGCGCGATCCTCTACGATCGCAACGATGTCGAACACGTCGATCAAAAGGATTGGTACGCGATCCCGTCGCTGGATGCGATCGTCGTGAATCTCTATCCGTTCGAATCCACCATCGCGCGGGATGGCGCGACGTTGGCGGAAGCGATCGAGCAGATCGATATCGGCGGCGTCTCGCTCTTGCGCGCGGCCGCCAAGAACTACGAGCAGGTCGCGGTGCTCTCGCATCCGTCGCAGTACGACGAGTACCTCGAAGAGCTACGCACGGGCGAGCGTTCGAGCGAGCGCCGTCGACGTTGGGCGATCGCGGCCTTCGAGCGGACCGCGGAGTACGACGCCGCGATCGCGCACTATCTGAGCGCGACCCAGGATGGCACGTCGCCGGCCGAACTGCCCGGCGCGCTGACGCTCACGCTGCCGCTGGCGCAACGTCTTCGGTACGGGACCAATCCGCAATCGCGCGCGGCCTTCTATCTCGACCGGGCCGAACGTCTGCCGGAGCAACTCCACGGCAAGGCGCTCTCGTACAACAACCTGCTCGACCTGGACGCGACCCTGCGCCTGCTCTCGCGCGCGCCGCTGGGCGCCGAGATCGGCTCGGAGCGCGAGCGCTTCGTGCGCGCGGCCGTCGTGAAGCACACGGTCCCGTGCGGCGTCGCCCAGCGTTCGACCGTCGGCAAGGCCGTGCGCGACGCGGTCGAAGCGGATGCGGTCTCGGCCTTCGGCGGCGTCGTCGCAAGCGACGGCGTGGTCGACGCGGAAGCGGCTCTGGCCCTCGCACCGCACTTTCTCGAGATGGTCGCGGCGACCGGCTTCACCGACGACGCACTCGCGATCTTGCGCAAGAAGAAGAATCTGCGCCTGATGCGCTACGCACCGGGTCTGCCGGACGAACTCGCGCGCGAACTGCGCGTGCGCAGTGCGCTCGGCGGCATTCTGGCCGAAGACGACGATCCGGCGTTCGCATCCGAAGCCTGGCGGGTGGTGAGCGAGCGACAGCCGACCGCGCAAGAGTGGCACGATCTCGCGTTCGCCTGGGACGTGGTCCGACACGTGAAGAGCAACGGCATCGTGATCGCTTCCGAAGGCACGACCCGCGGCATCTGCGCCGGTCAGACCAATCGCGTGAGCGCCGTGCAGATCGCGGCGCATCGCGCCGGCGAGCGCGCTCGGGGCGCGGCCTGCGCGAGCGACGGATTCTTCCCGTTCGCGGATGGGCTCGAAGCGGCCGCCGCATCCGGTTGTAGCGCGGTGATCGCGCCCGGCGGGAGCGTGCGGGACGCCGAAGTGATCGCGGCCGCCGACGCGCTCGGCGTCTCGCTCGTCTTCTCGTCGCACCGGTACTTCCTACACTGATGAATGCGTAGGCCGAGCGGCGATGGAAAGGCTTCAATCGGATCCTCGCGCCGACGGCCTCTACATCGTTCCCGAGCGTCGGATGAAAGAGCCGCCGTTTCGTCCTAGCCTATCCGGTCTGGTAGAGATAGGTCGCGCACAGACTCGGTGCGTTGAGATTCTGAGGCGGTACGCCGCCCCAGAAGAAGCTGAGGTTCACGTCGCGTCCGCTGCGCGCGACGGCGACGTAGCCCGGGAGTTTCGGCCCGCAGAGCGTGTTGCCGCGCAGCAACGACGGATTGACCGTTCCTAAGACGCGGTAGAGCGCGTACTGCGGCGCCTTTTTGTAGAACGAAAGCGCGACGTGCTTGCCGCCCGCAAACGTCATCCGGGTCGACGAGAACGAGACGTCGCCGGTGATGCTCATCGCGGTGGTCGAGACGGCGGTCCAGTGCTGGGGCGTGAGGCCGAGCGCGAGCGCTAAGATCAGAGAGGAAAACATGGGACACCTCCGGCAGAACGGATTATGCCCAAGTTTCTGCATACCTCCATCTTCGTCAACGACATGCCCGAGTCGATCGCGTTCTATACCGAGAAACTCGGAATGAAGCTGCTCGATGGACCGTTCCACTATCCCGGAAACGCCGACATGGCCTTCGTCGGGAACGATTGGGACTCGTACATCGAGCTGGTCTTGGATCTGGAAGCGCATCCGCCGTACGAGATCGGCAATCGTTACGAACACCTCGCGCTCGAAGTCGAAGGCGATCTGGCCGCGTTCGTCGCGAACGCGAAATCGCGCGGCGTGAAGGTGTTGAAGGATGTCTACAAGTCGCCAAGCGGCACGCGCGCGATCGCATTCATCGAAGACCCGAACGGCATCCCGATCGAACTCCTCGAGCCGCGCGCCTAGCGGTAGACGAACGGGTCACCCGGTGGGGCGACCGGGGTGACGGAGTCCGCGCGGAGGCGGAGGTCGCCCGCGCGATCCTCGAGCGTTCCGCGGGCGTCGAGCCACGCACCGTCGGGTGCGCGCACGTCGCGTGCGAGGCGGACGACGATCGGTGCGGCATCCGCGCGGCAGCACGTGATCGCGTAGCGGACGAGGGCGGTGGTGCCGTTGCGACGCGTTACGACGCCCTCGAACGCGAGTGGTTCGCCGGCAAAGGCGTCGGCGAGCGTCGTGGCGGTTGCGCGGTACGGCGGTGCGGGCGCGCCGAGGATCAAAGCCGCGCACATTGTAGCGGGCGCGAACGTCGAAGCAAACGCGTGCGAACGTCGGTATCGCAACGCAAGGAACGCGAACGCGATCGCGCAGCACCAGAGCGCGACCGTGAACCGCGGATGGACCAACGCCGCACCGCCCTGCGACGCGACGACCGCGCAGGCGAGCGCGAGCGACGCGTACGCCGTACCATCGTGACGGGCGCCCCGCGTGTGCGATCTAGCGAACGTCCGTGCGTCGAGGATCCCCGCGACGCAGAGGAACCCGATCGCGCTCGCCGGCGCGACCGCGCGCAACGCCCCCGCTACGCCGACCACGCCGAGCCCGCACGGCGCGAGGGCCGCGCCCAGAGCCGCACCGATCGCGGCCCCGGTAACGCCGCCGGGAATGCTCGCGCCGGTCAATGCGAGCAGATGAGCCGCGATCCCGGCGACCAGCGCATAGGGCAACACCCCCGCTAGTGCATCGAGTGCCGACCCCGGCTCTTCGTGGCCGCACCGCCCGCGCTCGATGGCCCGTCCGACCAGCATCGCCGACGCCCAGCGCGCCAGCGCCACCCACGGCCCGAAGGCGAGCCAGGTGGCGGCCATAGCCGGCAACGACCGGGCCGCCGGACCGCCTCCGCAGCCACAGCCGAGCAACGGCAATGCCCGCCGGGCCCGGGCAAACCGTCCGGCCAGGGTCGCGGCAAGAATAAACGGCGTGCTTTCGAACAGGGTGGCGGACGCGGTCGCAACGACCTCGCGCACGGTCTCCGGCGGTAGGACGGCGATCGCCGCCACTCCCACGCACGCTAGCAGAATCGGATTCATGGCCTCGAAAATCACCGCGCCGCGCGGTACCCAAGACGTCATTCCCCCCGAGTCGGCCCGTTGGCAAGCCCTCGAGTCGAACATTCGTGCGCTCGCGACGCGGTACGGCTACGGCGAGATCCGCACGCCTTCGTTCGAATCGACGGACCTGTTCGTGCGCGGCGTCGGCGAGACGACCGACATCGTCGAAAAAGAGATGTACACGTTCACCGACAAGGGCGGACGCTCGATCACGCTGCGTCCCGAGTGGACGGCGCCGGTCGTGCGCGCGGCCCTCGAACACAATCTGTTCGAGCAGGGCTCGCAGCGGCTGTTCTACGTCGGCCCGATCTACCGCTACGAGCGCCCCCAGAAAGGCCGCTTGCGCCAGGCGCACCAGTTCGGCGTCGAGTGCGTCGGCTTCAAAGGCCCCGAAGCGGACGTCGAAGTCCTCGCGCTCGCGTGGTCGCTGGTCCGCTCGTACGGCATCCAAGATGCGACCTTGAACCTCAACTCGATCGGCGACGACGCATGCCGCCCGAAATATCGCGAAGCGCTACTCGCACATTTCCGTCCGCACGTCGCGACCTTGAGCGAAGATTCGCAGGCGCGCCTCGAACGCAATCCCTTGCGGGTGCTGGACTCCAAGGCCGAGAGCGATCGCGCGCTGATCGAGACGGCCCCGACGTTCGAGTCGATCCTGTGCGACGACTGCCGCACGCACTTCGACGCGGTCAAAGGCTATCTCGACGCGCTCGGCATTCCGTACGTCGTCAACTCGCGGATCGTGCGCGGACTCGACTACTACACGCGCACGGTCTTCGAGATCACCTCGAACGTGCTCGGCGCGCAGTCGACCGTGTGCGGCGGTGGGCGCTACGACGGTTTGGTGAAGTCGCTCGGTGGCCCGGATCTGCCGGCCGTCGGTTTCGGGCTCGGACTCGAACGCTTCCTGATGATGCTCGACGCACTCGAAGGCGCACAGTCTCCGCCCCGCCGCGGCGTGCAGGTGATCGCCCTCGGCGCGGATGCCCGCGCCCGACTCGTGCCCCTGATCGAAGAACTGCGCCACGCGCTCGAAGTCCCGGTCTTTGCCGAATACGACGACCGCAAGCTGGTCAAACAGCTCAACGTCGCCGATCGGAACAACGCGCGATTCGCCCTGATCCTGGGCGGAGACGAACTGGCGGACGGCGAGATCGTGGTCCGCGACCTGGAAGCCCGGACCGACCGCAAGGTCCGGCTGGGCTCCGGAAAAGACCTTGCCGCCGTCCTCGTTGAAGGAGCGTAGCGTGGATAATCTCGCCGAGACCGACGACGCCAAAACCATCCGCGAGTTGCTCGCGATCATGCACGAGCACGACCTGGACACCATCAAGGTGA
>JBBRTL010000132.1:0-6792 GCA_038244445.1 Vulcanimicrobiales bacterium
GGACGCCGCCCTCCGAGCAGGTCGGCACGCTTCCGGCCGGCGGCGCCGACGGATACAGGCACCGGTAACAGGGCCCGACGCGTGCGTCGAAGACGCTGACCTGCCCGTCGAAGCGGAAGATCGACCCGTACACATCCGGCTTGCCCTCGAGCACGCACGCGTCGTTGATGAGATAGCGCGTCGAAAAGCGGTCGGTGCAGTCGAGCACGACGTCGTAGGGTCGCACCAACTCGCGCGCGTTGCCGGCGACCGCGCGAATCGGAAACGAGTCGACGTTCGTCTCGGGATTGATCGCCGCGACCCGGCGAGCGGCGGCCGCGACCTTCTTCTCGCCGATATCGGCGGTCGCGAAGATGGTCTGGCGCTGCAGGTTCGTAAGGTCGACGACGTCGTCGTCGACGATCCCGATCCGACCCACGCCGGCGGCGGCGAGATATTCGAGCGCGGGCGAACCCAGGCCGCCCGCACCCACCACCAGCACGCGAGCGGCGCGCAAGCGCCCTTGCCCGGCGAGTCCGACATCGGGGATCAGCAGATGGCGGCTGTAGCGGCGCAGTTCGCGCGCGCTCAAGCCCGAGGAAAGCGTTCGTTCAGCCATTGCAGCAGCGCTCCGCGCGCGTTATCCCCGGCATAGGTGTGATCGCTCTCGACGATCTCGAACGTCTTCGGTTCGGGGGCGCGCCGGTAGAGTTCTTCGACGCTCGAGCGGCTCACCATCGCGTCGTTCTTAGCCGCCACGATCAATAACGGACGCCCCGCCAACTTCGGCAGTGCCTGCTCGTACCGCGCGTCCAGTCCTTCGACCAGTTCCGGCAGCGCGATTCCGTCTACGTAGCCGCTCCGGAAATCCGTCGCCCCGACGTTCTTAAGCGCGGCGATGGCGGTCGGGCGCCCGTAGCCGGTCGCGATCGCGATCGCTCCGGTCACCTGCGGATCTGCGGCGGCCGTGAGAAGGGCCGTCATCGCGCCCATGCTGTGGCCGACGGTAAGCAGCGGTCCGGGATGACTCCCGCGTACGTGCTCGACGACCGCGGACATCGCGTCGATACAATCGTCGACGCCGCGCAGCACGCCGCCGCTCGCGCCGAGTTTGTGACCGGGAAAATCCAGGCTCCACACGCCGAAGCCGTGACTCGCCAAGAAGCCACACATGAAGTCGAGATTGTGCTTGCTCGAGGAGTAGCCGTGTCCGACGACCAGCGAGACGCCGCGCGGCCGGCGCGCTTCGTACGCGAGCACGGCGACGCCATTGTCGTGCGCGCGAACCCGCTGAAGCGTGACGTTCACCCGGGCGCTTCGTCCGTGCAGCGAGTCTCGCGCCACTCCGCGGTGCCGTCGACGAAGGTCTCACGTTTCCAGATCGGCGCGCGTTCCTTCAGCGCATCGATCGCGAACCGGCACGCGTCGAACGCCGCCGCCCGATGCGCCGCAGCCACCGCCACCACGACGGCCGTTTCTCCGACGGCGAGGTCCCCGATGCGATGGTGGATCGCGACGGCGCACTCGCCGAAGCGTTCGACGGCTTCGCGCGCGATCTGTTCGAACTCGGCGATCGCCAACTCGACGTGGGCTTCGTAGGCGAGGCCGCTCACGTCGCGGCCGTCGTCCGAACGCGCGCGCACGATGCCGCTGAAGGTGACGAGTCCGCCGCAGCCGTCGTCGCAGACCAGGTTCTCCAGCGCCGCCGCATCGAGCGGGTGCTCGGAGACCGCGAAGCGGTTCATCCGCCACCGACCGGCGGGAGCAGCGCGAGTTCGTCGCCGTCGCGGAGCGTCCGGGCACCCTCGGTCAGGCCTCCGTTGCAGGCGATCCGCGTCGAGGCGCGCAGGGCCGCGATCGCGGGCGCTCCCGATGCCAGCACGTTCCAGGCATCGTCGACGCGCGCGCCGTCGGGCAGATCGAACGAGCGCTGCGAGAAGCCGAGCAGTTCGCGCAACCGCGCAAATGTCACGACCGTGACGGTCATCAGTATCCGCCGAGGTCGGTGGTGTATCCGCGTTCGGTGAGCCATTTGCGCGCGTCGGCGTGGAGGGCGGCCAGGTCGAGACGGTTGCAGATCAGCTTGTGCAACAGCACCTCCCAGAAGGACTCGTCTTTATCGTAGATCTCGTCGGGGATCTGGTTCTCGGTCCGCGAAAATTCGCGCAGACGCGCCCAGTCGCCGCTCTCGAGAATCGCGCGCAGATCGGCGTCGTAGTCCGGATTAGCCGAGGATTGCATCTACGCGCTCTTTCTCGCGTCGCCCGCGAGCACGTACCGCTCGATCGCTTCGGCGACGCCGTCTTCGTCGTTCGTGCCGGTCTGGGTCGCGACCGCATCGCGCACTTCGGGCAGTGCGTTGGCCATCGCGATGCCGAGGCCGCTCCACTTGAGCATCGGGACGTCGTTACGCGAATCGCCGATCGCGAGCACGCGTTCGGCCGGAATCGCGAACGTGCGGCAGAGTTCTTCGAGCGCACGTTCCTTGGTCGCCCGGCGACTGGTGATCGCGAGTTCTTCGAACGTGCCCCAGGATTCGTGTTTGAACAGGAGCGGCATGTCGACGAATTTCTTCCGCACCGCCTCGACCGCCCCGGTCCCGAGGAACCGGATGAAGGTCGGGGCGCTCGCGAGCACATCTTCGAAGCGATCGATCTCCGCCCAGCCCGGCCCCGTCTGGTCGTCCATGTAGATCGGGCTACCCTTGAGACGATAGAACTTCTCGTCGGTGTAGACGGCCGCCGCCAGGTGCTGATACTCGCCGAACTCGAGGAGCGGGACCGCGCAACGCAACGGGATCGGGATGTGGCCGAGCACCTTGCCCGAGAGGAAGTCTTTGGTCAGCGCGCCGTGCGCGCAGATGATCGGGACGTTCAGTCCGAGTTCGTGGGCGATCCGGCTAGGCGTATCCGCGCCCCGCCCGGTGACCAGCACCACCCGCACGCCGGCCAGCAAGGCGGCCGCGATGGCGCGATGATTGCGCGTTGAAATCTGCTCGTGAGAATCGAGCAGCGTTCCATCCAGGTCCAGGGCGATCAGGTCAAAATCAGACACCGCCCCTATCTTACCCCGCCAGTCAACCTGCGCTAGCTACCTTCCTCATCCACTAGCCCCGGCAACGCGACGTTTGAAGCCGGGGATTCGTTCCGTAGGCAGGAAGATGAGATATATGAAACGCCTGGCCCTGGCCCTGACCCTTGCCGCGGTCCCGCTGGCCGCTCCGGCCCAATCCGGAAATTGCACGAAGGAAGTGCTCCCGGTCCACGGCACGCCCGTGACGATCGCCTATTGCATCGAAGGCACGCCCGCCAAAGCCCCCGGCAGCGAACTGCTGGTCAAGGTCGCGGGCACCTACTCGGCGCCCGGCGGCTCGTTTAGCGATGCGCGGGTCCTGCACTTCATCGCCGCCGAGGGGCCGTCGCGCGTGATCGAAGATGTCGACCTAGCCAAGCTCGGCTCGACCGGCACGCTCCACCTGACCCTCGTCTACAAAGCCGGCGCGGTCTCGATCGAGTCCGCCCTCCTGACCCCCGGCGCCATCACCGTCAAGTAGACGTCGCGGGACCTCCGAGACGCAAAACGGGACGCCCCGCATGGGAGCGCCCCGTTTTCTATCGGACGCGCGCTAGTCGGGGTATCAAGCCACCGGTCGACACCATCGAAGCACCCCGGCGTCCGACAATCCCTCGGAAATCCGTTTTGACAAGCGGGTGCAACCCCGGGCCGAAGCGGGGTATTCTAGTGGTGAAATGCGGCGACGCTATATCGCTTTTGACTGCGCGAAGATCCCCGACGGCTGTACCGGCGGTCGGGGCTAGGAGAACCATGGCCTGTACGGCATATAGCCCCGACCTCTCACCCGCCGAACGCGCGCGCTTCCTCTACGATGCGATCCCACCCGGCCTCTTCAAAGTCGAGAACGCGGAAGACCGGATCGCCTGGCGGATCAGCCCCGAGCCATTCGCGCTCGATCCCAAGACCGTCGAAAAGATCGAGCAGATCGGGCACGACCTGGGCGCCTTCTACAAGGCGCTCAACAGCCTCTACAACCGCAGCGCGCGCGGCACCGCGCCCGCCTTCATCGCCGAGTATCTGGATCGCGGCAAGCCCGAGAACATCGTCAAACTCGCGCGACAGAACCGGTTCAAACAGGATCTCCCGGCGATCATCCGCCCCGACCTGATCATGACCGAGGCCGGCTTCACCGCGGCCGAACTCGATAGCATCCCGGGCGGGATGGGCTTCGTCGGCGCGATGGCCGAGGCGTATTGCAATCTGGGCATGGAAGCGATCGGTGGAACCTACGGCATCCCCGAAGGCTTCGCGGCCGCGATGAAGGCGCAGACCGGCAAAGAGAAGCCGGTCGTCGCGATCGTCGTTTCCGAAGAATCGGCCGACTACCGCGCCGAACTCGGCTGGCTCGCCGCGACCCTGCGCAAGCGCGAGTTACTCGATGCGTGGGTGGTCGCACCGCAAGATATCGTCTTCACCGAAGAAGCGCTCTTCATGCGTCTCGAGGACGGGCGCGAAGAGAAGCTCGACCTGATCTATCGCAACTTCGAGATGTTCGATCTGCTGAACGTCCCCAAACAAGAACTGCTACTTTACGCCGCGCGCCACAATCGGGTCAAGATGTCGCCGCCGCCGAAAGCCAATCTCGAAGAGAAACTGGCCTTCGCGCTCTTCCACCACCCGATGCTCGCCAAGCTCTGGGTCGGAGAACTCGGCAAGGACGCGTTCGCGCGGATCGGGCAGATCTTTCCGCAGACCTGGGTGATCGACGCGCGGCCGCTGCCGTCGCAGGCCGTGATCTACGGCCTCGAGGCGGGCGGGCTGCCGGTCAACGACTGGATGCAGTTGGTCGAACTCGGCAAGAGCGAGCGCGACTTCGTGGTGAAGCCGTCCGGTTTCTCGGACCTCGCCTGGGGCTCGAAGGGCGTCAAGGTTGCCAACGATCTCACCAAAGACGAATGGATCGCGACCCTCTCCGAAGCGATGCGCGACGCCGAGAAGACGCCGCGCATTCTCCAGCGGTTCCATAAGGGCCGGCGTCTGCGTCAGGAGTACTTCGATCGGGACAACGAGGAGATCCGCAACTTCGACGGTCGCGTGCGGCTCTGCCCGTATTACTTCGTGACCGGCGACGACGTCAAACTCGGCGGGATCCTGGCGACCATCGCGCCCGCCGACAAGCGCCTGATCCACGGCATGAGCGACGCGGTTATGGCGCCGAGCTGGTCGAAGCCGGGCGGCGCATAGTCAACGATCGCCACAGCGCGAGCGGCGTTCCGAAGCGGAAGCGCATCAGCGGGCGCTCGAACCAGCGCGTCAGCATGTAACCGAGGATCGTCGACCCGAAGAACGAGAGCAGCACGAACCCGTACGGGCCGAACGGCACGACCAGTTGCATGTGGGTGCCAAGGTACGCCATCAGGATGCCGTTCCACAGATAGACGTTGTACGAGATGTCCGAGAAGAACGCCAGAAACGGATTCCCCAGCCAGCGTTGCACGATCGGCGTTGCACAGACGCCGCAGAGCGTGAAGACGGCGAGCACCAAAGCGATCTCCAGGCGGTGCGCGTTCTCCCAGCCCCAAGCGGCGGGTCCGCCGGTCGTCCGGTCGACCCACTCGAAGACGTACGCCAGCACCGCCACGCTCGCGACCGCGCCGACCGCACAGCCTCTCCGGATATCGTCGGCGATCGCGACGCCACGAAGATGGCGTTCGTAGATCCACGCGCAGAACGCGCCGATCGCGAAGAGCGGGAGAAAGCTCAGGAGCTGGTTCGGCCAGAGGAACGTTCCGTCCAAATTGTATGCGGCGATGTACCACGAGTACCCGAGCCCTCCGAGCGTCACCACCGTCGTCGTCACGACCGGCGCGCGCAAGAACCCCCAGACGATCAGCGGGAAAATCAGATAGAACTCGACCTCGACCGCGAGCGACCAGAAGGCGGCGTTGAGCGAATCGAACGAGACGGCGCTGAAGCCGTGCAAGAAACTCAGGTGCAGCAGCACGTCGGTCGCCCGCGAGATGCCCGCATGCGCGTCGAACGGATAGAACAGCACTACGAACGCCAACGCCAGGTAGTACGACGGCACGATTTTCCAGAAACGCCGCGAGACGTATTCGCGAAGCGACTGCTTTCCGCGCCTGCCGGCCTTCCAAGCCGCGTACGGCAGCATCAAGCAGAAGCCGCTCACAAAAAAGAAGACCTCGACGCCGAGAAAGCCGGGCGCGATGAACGAATGAGCGTCCAGGTGCAAGCCGAACAGATCGAAGCCGAACGCGAAATGCGTCTTCAGGTAGATATGGAAGAACAGGACGAGCAGAATCGCGAAACCGCGCAACCCGTCGATGACGAGAACGCGCTCGCTCGGGGCGACTTGACCGGCGTTAGCGGCTTCGCGCAACCGTGAACGCTTGCGACGGTACGTCGAGTTCGTCCAAAACCATGGTCGTCGGATCGTACCATTCGACGAGTGCGATCGGTGCTGAGTACGAGAGGCTGACGTCCCCGGCGGGAACGCCGGCCGGCCGGACCGGCTTCGCGGCCGTATCCAGCGTCAGTGCCGTCTCGCGGCCGTAGATCGCGGCGATGCCTTGAAGCTGCGCTCCGGGCCAGGCCGCGACTTGCATCGGAAGCGCCACGAAGCCGCTCAACAACCCGCCGTCGACGACGGCGAAATGCTCGCCCACCGCGAGCGTGAACGTGGAGCCGCCGCCGAGGCCGCCGTTCACGGTCGCGGTCGCGCCGGAGAAAGTTACGCCATAGTCCAATGCGGTGCCGGCGACGTCGACGTGCGAGCTA
>JBBRTL010000133.1:0-6768 GCA_038244445.1 Vulcanimicrobiales bacterium
AATCCGTTCTGGCTCGCTTCCGCGCCGCCGACGAACAGCGGCTACCAGGTGCTGCGCGCGTTCGAAGCCGGCTGGGGCGGCGTCGTCTGGAAGACGCTCGGCACGCCGATCACCAACGTGACCTCGCGCTTCGCGAGCTTCACCTACAAGAACAACCGGATGGCCGGCATGAACAACATCGAGTTGATCACCGACCGTCCGCTCGAGGACAACCTCCGTGAGATCCGCGCCTGTAAAGAGGCGTTCCCGGATCGCGCGATCATCGCATCGCTGATGGAAGTCTGCGAACGCGATGCCTGGCACGACCTCGTCAAACGCGTGCAGGAAGAGAACATCGACGGCTTCGAGCTGAACTTCGGCTGCCCGCACGGCATGAGCGAGCGCGGCATGGGTGCGGCCGTCGGCCAGCATCCCGACCTGATCGAACAGGTCTCGTTCTGGACCAAGGAAGTCGCCCGCGTCCCCGTGATCGTCAAGCTCACCCCGAACATCACCGACATCCGCTTCGGCGCCCGCGCCGCAGCCCGCGGCGGTGCCGACGCGATCTCGATGATCAACACGATCAACTCGATCATGGGCGTCAACCTGGATACGTTCAAGCCGATCCCCGAAGTCGACGGCATGAGCAGCCACGGCGGCTACTGCGGCCCGACCGTCAAACCGATCGCGCTCAACATGGTCAGCGACTGCGCCCGAGACCCGGAAGTGAACATCCCGATCTCCGGTATCGGCGGCGTCGAGACGTGGCGCGATGCGGCCGAGTTCCTGGTGCTCGGCTCGAGCAACGTGCAGGTCTGCACGGCGGTCATGCATCACGGCTTCGCGATCGTCAAGGAGATGATCCACGGCCTCTCCGACTACATGGATTCGAAGGGCATGACCAAGCTCGACGACCTGGTCGGCAAGAGCCGCGACACGATCACCACTTGGAACAACCTCAACCTCAACTACAAGCTGGTGGCGCGCGTCGATCAAGACGAGTGCATCCACTGCAACAAATGCTTCGTCGCCTGCGAAGACGCCGCGCACCAATGCATCGATCAAGTCCTCCAAGAGAACGGCGTCAAGAACCTCGTAGTCGACGAACTCCACTGCGTCGGTTGCAACCTCTGTTCGATGGTCTGCCCGGTCGACTGCATCGACATGATCTCGATCGATACCGGCCTCCCGCCGGAATCCTGGAAACAACGCACCGCCGTAACCGCCTAGGAGCAACATGGGAACCATCATCCGCGGTGGGACGATCGTCACCGCTTCCGATACGTATCAGGCCGAAGTCCTGATCGAGGGCGAGACCATCGCCGCGATCGCCGCGTCGTTCCCCGATGCAGACCACACCATCATCGACGCGAGCGGCGCGTACGTCTTCCCGGGCGGCATCGACCCGCACACCCACATGGACATGCCGTTTGGCGGCACGACCACCATCGACGACTTCGAATCCGGCACGCGCGGCGCGGCGATGGGCGGCACGACCACCATCATCGACTTCGCGCTTCATCAGAAGGGCCGCCCGCTCAAAGAAGCGGTCGACACCTGGCACGGCAAGGCCGGCGGCAAGGCCGTCATCGACTACGCCTTCCACCTGACCATCGCCGACGGCCGCGACGAAACGCAAGCCGAGATCCCGAAGATGATCGAAGAGGAAGGCATCAACTCGTTCAAATGCTTCATGGCCTACAAGCACGTGTTGCAGGTCGACGACGAGACGATCTTCCGGACGCTCCAGACCTGCGCCAAGCACGGCGGCCTCGTGCAAGTCCACGCCGAGAACGGCGACGTGATCGAAGTGACCACGAAGCAGGCCCTCGAAGCCGGCCACACCGAGCCGAAATGGCACGCGCTCACCCGCCCGGTCGAGTGCGAGGGCGAAGCCACCAACCGCGCGATCCGGATGGCCGAGATCGCCGGCGCACCGCTCTACGTCGTCCACGTGTCCAGCGCGATGGGCGCCGATATGATCAGCGACGGTCGCAAGCGCGGCCTGAACGTCTACGGCGAGACCTGCCCGCAGTATCTGGTCTGCTCGTACGAAGACTACGAGCGCCCGGACTTCGAAGGCGCCAAGTACGTGCTCTCGCCGCCGATCCGCGATAAGTGGAACCAGCAAGTGCTCCTCAAAAAACTCAAGAACCTCGAACTGCACTCGTTCGGCAGCGATCATTGCAGCTTCAACATGTGCGGCGACCACGGCAAGCAGCTCGGCCGCGACAACTTCTCCAAGATCCCGAACGGCGCACCGACGGTCGAAGACCGCATCGCGATCCTCTACGAAGTCGGCGTCAACCAGGGCGTGCTCGGCCTCAACAACTTCGTGGCGCTCGGCTCCACCAACCCGGCCAAGTTTTTCGGCCTGTACCCCAAGAAGGGCACGATCGCGGTCGGCAGCGATGCCGACATCCTGATCTGGGATCCGAAGAAGCCCCGTACGATCTCGTACAAGACCCACCACATGAACGCCGACAACAACGTCTTCGAGGGCATGACCATCAAGGGTAGCCCCCGCTACGTCCTCTCGCGCGGCACCATCGTCAACGACAACGGCACCTTCACCGGCAAAAAAGGCGCCGGCAAGTTCGTCAAGAGCAAAAAGTTCTTCCCGGTTCAGCTGTAGGCAGTAAGAAAGGCATCATGGACTCCAAAGTCACCATCGGCCTGATCCAGGCGCACCACGATACGCACGGCGACCAGCCCGTCGAAGTGCACAAGCAAGCCGCGATCGAGAAGCACGTCAAGCTGATCCGCGAAGCCAAAGCCAAAGGCGCGCAGATCGTCTGCCTGCAAGAGATCTTCTACGGCCCCTACTTCTGCACCGAACAGACCGTCAAGTGGTACGACTCGGTCGAGCAGATCCCGGAGGGCCCGACCACCAAGCTGATGCAGAAGCTCGCCAAAGAACTCGACATCGTGCTGGTCGTCCCGATGTACGAAGAAGATCAGCCCGGCGTGTACTACAACACCGCCGCCGTGATCGACGCCGACGGCGAGTACCTCGGCAAGTACCGCAAGCACCACATCCCGCAAGTCCAGGCCGGCCCGCCCGGTAACGGCTTCTGGGAGAAGTACTACTTCCGCCCCGGCAACTTGGGCTTCCCGGTCTTCGACACCAAGTATGCCAAGGTCGGCGTCTACATCTGCTACGACCGCCACTTCCCGGAAGGCGCGCGCGCGCTCGGCCTGAACGGCGCCGAGATCGTGTTCAACCCGTCGGCCACCGTCGCCGGCTTGAGCGAGTATCTCTGGAAGCTCGAACAGCCCGCCCACGCCGCCGCCAACGGTTACTATCTCGGCGCGATCAACCGCGTCGGCATGGAAGCTCCCTGGAACTTCGGTGAGTTCTACGGCCAGTCGTATCTGGTCGACCCGCGCGGCCAGATGGTCGCCGTCGGTAGCCGCGACAAAGACGAAGTCGTGATCGGCGTGATGGACCGCGACGTCATCCGCGAAACCCGCAACACCTGGCAGTTCTACCGCGACCGCCGCCCCGAAGCCTACGAAGACCTCGTCGAACTCTAGAACCACCAAGGGCGCCGAAAGGCGCCCTTCTTACTAACACGCGCGAAGCGCCGTGCCCCTTGTCATCCCGAGCGTCGGGAGCGAAGCGACCAGAGTCGAGGGACCACCACTCAAGCGTCACCCTTCGGTGCTTCCCACAGCACATGCAGTTCCCGCGCTGCTACCGCGAGTCGCGCGTCCCGCGTCATCAGCGGCCTGCCGAGCCGTGAAGCGAGTTCGAGATAACTCGCGTCGTAGGCGCTCAGGTTAAACCGCTCCGCAATCGAAAGCCCGCTCTTGAAGGCGGCGTTCGACCCATGCGTGTCGACCGAGATGTTCAGAAGATCGAGATCCTCGAATCGCGCCTCGACCACCTCGCGCGTAAGCCGCTTCCTCCGGATGGCCAGTAAGAGCGCGTTCTGCATTTCGAGACGGAAGAGCGTCGGGACGACGGCGCCCGATGTAGCGACGGCGAGCGCCATCGCGCGCGCCTGGTCGTCGAGTTCGTCCTCGAAGAGCCACGCTAACGCCGCCGATGCGTCGAGGACGGCGGACCCCTTAATAGCGGCGGCCCTCCTCGATCAGCTCCCGAATCGTGATGCCGTCCAGTTTTGCACGCGTGGATAAGATCCGCCGCATCGCCTCGCTCGCCTCGGAACGCCGCTCCGGGATCGGCACGATCTGGGCCACCGGCTCGCCGTTCTTGGTGACGATGATGGTGGCGCCCTCACGGGCCTCCTCGATCAGCGCCGAAAAATGCGTTTTCGCCTCAAAGATGCCGACGGTCTTCATGGTCCAGATTGTAGCATCAATATAACTAGTTGACTAGTCATAGTTTTATTTCGAACCCGAGATTCTGCCCTCTTGACACGGGAAGTGGCGTTTCCTAAAATTGACGGTGCCTGAGACCTCTTCATGGCTTTGAAAGGAGTAGAAACAACATGTCGACCTCTCTCGCACGCGGCAACGGCCGCCTTGCGCCGACCGATGCGCGCCCGGTCACCTGGGCCCCGTTCAACGACCTGCTCGGGTTCGATCCGTTCCAGTCCCTGCGCTCGAATTACGGCTTCGACTACGACGTCACGCGGACCGAATCGGGCTACGAAATCGAGGTCCCCGTCCCGGGCTATAAGCCCGACCAGATCGACATCACCTTCAAGGACGGCGTCCTTACGGTCGCCGGCAAGAGCGAACGCCGGAGCTTCTCGCGCTCGTTCACCGTCCCCGAGGACGTCGACCAGGAGCGGATCGCGGCACGCGTCGCCGACGGCATGCTCCACCTCACGCTGGATCGTCGACCGGAAGCCCAGCCCCGCCGCATCTCGGTGAACTGATCGTGGGTCGTCGCAAACGCATCCCGGTCGTGATCGAGGAGTGGCTCAAACGCTACTTGTTCCCGACGCCGTCCTGGAACTAGGTCACCCGGCCGATAGGTGCTGATCGCTGCGAGGGTCGCAGCGGCAGCACCTATCGATACGTTGCCAGCGTCATGCGATCGCGCAACTGGGCGCCGAAAAGCATCCGGGTCAATCCCAATCTACCCACGCCGTCGATGGTCGTGTTTCGCAACCACAGGCCCAACGCACTCGTCGGCACGAAGCCGCTCGCAAAACCGCGCGCACCCTTCTGTTTGCGATCGACGTAGGGATGCAGCTGCTCTTCGTATGCCCCAAACGCGCGCCCGAAATCCTCGCCTGCAGCGTCCAACTCTCCGGCGAGCGTGTACGCTTCCGCCATCGCCATCGCGGAGCCCTCGCCCGCGAGCAGGCTGGGGCACGCGCACGCATCACCGATCAGCGCGACCCGACCCTTGCTCCAGCGCGGCATCGTGATCTGGCTCACGCGATCGAAATACAGATCCGTGCTCGCGTCGAGCGCGCGAAGCATCTCCTCGGTCTCCCAGCCGCCTCCGGCGTAGCGGCGCGCCAGAAACGCTTTCTGCACTGACGGGTCGTGCATGGAAACGGCCGCCGGATCGGCCTCGGCAAAAACCAACAGAAATACCGTGGTGTCCTCGCTCGACGTGATCCGCCAGATCTGCCGGCCCGGTTCGCCGTACGTCACGTACGCATGCGGATCGCGATGCGCGTAGTCCTTGACACTGAACGCCGCCACGCAGTAGCCGAGAAAGTGTTCGGAATGGAATCCGTCGTCGAAGGTGAGCCGACGCACGTTCGAGTGCAGCCCGTCGGCGCCGATCACCAGATCGAATCGCGCGGACTCGCCATGCTGAAACTGCACGTCGACGCCGTCCGGCGTCTCCGCAAGGCCGGCGATGCTCTCCCCGAAGCGCACGGTGACGCGGTCCTCGATCGCTTGGTAGAGGGTCGAGGCGACTGCCGCGCGCGGAAGACTCATGATCCGGCCGCCCGTGAGATCCCCAAGCGCCTTCTGGTCGATGCTGGTGATCCGACGGCCGCGACGATCGACGATCCGAAACTCGTGGATGTCGAGATCGTGCCGACGCAGATCCTCCAACAGCCCCATCTTCTCGGCCACCTCGAAGCCGAGACCCCAAAAATCGATGACGTAGCCGCCGGCGCGCGGTTGCGACGCCTGTTCCACCACGGTCACCGCAAATCCGTATCGTTCGAGCCACCACGCCAGGCAACAGCCCGCGATTCCCGCACCCGATATGAGAACGCTACGCGTCACGAGAAGAGCGACTCCAGGTCGTCCATCTCCAACCGCAACGGCGCCGCCGCAGCCTCGTCGAACAACGAAGCCGCTAGCGCACCCTTCCGCTCCTGAAGCTCCAGGATCCGCTCTTCCACGGTCCCTTCGGCGATGAACTTATACACGAACACGTGCTGCGTCTGCCCGATCCGATGCGCTCGATCGGTGGCCTGACGTTCGACCGCGGGATTCCACCACGGATCGTAATGGATCACCGTATCCGCCGCCGTCAAATTCAACCCCGTCCCACCGGCCTTCAGGCTGATCAGGAACAGCGGCACTTCCTTTGCCTGGAAGCGCGTGACCGGCGTCTCGCGATCCCGCGTTTCGCCACGCAACTCCACGAACGTGATATTTCGCGCGTGCAACTCCGGTTTGATCAGATCCAACATCGACGTGAACTGCGAGAACAGCAGCACCCGCCGCCCATCCTCGATCAAGCTCTCGAGCATCTCCAACAATGCCTCGAGCTTCGCCGACTCGGTAACCCCAGCCGCCGCAGGTAGCTTCAGCAACCGCGGATCGCAGCAGACCTGACGCAACTTCAGCAGCGCATCCAGCACCACGATCCGGCTCCGAGCCAACCCGCGGCGCCCG
>JBBRTL010000134.1:0-6676 GCA_038244445.1 Vulcanimicrobiales bacterium
CCTCGGGCCGGCGGCGTGGCCAATCGGATCGTCACCGGGTTCGGCCGGGCGGGGTCGCCGTATTTCTCACCGGATGGCTCGACCATCGCGTTTAGCGCCAACTACAACGGCAACGCCGACGTCTACACGGTGCCGACGGCCGGCGGCCAGCCGAAACGGCTCACCTTTCATCCCGGCGTGGATACGGTCGTTGGCTGGACGAACGACGGGAGCAAGATCCTGTTCCGCTCGGGCCGCTCGACCGGTACCGACGCCGCCCAGATATTCGCGATCGGTGCGAACGGCGGCGTCGCGACGGTGCTCCCGTTGCCGGATGCGCAGATCGGTTCGTACTCGCCGGATGGGACTCACTTCGCCTACGTGCCCAACAACCAGTGGGAGCCGT
Source organism: Vulcanimicrobiales bacterium (assembly GCA_038244445.1). Classification (GTDB taxonomy): domain Bacteria; phylum Vulcanimicrobiota; class Vulcanimicrobiia; order Vulcanimicrobiales; family Vulcanimicrobiaceae; genus JALYSX01. The sequence continues at coordinate 386 of JBBRTL010000134.1, forward strand.
TCTGGCAGGGCTATCGGGGCGGCCAGACGACCCCGATCTGGATCGCGAACATGGCCGATTCGGCCGTCACCGAGATCCCGCGCAAGAACTCGAACGATCGCTATCCGATGTGGATCGGCGGCACGATCTACTTCGTCTCGGATCGCGACGGCGCGTACACGCTCTTCGCCTACGACCCGCAGACGAAACGGGTCCGTCGCTTGGTCGAGAACCACGGCTTCGACATCATGTCGGCCTCGTCCAACGACGGCGCGATCGTCTACACCCAGTTCGACTCGATCCACATCTTCGATCCGGCGAGCGGCGCGGAGCGGGCCGTTCCGATCACGATTTCGGCCGATATCCCCGCCGCCCGCCCGCATTGGCTGCGCGTCGGCGATGAGATCCAGAACGCGTCGCTCTCGCCGACCGGCGTGCGCGCGGTCTTCGAAGCCCACGGCGACATCTTCACCGTCCCCGCGAAGCACGGCGATGTCCGCAACCTGACCTCGACCTCCGGCATCATGGAGCGCGACCCGGCCTGGTCGCCGGACGGTCGCTCGATCGCGTTCTTCTCGGATGCCTCCGGCGAGTACCAACTCCACATCAAGGACCAGCGCGGGCTCCGCGCCGATCGCGCGATTCCGCTCGCGCCGGCCGCCTCGTTCTACTACACGCCGAAGTGGTCGCCGGATAGCAAACGGATCGCGTATGTCGACAAGCACCTCGGCATGTATCTGATCGACGTGTCGGCCGAACATCCGCACGCGGTCAAGTTCGACGAGCAGCCGTACGAGAGTTTCAGCGGTACGACGTTCGATGCGACGTGGTCGCCGGACGGCCGCTATCTGGCCTACGCGCGCCAGATCAAGAATTTCTTGCGGGCGATCTTCGTCTACGATACCAAGGTCGGAGTCGCGCGTCAGGTGACCGACGGCCTGAGCGATGCGAGCGCGCCGACGTTCGATAAGAGTGGGAAGTACCTGTACTTCCTCGCGAGCACGAACACCGGGCTCTCGAGCTACGGCTTGGACATGCAGTCCGATCAACGTCCGGTGGCGAGTAGCGTCTACGTCGCCGTGCTCCAGGATACGACGGCCTCGCCGGTCGCGCCGCGCACCGCGGACGAGCCGGTCACCGACGAACCGGACGGCGCCGCCACGCCCAAGCCGAAGGCCAGCGCTGCGCCGGCTCCGCCGAAGGAGCGCGCGATCGACTTCGACGGCATCCTGCAGCGGATCGTCGCACTGCCGATCGGCGAAGGTAACTACGTCCAGATGAACGCCGGTACGGCCGGCACGATCTTCTTGCTCCAGGCGCCGTTGACGACCGTGAGCCCGGCGAACCCGCCGCTTACGCTCTCGCGCTTCGATCTCGGTTCGCGCATGCAGCTCCCGATGGCGGGCGGCCTGTCGTTCGCGACGGTCGCCGACGACGGGAAGAAGATGCTCCTCGCCCGCGGGGACGAGTGGTCGATCGTCGGCACCGACGACCCGCCGAAGCCGGGCGAAGGCGCGATCGATACCGATTCGATGGAGAGCTACGTCGTGCCGCACGAAGAGTGGGCGCAGATGTATCGCGATACCTGGCGGATCGAACGCGACTACTTCTACGACCCGAACCATCACGGGCTCGACGTGGCAGCCGCCGAGAAGCGCTTCGCCGTATTCTTGCCGGGCCTCGCTTCGCGCGACGACTTCACGTACCTGACGCACGAGATGATCAGCTATCTCTCGGTCGGCCACCTCTGGGTCGGGAGCGGCACGCGCCCCGACATGCGCAACGTCGACACGGGCATGCTCGGCGCCGATTACACGGTCGAGAACGGGCGGTTCCGGTTCTCCAAGATCTACGATGGCGAGAACTGGAATCCGAACCTGAACGCACCGCTCACACAGCCCGGCGTCGACGTCCACGTCGGCGACTACCTGCTGGCGGTCAACGGTCGCGGTGTCCATGCCGATCGCGAGGTCTACGCCTACTTCGAAGAGACCGCGAACAAGCAGACGGAGATCACCGTCGGTCCGAATCCCGACGGAACCGGTGCACGCACGATCACGGTCGTCCCGACAGCGAGCGAGAACGGGCTGCGCAATCGCGCCTGGATCGAAGGCAATCGCCGCACGGTCGATCGCCTGAGCGGCGGTAAGCTCGGCTACGTGTACCTGCCCGACACGGAGTACGGCGGGTTCACGAACTTCAACCGCTACTTCTTCGCGCAGGTCGGTAAGCAAGGCGTGATCGTCGACGAGCGCTACAATCACGGCGGTCAGATCGCGGACTACGTGATCGACTTCCTCGGCCGCAAGCCGCAAGCGATCCTCAAGGCCCGCGACGGCGATACCTACCTGGATCCGCCGCTCGCGATCTACGGACCGAAAGTGATGATCATCAACCAGTACGCCGGCTCCGGCGGCGACGCGCTTCCGTGGCTCTTCCGCAAAGCGAACCTCGGCAAGCTGGTCGGCGTCCGCACCTGGGGCGGCCTGGTCGGCATCGGCGGCTACCCACCCCTGATGGATGGCGGGAGCGTGATGGCGCCGCGCATCGCGATCGGCGGCCTGCACGGGCACTGGGAAGTCGAAGGCCACGGCATCGCCCCCGACATCGAAGTCCAACAGGATCCGAAGCTCACCCGCCTCGGCCACGATCCGCAGCTCGAAGCGGCGGTCGCCTCGGCGCTCACATCGCTGCGCGAACACCCGCTCCCGAACTACCAGCCCCCGCCGTTCCCGAACCACCACCCGAAACTGCCGCCGAAATGAAAGGCGGCAGCGAAGCCGTGAAGACGACGCTTCACGAGTTGCTCGGCCTGCTAGCCCGAGAGCGCAAGCTCCCGAACGAGTTCTGGAAGAAAGCGCCGATCTACATCGGGCTCGCGGACGGGGCGCCCCGGCGAGTCCACGATTCGGCCCCGTACGACATGCTCGACGGGTCGAGTATCGTCATCGATGAAGATGCCGACGGGAACGCGGTCGGTATCGAGGTTTTAGCATAGTGATGCGATCGGGCCTCGACTATGCGGGTGCCTAAGCGTTAAGCGCTGAAAGATGCTATACTAAAGCGATAAATGGTCCATAAACAAGCATATTTCGGCCTTTATTCAGCGCGAGAAATCGCTGGCAAGATTGGCATACGTGCGCGGGACCGCCGATTGGCCCTTGGCGTTCGCCAGGTAGACTTGGCGGCCCGCGCCGGCCTGACGATCTCGACCCTGCGACGCTTTGAAGCCGGCGAGCCCGTCGGCTTCGAGGTCGTCATCCGGGTGGCGTCCGCCCTGCGTGCCGATGAGGAGCTGGCCGCCCTGTTCCCACTTCCGCCGATCCGTTCGCTCGACGACATCTTGCGGGCGCAAACGCCCGTCGCGCCACGGCAACGCGCGAGAGCGGGGAAGCGGCCGTGAACATCGCGCCCGGAATGCCCTTGCAGGTCGGGCTCGCCTTCGGACCCAGCGAACACGTCACGGTCGGCCGTTTGGCGCTGGACGGTAACGTTGCGGTTTTGGAATACGATCGTGAGTTCGATCCCTTGCTCTCGATCAATCCGCAGTTCGACCCGGGCGCAGGGATTCACCGCGCGCGCGCGCCCGCGGTGTTCTCCGGGTTGCATGGCGTCCTGGCCGACAGTCTTCCGGATGCGTGGGGCGAACTTCTCGTGCGCCGCCGTGCGCTTGCGAACGACGTCTCGTACGGCGATCTGACGGTGCTCGATCGACTTGCGATCGTCGGCCGCCGTGGCTTCGGTGCGCTCGTCTACAAACCCGCGATCGAGGACGCCCCAACGAGCGCGATCGACCTGGATGACCTTGCCGGTGAAGCGGATGCCGTGCTCGAGGGAACGGCGCGCGACGTGCTTGCCGAGCTCGAGCGTCTGGGTGGATCGTCGGGCGGCACCCGGCCCAAGGTGCTCGTCGCGATGAACCAGGCCGACGGCATGCTCGCCGGAGACGCCGAGATCCCGGACGGCTATCGCGCCTGGATCGTGAAGTTCCGGAGCGCGCGCTACGACCCGCTCGATGTCGGCCCGCTCGAAGCGGCTTACGCCGATATGGCGCGCGAAGCGGGCGTTCTCGTCTCGCCGACGCGGTTGATCGAGACGGTGAAGGGACGCTACTTCGCGACGGAGCGATTCGACCGACTCCCGGGCGGCGCTCGCCTCCATGCGGCCTCGGCTGCCGGGCTGACCGACACGGATTGGCAGATGGCTCAGATCGACTACGAACTGCTCCTGCGGCTCACGCGCTTCGTCACGCGCGACGAACGGGCGATCGAGCAGATGTTCGCGCGCATGGTCTTCAACGTCTACGCGAACAACCGCGACGATCACGCCAAACAACACGCCTTTCTCATGGACCGCGTCGGCACGTGGTCGTCGGCACCCGCCTTCGATCTCACGTTTTCGCGCGGGTATCAGACCGCGAACGGAAACGAGCACTACCTAGCCGTCGACGGCCGCGGCGGTGACGATATTACGCGGGCGGGAATCGCGAAAGTCGGCCGGACCGTCGGCATCGCTCGAGCGACGATCGACGCCATCGTCGAGCGCGTCGCGACGGCGGTCGGGCGATTTGCCGTTTACGCGAAGGCATATGACGTGCGCACGGCCGGCGCGCGCGAAATCGGGGAAGCGCTCGAGGCGACCCTGAAACGCTTAGGGTGAATCGAAGGCTCGGACGTTCCATGTCGGGAATCGCCAATGACCTGGCCGAACCGACACGAAACTGTTGGTGCGGCAATCCCGCTGTTGTGAGCAACGTTACGGATCGTTATGCTTATTAGCCCCCGCGCAGGTTGGGTTTTGCGGTCGGTTGCAGCATTGATGGTGCTGTGTACTGGATCCGCCCCCGCTAGTAGTACAGCGGGTCGGCTGACCGTATATTATATGAGTGCTTCCAAAATGACGTATGTGCCAGTGACGCCGAAAATGCTGATGAAGCAGTACGAATTGGCATTGACGGTGGATTCCCTGGCTGATCGCAAGGCCATAGAGGCGCGACTTCTCAGGAACACTCGACTCATCACTGCAGAACGTGTCCTTGACGTACGCTGGGCGGTCGTGCGTCGAGACAGCGATGGCGGCGTTCTGCGATCATACTTCTTTAATGATCGAGGTGATCTCATGGAATCAAGGGGCCGTTTATACAGCGCTGACGGAGATACGGTTCGGTGGCTAAAATCGCATCTATCATGTGCTCTCAAGTTATTGCAGTGATAGTGACGGTGCCCCGTTGGGATAGGTCCTGAACCGGGAGTCACGGCTACCAGCAGGGCTCCGACCCAAAGAGGCGGGCTCACCTGCGAAGCGCTCCTCCGCTGCCCTAAACTCCCCACCCCTCCCGGCCGATACCCATACTAAGCGGCTGGACACCTTTGCACGAAGGCGGGGCCGCGTGAGTCCTGACTGATTGATGGATTCGCAAAAAATCGACCACTCGTGCGGAGGTTTTTGTTTTGGTACGCGGACTCTATACCGCTGCGAGTGGAATGCTCGTAGCACAGAGCCAAGCCGACACGATCGCGAATAACCTCGCGAACGTCAATACGAACGGCTTTAAGCAGACGCTCCTTCAGGTGCAATCCGCGCCTTCGATGGACATCTATCGTTTTCAGAACGAACCCGGCACTGCCCCCGGCAACGCCGTTCCCGGCATTCCGACGGCCACGTACGTCGGCAATCTGGGCTCCGGCTCGCAGATCTACGATACCCCGGCGTCCTTCTCGCAAGGCTCGCTTGAGCAGACGGGCAACCCGCTCGACGTCGCGATCTCCGGCACGAATGGTTTCTTTACGGTCGGCACCGGCAACGGTGTCCGCTACACCCGTGACGGTCAGTTCCTCCGCGACGGCAACGGATTGCTTGCGACCCAGGACGGCCAGCCCGTCCTGGGCACGAACGGCCTCTCGATCGCCGTCCCCAACGGCCCTTTCACCGTTGGGACCGACGGCACGATTACGCAGAACGGGCGCAATCTCGGTCAGTTGCAGATCACGCAGTTCGGCAATCTGACCGCCTTGCGCCCCGAAGGCGACAACTTCTTCGTGAACACCGGCAACGCCGGACCTTCGACCGCGACGGCCGCGAGCGTCCAACAGGGCGCGCTCGAGAAGAGCGGCACGAACGTCGTGCGCTCGATGGTCGATCTGATCAACGCCGAGCGCTGGTTCGACACCAACCAGAAGATGGTCCAAACGCAAGACGACGCGACCGAGCAGGCGATCTCCGCCGTCGGCAAGACGCAGCACTAGGTAAAGGCAGACACACGTTATGATGCGAGCACTCTACACTGCGGCCAGCGGCATGATCGCCCAGCAG
>JBBRTL010000135.1:0-6636 GCA_038244445.1 Vulcanimicrobiales bacterium
GCACGGCAACGTCGGCGAGTATCACTACAACTGCAGCATGGATCAGGCCGTCTTCGGTTTCCTCGGGATCGACCACGAGCGACTGCTCGACGTCATCAAGAAAGCTCAGAGCGACGCCGAGATCGAAGCCTATGTCAAACCGTTCGTCACGGCGAAGAGTGCTTCCGAACTCGAAGCATGGAATCAGGAATGGGTAAAGAGCACGCCGAGCAACCAGGACTCGCAGAAGTACTTCAACGATCTGCGCAGTCGGTTAGCCCCGAACCGCACGGACGTGACGGCTTGGGCCGACCTGTTGGATCTGGACGAGAAGCGCTCGGTCCCGGTCCGCGAGATGGCGACGGTCTAGCACCGCTCCGCGTCAACGTGCGCCTGGCCGTCGAGTACGACGGCACGGCGTTCGTCGGCCTGCAGTTCCAGCCGGGACTGCGTTCGGTCCAGGGAGTGCTCGAAACGGCGCTCTCGCGGATCTTCGAAGAACCGATCCGGTTGACGGCCGCGGGCCGGACCGATTCGGGTGTTCATGCCAGTGGGCAGGTCGTGAGTTTCACGACCGCCCGCTCTTCGTTTCCGTTCGAGCGTCTCCACCTCGCGCTCAACAGCGCGCTCCCGAACGACGTCAGCGTCCGCGACGCGGCGCTCGTCGACGACGGCTTCTCGGCGCGCTTCTCGGCCGTCGCACGCTCCTACGTCTATGCCATCTTCAATCGGCGCGAGCCCTCAGCGCTGCTGACCACGAGCGCCTACCATGTCTACTCCGCGCTCGATCTCGACGCGTTCGGCGATGCGGCCGCCCACCTGATCGGAAAACATGACTTCCGATCGTTTTGCGCGACCCCGCCGGAGAACGGCAACACCGTCCGGACCGTCAGTTCGCTCACCGTCCGGCGCTACGGCAACCTGATCCGCGTCGGGATCTCGGCCGACGGTTTTTTGCACAACATGGTGCGGATCGTGGTCGGGACGTTGCTGGAGTGCGCGAACGGCAAGCGCGATGCCGCGACCATCCCGACGATTCTTGCCGAGCGGACGCGCCCGGCGGCAGGTCCGACGGCGCCTCCGCACGGACTCTACCTGGCCGGTGTGCGGTATCGCGACGGCTACGATTCCTATTGCGAGCCGCCGCTCTTTGGGGCTTAGGGCCCACGATCGCGCAACAGCAGGTCGTCGTCGAACAGAGCAAGATGGACCGCAAGCTCAAAGAGCTTCACGGCTAGCCTTTCACTCCGCGCCTTCCGGAGCAGTTGACCCCAGGGACGACCTGGCAGTCGATATGTGCTTGACAACATACTCGCCCCGACGCAAAATGGGAGGGCGAGGCCTTGGAATGGCGAGTCGAGATGACTGCGGAGTACGAAGGGTGGGCACAAAGTCGACCAGCGAACATTCTTCAAGCGATTGGTCGCGTCGGCCGACGCGATCTACTCTGAACACTTGCGGAGTCTCAATGACGAAAACGACGATCGATAGCAAGAAGAAGCGGACCTATACGCTTGATGAGCTCGATGCCAAGCACTTCACGCCCGAGCAATTGGTGGTGATGCGCCAGGAGTCGAAGGCGTACATCGCCGAGTACTATCGTCTTCGCGAGATACGAGAAGCGCTCGAAGTGACGCAGGCGCGCCTGGCCGAGCGGCTCGGATGCGATCAGTCGGAGATCTCGCGGATCGAGAAGCGCACCGACATGTACGTCGGGACCCTACGCGAGTACGTCGCGTCGCTCGGCGGCGAACTTGAGATCTATGCCAATCTTCCGAACGGCCGCTACCGCATCAACTCGTTCGATCTCGACAGCGAAGACGGCGTCGAGAGCGTCCGCCGCACCCGTAAGAAGAAGCGCTAAGCGATATCCTCGAGCAGCCGTTGGAGCTGGCGGGTCTGGCCGACGCTCAAGCGAGAGAAGAGTCCGGCCGCGGTCAGTTCGGCGGTTTTGCGGGCTTCGTCCACGACCCGGCGGCCGGCCTCGGTGAGCGAGGCGTAGCTGATCCGGGCATCCCGATCGTCCTTGAGCCGAACGACGATCCCGATCTTTTCGAGCGGGAAGAGCGCCCGGGTCACTCCCGAGGGGGTCAGCGAGAGCAGCCGGGCGAGGTCCGCCGGCTTGGCCCGGCCCTGGGGCGCCCCGGCCAGGGCCGTGAGCAGGGCGTAGTCATTGGCCCCGATGCCGTGATGGGAACCGAGGGCGAAGTCGAGGGCTTTGGCGGCCCGGCCGTGGGCGCGGGCGAGCTGGAGGGTGGCCTCGAGAGACGGGTGATCCATGCCAGGCAGAATACTTGATTGGTCAAGTAGTTGTCAACTATATTCAAACGGGAAATAACGCTTGACGGGGCCTCGCCTTTCGCGTTAGGATGCCTGAGTTGTCGCGGGCCTACCCCGCGAAATCCTTTGCATTTCAAGTAGTTCAAGGACATCATGCGGACGCAGCAGACGTATCAACAGAAGACAGCGGAGACCCAACACGATTGGTATATCGTGGACGCGACCGGGCAGCGCCTCGGCACGCTGGCGGTCCGCATCGCGAAGGCCCTCTCGGGCAAGCACAAGCCCACCTGGACGCGCCACATCGACGACGGCGATCACGTGATCGTGATCAACGCCGAGAAGATCGAACTGGGCGGCGACAAGTGGGACCAGAAGGTGTACTACCGCCACTCGGGTTACCCGGGCGGGCTTTCGAGCGAGACCGCTCGCGAAGTGCTCGACAAGCACCCGGAACGTCTGATCGAGCGCGCCGTCCGCGGCATGCTCCCGACGAACCGCATGCGCGACGTCCAACTCACGCGTCTCAATGTCTACGCCGGATCGGCGCACCCCCACGAGCCGCAGAAGCCTGCAGAGCTGTTCTAGGAGTACACGAGTTACTGTGAGCGATATGATTCAAGCCACCGGACGTCGTAAGCGCGCGATCGCGTGCGTCGAACTGACGATCGGCCAGGGCGTCATCACCATCAACAACAAGGCGATGACCGACTACTTCCCGCGCCCGCAGCTGCAGGCCACGGTCCGTCAGCCGCTCGTCGCGACCGAGTTCGGTTCGCGCGTCGACATCAAGGTCAAAGCGATCGGCGGCGGTATGACCGGTCAAGCCGGTGCGGTCCGTCACGGAATCGCCCGCGCGCTCCTCGAGATGGACGAGACGCTCAAAGCGGTTCTGCGTAAGGAAGGCTTCCTGACGCGCGACCCGCGTGAGAAAGAATCCAAGAAGTACGGCCGCAAGAAGGCCCGCAAGCGCTTCCAGTTCAGCAAGCGCTAATACCCGCGATAGCGAAAGAGAGAGCCGTGCGATTGCGCGGCTCTTTTCTTATGTACGCGGCGATCCTCGCGATGCTCGCAGGGGCGCTCGCGCTGCTCGTGCGCCCGAGCGCGGACTGGGTCGACGGCGCCTACGCCAACGGCCTCTATCCGGTCTGGCAGCAGGTCGCCTCGACGATCACCCTGCCGCTCCCGTTCTCGCTCGGTGACGTGGTCGCGGTGGTCGCGATCCTCGGCTTGCTCTGGTTGCTGGTCAAGAGCATCCGCCGGCCGAAGTTGCTGCTCGCGGCGGGCGCGCTGGTCGGCATCGTCGCCTTCTGGTTCGAAGCGAGCTGGGGCTGGAACTACAACCGCGCTCCGATCGAGAGCCGCGTCCGGTACGTCGCCGCCGACGCCAACGACGCCGCCGTCGACAAGCTCCGTAGCCTCGCGATCGCGCATCTGAACGCTCTCGCCGGGCCGGCACATGCAAACGAAGCCTACGATCGCGACGCGCTCCGCGCGGCTTGGCTCCCGGTGGTGCGGCGCTTGGGCGACACCTGGGATCCGAATGTCGGACGCTACAAGCGCTCGATCTTCGATCCGTTCATGACCGCGACCGGCACGAGCGGCTTCATCAACCCGCTCACGCTCGAGTCGCAACTCGCCTCCGACGTGCTCTGGTTCGAAGAGCCGTTCGATCTCTCGCACGAATGGTCGCACGCCGCCGCCTACGCGCGCGAAGACGAAGCCAACTACATCGCGGTCGTCACGTGCATCCGTTCCAAGGATCCGTCCATCGCCTACTCCGGCTGGATGGAACTCTTTCTCTATCTGCCGCCGCTGCCGAAATACGACCCGAAGGCGTTCGCGCCGCTGGTCTGGAGCGACTTCGCCGCGCTCCGCGCGCGCAACGCCAAGCACCTGAACCTCTCGCTCTCGCGCTTCACCTGGCGCGCCTACGGCGCGTACCTCAAGAGCAACCACATCGCCGGCGGCGTCACGAACTATGATGAAGTCACGCGCCTGTTCCTAGCCGTCCCGCTCGACGCAGACGGATTGCCCGTACTCCGCTAGCCACGGATCGGCCACATCTTCGCATCCGCGCGGTCATCCCGAGCGCGTATGCTGGTGGCCATGTTCGACGTAGCCGACTCTCTCGCGCCCGCCCTTCGGGGCGCCCAGCAGCGTCTCGAGGATGCCGCCTCGCAGACCGCCCACGCCAACGCGACCGGCACCGGCACCGACGCCGCTATGACGGCGACCGCCCGGGCCGCACTCTTCAGCGAAGCGCTGCTGGCTGCGCTCCACGCGCGTTTGGCAGAAGTCAAAGCGGCGGCGAAATCGTGAGCGAGTTTCCACTGCTCGAGTCCGCGGCAAGCGGCATGGAGGCGCAGCGATCTGCGCTCGATGTTGCGGCGCGGAACGTAGCTGCTGCGGAAGCGGCCGGGCCTCGAGGTTCGTATCTTCGCGAGGTGCCGGCCTTTCGTGTCGACGGCGAAGGCGACGAGACGCGCGTTGCATTCGTCGGTACGCATACCGAGCGCGGCGTCAACGTGGACGTGGTGCAAGAGATGCTCTCGGTGATGAACGCTTCGCGTGCCTACGATGCGGATGCCTCGCTGTTCGACGTCGGCAAGCGGCTTGCGTCGGCCACCATCGATCTGGAGCGCCTGCCGTGAGGGTCGAAGCGTTGCTCCCGGATGCGGCGCTCGCGACCGCCGCGCCGCCCGCGTTGCCGGATGCTTTTGCCCGTGCGCTCGACGGCGTCGCCGCGACCCTCGGCGATGCGACGCGGGCCGAGGATGCATTTGCAGCCGGACGCGGCTCGCTGCAGGACGCCGCCTACGAACGGGCGCGCGCCGATATCGCGATCTCGGTCGCGACCGCCGTCGCCGGGCGCACCGCGCAGGTCGTGCAGTCGCTCTTGAGCATGCAGGTCTAGCGTGCTCGCGAGCGCGCTCTCGCGTTGGAATGCGCTTTCGGCGCGCGCGCGCGGCACCTCGATCTTCGCGGTCGTCGCGATCGTCCTGGTCCCGATCGTTGTCGGGGTCGTTGTCGGCCGCCCACACGTCGCGCTCTTCGCGACGCCGTTGCATGCCGAACAACTCGCCGAGGTGCAGGAGCGGCTGGCCTCGTGGAACGTCGCGTTCGTTCCGTCTTCCGACAACGTCACCGTCGATGCCTCGCAGCGAAGCGATCTGCTCTTACGGCTCTCGCTCGCCGGCGTTCCGCACGCGCACGTCGCGAGCAGCGGCGAGACGCTCGCCTCGATCGGCGCGTTGACGCCGCAGGCGGTGATCGACGCGCAGACGCGGGCGGGCCTGGCGGGGGATATCGAACTCGGCTTGCGCGGCGTGGCCGGCGTCGACGACGCGCAGGTGATCGTGGCGCCGGCGCGGACCGCGACCTTCGCCGACGAGACCGGCGCAGGCGCGACCGCGAGCGTTCGCCTCCACGTCCGCGACGGCGCGCGCCTCTCGCCCGAAGCGATCGAAGGCATCCGGCGCTACGTCGCGGCCGGCGTCCCGGGTCTGGATCCGGCGCGGGTCACCATTCTCGACGACGCCGGCATCGCGCTCGACGGAAGCGCCGCCGGCGACGATTCGACCGATCTGCAGACCTCGCTGCAATCCGCGCTGGACGCGGCGTTCGGCGCGGGCGCGACGATCGTGCGCGTCCGCACCGAGCGCGACCCGCGCGCGCAAGCGACCCACGTGACCCGCGACGCGCCGCTCGGAGCGCTCTCGCTCTCCGGGACCGACGAGAGCTTTCGCGGCGACGGTCATCGCTACGAGAAGCGCGAGCGCACCGAGCAGCGTGGCGACGAACGGCGCGACGTCACGACTACCCAATCGCCCGGCCGGCTGGCGCGCCTGAGCGTGGCCGTCTTCGTGGACGCGTCGCGCGATCTGGATATCGCGGCGATCCGCGCGCTCGCCGCCGCTACGGTCGGCATCCAACCGCGTCGCGGCGATACGCTCGGGGTCGAACCGGTCGCCTTTTCGCGCGAGCGGGCCGCCCGCAAAGATGGCTGGTGGCTCGCGTACGGCGCCATCGTTCCACTGTTGCCGGCGCTCGCGATCGCTCTCGCAGCCCTGGCGGGGCTCCGCTTGGTGTTGCCGCCGTTGCGATCGGCCGCCAAGCTGCTGATCGAACGGACGAGTATCGCGCGGACGCGCGAAGCGGTTCGGGGCTTTGCGCCCGCGCACGTCGCGAGCGTCTTGCGCGAGGAGCCGCCGCACGCCGCAGCCGCGATCATCAGCGCCCTTCCGGCGGCGACGGCGGCGGCCGTTCTGGATCTCTATCCCGCCGCCGAGCGCGCCGCGATCGTGCGGCGAATGGCGCGCCCGCGTTCGCCGTTGATCCCGGATGCCGGCGAGGTGATCGACCGTGCCTGACGGA
>JBBRTL010000136.1:0-6594 GCA_038244445.1 Vulcanimicrobiales bacterium
AGCGCGTGCAGGCGCTCCGCGATCGCCTTACGCGCGCGCTCGCTCGACATGCCGGTGAAGTCCCCCGAAGCGATCAGTCGTCCGTCGTCGGTGAAACTCGCGGTCAACGGCCCTTCGGCCTCTTCGCCCTTGGGCATGATGACTTGCGCGATCGGCAGCCCGTGCTTGTGCGCGAACTCGAAGTCGCGCTCGTCGTGCGCGGGGACGCCCATCACGGCGCCGGTTCCGTACTCGGCTAGCACGTAGTTGGTCACCCAGATCGGGACTTTTTCGTTCGAGAGCGGATTGATCGCATATGCGCCGGTGAAGAGGCCGGTCTTCTCCATCAGCGAGGTGCGCTCGAGTTCCGATTTCGAACGGAGCGAGTCGGCGAACTCCGCCATCTCGGCGGCGTGCTTCTTCGAGACGAGTTCCGAGATGGTCGCGATCAGCGGATGCTCGGCTGCGACGGCCAGAAACGTGACGCCGTAAACCGTGTCGATGCGGGTGGTGAAGACGTCGATGCGAGCTTCGGAACCCTCGATGCCGAACGAGAACTGCACGCCCTCGCTGCGCCCGATCCAGTTGCGCTGCATCACGCGGGTGCGTTCCGGCCAACCCGGCAGCGTCTCGAGGTCGTTCAGAAGGCGATCGGCGAAGTCGGTGATCTTCAGGAACCACTGCGAGAGGTTGCGGCGTTCGACCGCGTGGCCGCAGCGCCAGCATTTGCCGTCGACGACCTGTTCGTTGGCGAGCACGGTCGCATCGTGCGGGCACCAGTTGACCGGCGCTTCGCGCTTGTAGGCCAGGCCGGCTTCGTAGAGCTGCAAGAACAGCCACTGGTTCCAGCGGTAGTATTCGGGCTTACTGGTCGCGATCTCGCGCGTCCAATCGTAGGACGTGCCCATCAGGCGGACTTGGCGGACCATGTTCTCGATGTTCGAGTCGGTCCAGACGTTCGGATCGATGCCGCGCTGGATGGCCGCGTTCTCGGCGGGCAGGCCGAACGAATCCCAGCCCATCGGATGGAGCACGTCGTAGCCTTGCATCCGCATGGTCCGCGCGATCGCGTCGCCGAGCGTATAGTTCTTCGCGTGGCCGACGTGAAGATCGCCCGACGGGTACGGGAGCATCTCGAGGATGTAGTATTTCTCGCGGTCGTCGGACGCATCCGACGCGCGGTAGAGACCTTCCCGTTCCCATCGCTCTTGCCAGGCGCGCTCGACGGCGCGGAAATCATACGCTTCGGCCATAGAACGCATCGTACCGATTCGCGAGCCGTTCGTCACCCTTTCAGGTCGCATTTTCGGTGGGATAGAACCGGTGGAATGAAACGATACGCACCCTTTGCCGCCGCGATCGTGGTCGCGGCGCTCGCGCTCTGGCATCCCGGCGGTTCGGCCAAGCCCGGCTTTGCGGCCCTGGCGGATGCGACGCCGGGGCGGCACCGGCGCGCCCTTCGCCCCTCGCCGGCGCTCGCATCGCCCGCCGTTGTCTACGTCGCAGGTGCGGTCGTGCGGCCTGGGCTCTACCGGTTGCCGCCCGGCGCGCGCGCCGACGACGCCGTCCGTTCGGCCGGCGGGATGCTGGCGGGCGCGGATGCGGCCGGCGTCAATCTGGCGGCCCGGATCGCCGACGGCGACGAGATCGTGGTGTCCCGCATCGGCGATGCCACGCCCCGGCCCCGCAGACGGATCTCAGGCTCGCGCCGGTTGCCCTCACCCGCTCCGGCCTCGGTCGGAATCAACGAAGCGGGCGTCGATGCGCTCGCGCGCGTGCCCGGCCTCGGCCCGGCCCTCGCCGCGCGCATCGTCGCCTTTCGCGAGACCAACGGCTCGTTCGCGAATCTGGACGAGTTGCTCGACGTCAACGGCATGACCCCGGCACGACTCGAGCGCGCGGCTCCTTTCTTGCAACCCTGAGAAGCGGGCTTGGATGAGCCGGCACCCGTCCGGCGAAACGCAGGGCTTATGGTGTTGACGTTGCCGCCCAAAGAGACGCTCCCGCATCTGATCCAGCGCGCGCTTGAAGATCCGCGCGATGAGGTCTTGCTCGAACGCGTCGGCGGCGTTTTCACGCCGACGTCGTCGACCACGCTGCTGCGGCGCGTCGAAGATATCGCGTGCGCGATCCGCGACGCGGGTCTTCAGTCGGGCGATCGCGTCGGACTGATCGCCCACGACTGCGTCGACTGGATCGTGTGCGACTTCGCGACGTTCTTCGCGGGCTGTGTCGTCGTGCCGGTCTTTCCGACGCAAGCGCTCGACAACACCAAATTCATCCTCGAACAGTCCGACGTGAAACTGCTCTTCGTCGACTCGCCCGCGACGCTCGCGCGTCTGGCCGGCGCCATGAAGGTGCCGCGCACGATCGTGTTCCAGAGCGCCGACCCCGACGGACTCGCCGCGTTCGAACGCGCGGGTGCGGCGGTGCGCGCGGCCCATCCCGAGTTGCCGGCGGCCTATCAGACCGCGCAACCCGACGACCTCGCGGTGCTAATCTACACCTCCGGGACGACCGGCAATCCCAAGGGCGTCATGCTCTCGCACGACAACCTGGTCTTCGACGCGGCCGCCGCCGGCGCGCATTCGGGCGAGCTGACCGCCGGATCGAGCGTGCTCTCGGTGCTGCCGTTCTCGCACATCTACGAACACACGATGATCTACATCTATCTGCAGCGCAAGTACCGGTATGCGATCTGTCACGACCCGAATGCGTTACTCGACGATCTGCAGGCGATCCGTCCCGAAGCGCTCACCAGCGTCCCACGCATCTTCGACAAAGTCCTCGCGGGCATCATCACCAAAGCCGCCAAGCACGGCGGCGCGCAGGCGAAGCTGGTGCCGTGGGCGCTCGAGACCGGGCGCAAGTACATGGATGCCAAGACGTTCGGCTCGGGCGCGAGCCTGGGGCTCCGGCTGCAGTACGCGATCGCCGAGACGCTCGTGTTTAAGAAGCTGCGCTCGGTGCTGGGTCTCGACCGGCTGAAGTATTTCTCGAGCGGCAGCGCCGCGCTGCACGTCGACGTCGCGATGACGTATCTCGGGATGGGCCTACCGATCGTCCAGGGCTACGGCCTCACCGAGACCTCACCGGTCATCACGGTCAACCGGCCCGAGTCGAATTTCTATGGGACCGTCGGCCCGCCGATCGACTTCGTCGACGTGAAGATCGCCGAGGACGGTGAAGTGCTCACGCGGGGTCGCCACGTGATGCTCGGTTACTACCACGATCCGGAAGCGACCGCCGCGACCATCATCGACGGCTGGCTGCATACCGGCGATATCGGCGAGATCGATGCGAACGGTGCGCTCCGCATCACCGACCGCAAGAAAGAAGTCTTCAAGACCGACACCGGCAAGTTCGTCGCGCCGGCGCGCGTCGAGGCCGCGATCAAGCGTTCGTCCTACGTCGCCCAGGCGATGGTGGTCGGCGACGGCCGCCCGCATCCGGCGGCGCTGGTCGCGCCGAACTGGGACCTGCTCAAGACCGACCTGGACCTCACGAGCGGATCGCCCGAGAATTGGGCCGGCCGCGAGGACGTGCGGGCCTTTATCACCGCCCAGGTGGTCAAAGAGACGGCCGACCTCGGCTCCTACGAGCAGATCCGCCGGGTCCTGGTTATCCCGCACGAGTTCACGGTCGAGTCGGGCGAACTCTCGCCCTCGTTCAAGATCAAGCGTCGGGTCGTCGAGGAGCGCTACCGGGAGTCGATTGCGGCGGCCTACACGGTCGATCTTCACGCCCGACCATACGTCTAACGAATCACTAGGCGATTTTAATAATAAGCCGAAGCCTGGGGAGATGAACGCCGCCCACCAGCACCGGGTCGACGACGTCCTCAAGGGACCGATCAAGAGCAAGACGGTCTTCCCGGCGCTCGTTCTTCACCTGGTCAAAGAACAGCCTGACCATGGTTATGGCTTGATGCAACGCGTCGACGAGATCTGCGGCGATCTGATCGCGGTCAACACCAACAAGATCTATCCGTTGCTACGCCGGCTCGAAGAGCGCGGTTTCCTGACCGCATCGTGGGACCACCCGACCAAGCGCTCGCGCCGGATCTATTCGATCACCCCGACCGGGATCGAACGGCTCGACCGGATCAAGGGCTCGATGCGGCCGTATCTCGAGACGATCGAGAAGGCCGTCGGACAACTCAGGCGGCAGTTGTACGGATCGTGATCTATCTCGCACTCGTGCATCTGCGCGACCTCGCCTGCGAGGCCTGTGGCGCACCGCTCGCGGTCGCCGGCGCGCGTTCGTTCATCGTCACCGAGAACGACGAGCCGCTCGGTTTTGAAGCGAACGCCGTCCCCGAAGAGATGACGGTCGAACTACGCTGCCCACTCGGCCATGCCACCACCATGTTCGTGCCGAACGAGATCGGCGCCGAAGAAACGATGCAGACCCCCGAAGACGCCCCGATAGGCGCCGACGCCTTCATCGTTTAGGTTGGAGCTGCGACGTGGACGACGTCGCCGTCTACCAGCCGCCGCCTCCGCCGCCGGAGTCTCCGCCACCGCCGAAGTCGCCTCCGCCGCCGCCGGAATCACCCCCGCCACCCCAGCCGCCGCCGCCCCAATCGGAGCCGCCGCCGCCGCCGGACTGACCGGCATCGCTCGTCCAGCCTGCGCCGGAGTCACCACCGGCGTTGCCGCCCGCGTCGGAGCCACCACCGCCGCCGCCGAGCATTCCGCCGCCGCCGCCACCGCGAAACATCTCGTTCCCGAGCCAGGCGCCGCCGAGGCCACCGAGGAGTCCGCTCCAGAAGCCGCCGCCACCGCCGCCATAGCCGCCGCCGTAGCCCATCGGCATGCCGCCGGGAGCCCCGGGTGCGACGCCGCCGCCGGGCGGGCCGTAGTAGCGCGGACGCATTAGCGAACGCAGGATGAAGAATCCGGCGACGATGACGATGATCCACCACATCTGAAAATGTATGCCCCCGCTGTCCGATCCGGACGAAGAACTGTTCGCACTCGTCGAGGACGAGCGGCCGAGACTTCCGGCGTGTGCGCGATAGATGTCGAGGACTTGACCGACGCCGGTCGCGAGCGCGCCATCGTTGTTGTCGGCTTTGATCTGTGCGCCGATCGCGTTCGAGATCGACGACGACGTGCTCGACGTGATCCAGCCCGCTTGCGCCGCGGAGCGATCCGGTAGCACGTAGACCTTGTGATTGTCGTACGCGATATAGATCAGCGTGCCGTCGACGTTCTGCGACGCGAACGCGGCCTGCGCGGCCGCTCCGACGCTTTGACCGTCAGGCAGCTGCTTGACGGTGATCACCACGACCTCTTTGTGCGTCTGCGCGTTGAACGCGCTAAGCTTTGAGTCGACCTGCGCGATCGCAGCGGCCGAAAACAGACCGGCGCCGTCCTGGACGAACGACGTGGCGGCCTGCGCCGGCGCCGCGGCGAGCGTTGCGAAAGCGACCAGCGCAAAGGCGCCTAGCAGACGTTTCATAGGTGAGTGGTGCTCCTCTCGGGCGATACTACCGCCGTCCGGACCGCAAGTTTCTCTAGCGCGATGCGAACATCAAGCCGAACGCGCCGAACGCGAAGATGAAGATGAAGACCCATATGCCGACTTTGAGCCACGGGTTGTGGCCGGCATGGGCGCGGAGCGATTCGGGGGCGGGGCGGCGAGGCATGCGAGTCCTTTACGCTGACGGGAGAGAGTCGATCGCTTGGGCTTGGCGCGAGGGCGCGTCCGACCACAGGCGTTCGAGGTTGTAAAATGTCCGCTGCTCCGGGGTGAAGATATGCACGACGACCGAACCGATGTCGAGCAGTATCCAGGTGCCCTCGGAGTAGCCTTCCTTGCGGATCACGCGAGCGCCGCCTGCGGCGGCCGCTTCGGCGATCGCATCGGCGATGGCGCGGGTCTGGATATTGGACCGTCCGGTGACGATCGCGAACGTGTCGGCCAGGATCGTGCGCGAGCCGACCTCGAGGGCAACGAACTCTTCGCCTTTCTTTTCGAGCGCCGCGTCGCGCACGATGTCGATCAATTCGGGCAGTGGAAAACCTCCTCGGAAATGCCGAACGTACGGCCCGCCTCCAGGGTCTGTGGAGCGACCGCCATCCCCTGCTTCTGCAAGTACCGCACGGAAGCCTCAAGCGTTGCACGCATTGCGGCGGAAAGATCGCGGCGGGCCAAGGCCTCGAGGCCGGACCTCTCGGGAAAGTCCCGGCCGGGCTCGAGTCCGTCGGCTAGATAGACGACGCAGTCGAGCGGGCTCATCTCGGCCGCGCCGACCGTATGCTTGGCGATCGCCGAGAGCACGGTCGGGTCCTCGATCTCAAAAAGCTCGCGGGCCAGCTCGGCGCCCAGGCGAGCGTGGAGCACGATCGGGTTGGCCCGTTCGAAGCCGTCGATCGGCAGGCCGCGCGCTTCGCATTCCTGGACCAGCCGTTCGGCAGAGTAGAGCCGCGCCAGGTCGTGGAGCAGGCCGGCCGTCCGGGCCGCTCGCGCATCCAGGCCGTGGGCTTGGGCAAGCGTATCGGCTAGACGCGCGACCCGGATGGTGTGGGCGAAGCGGTGCTGCTGTGCGAGATGTGCGCGCATGCCTGCCGAGAGCCGTGCGTAGCTCAGGTTTTGCCGCCCGTCAGC
>JBBRTL010000137.1:0-6575 GCA_038244445.1 Vulcanimicrobiales bacterium
GCCGCCGGATCTCTCCGGCGGCCTTGGCATCGTTCCGGCGCTCGCGGTTAGCGGCGCAGTCCGAGGTCGGCGATCAGCTTGCGGTAGCGCTCGACATCGCTCTTCTGCAGATACGAGAGCAGGCGACGGCGCTGACCGACCTGCAAGAGCAGGCCGCGGCGGCCGTGATGATCTTTCTTGTGGATCTTCAGATGCTCGGTGAGCATATTGATGGAAGCCGTGAGGACTGCGACCTGGACTTCGGCAGAGCCGGTGTCGTTCGGGGTGCGGCCGTACTTGACGGCAATCTCGGTCTTCTGTTCTTTGGTCAGGGGCACGGAGGGACTCCTTGATCAGGATAGGCTCGCTCGGGTGCAGGCTTTCGTCCGCCCCGGCGACCGAGCCAGAGTATCAGAACCCCCCGCCGCCTGTCCAGCGCCTAGGTCGGAGCGGGTTCCCTACGCGTCGCGGACCGGGGTGGGCTTCCCGTCGGGGCCGATGGCGACCATCACGAACTTGGCGACGGCCGAGAGCCGGCGGTCGCCGGTGAGCGGGTTTTCCGCCCAGAGTTCGACCTCGACGACGATCGAGGTCCGGCCGATGTGGACGACCCGGCCAATCGTCTCGGCGAACTCGCCGACGTAGACGGGCTGCTTGAAGTCGGTTCGGTCGATCGAGGCCGTGACCACCGGCTTCTTGGCGGTCCGTAGGGCGGCGATCGAGGCGACCACGTCCATCATCGAGAGGGCCTTGCCGCCGAACAGGGTGCCCAGGTGGTTGGCGTCGTTCGGGAAGACGATCTCGGTGCGGCGCTCGACGACGAAATCGGCCTGCTGTTCGCTCATGCGTCCACTATAGGGTTCGCGGTGCGACGCGGTCAAACGCTTCTCACCTATGGCTGAGTCTTTGCTCGTCCCGGTGATCTACGGCTCCGTTCGTGCGGAACGCCAAGGCATCCGCGCCGCCCGATTCGTCGTCTCGCGCTTGGAAGAACGCGGGCACGAACCGGTGCTGATCGATCCGCTCGAACGACCGCTCCCGATGCTCGACAAGATGTACAAGGAGTACGAGCCCGGCACTGCACCGCCGGTGCTCGAAGAGCTGGCGCAGCTCTTCAAGCGCGCGGACGGGTTCGTTGTCGTGACCGGTGAGTACAATCATGCCATCCCGCCGGCGCTGATGAACTTGATGGATCATTTTCTCGAAGAATACTTCTGGCGGCCTGCGGGCATCACGAGCTATTCCGGCGGCCGCTTCTCGGGAGCGCGTGCAGCGGAGCAGATGCGCTGCGTGCTCGGCGAGATGGGGATGGTCTCGATCCCGTCGATCTGTTCGTATCCGACCGTCGGCAAGACGTTCGCGGAGGACGGGACCACGACCGAGGAATGGCTGGTCGCGCAGACCGACGACTTCATCACCGAGTTCGAATGGTTCGCGCAGGCGCTGAAAGCGCAACGCGCGACCGGAGTGCCGTACTGAGCATCTTCGACGAAGTTCGACCCGAGCTGATCGCACGTACGCACGAGCTGATCGCGCCGTTCGTCCGGCGAACGCCGGTGCTCGATCTTGGCGATTGCGTACTCAAGCTCGAGCTACTGCAACACGCCGGCTCGTTCAAGACGCGCGGTGCCGGCGGGCGCCCCGACCTTGGAGCGGGCGCTCGCCGCAGGTAGACCGGTCGATGCCGACTCCCTAGCGCCGAAGCGGATCGGCGAGTTGGTCTTTCCGCTTGCAACCCGTTTCGTCGAACGCGCGGTTCTTGTGAGCGACGAGGCCATTCGGGACGCGATTTCAGCCGCTAGGAGGAAGCGTATGGACCTAGGGATTCGCGGCAAGACCGCACTCATCACCGGCGCAAGTTCCGGGATCGGCGAAGCGGTCGCGCTCGCACTTGCGGCGGAAGGCGCACGCGTTGCCGTCGCGGCGCGCCGAAAGGACGAACTCGAACGCGTGGTCGTGGAAGCGCGCAAGGTCGGTGCCGATGACGCGCAGGCGTTCGTGGTCGATCTGAGCGAGCCGTCGTCGGTCGTGCGACTGCTGCACGAGGTTCGGCAGCAGATCGGCGCGCCGGATATCGTGATCCTCAACGGCGGTGGCCCGAAAGCGGGAACATTTACGCAGACGTCGCTCGCGGATTGGGATGCCGCCTACCGGACGACGTTGCGCGCGATGATCGAACTGGCCAATGGCGCAGTTCCCGAGATGCGCGAACGCGGCTGGGGTCGCATCGTCGCGCTTACGTCGACTTCGGTCAAACAGCCGATCGGCAACCTCACGCTCTCGAACGCATTTCGGGTCGCGCTGGTCGCGGCGATGAAGACGCTCTCGAACGAAGTCGCCGCCGACGGCGTTACCGTGAACAGCATCGGCACCGGACGCGTGCGAACCGATCGCCTGCGCGAACTCTACGGCAACGACGAAGCGATGGACGCCGCCGCTGAAGCGGAGATTCCGATGAAGCGCGTCGCGGCGCCCGCCGAGTTCGCGCCGCTGGTCGCATTCCTGTGCGGCGAGCCCGCGCGCTACATCACCGGCCAGACGATCGCCGTCGACGGCGGACTCACGCGCGGAATCTTCGGCTAGGTACGCGAACCTGATCCGGGCATTGAGTCAGTTCGTTCGCGTCGGCGATGTCGTCGAGGTGCCACCCGGCACCGGCAAAGCCTATCCGTTGGGAAACGTCGAGATCGCGGTCTTCAATATCGCGGGGACGTTACACGCGCTTGAGAACACGTGCCCGCACCAGGGTGGCCCGATCGCCGAGGGTTGGCTGGAGGGCCCGATCATCACTTGCCCGTGGCACGCATGGTGCTTCGACGTGCGCAGCGGCAAGATGACGCTCGGCGATTTCGCCCGAATCACCCGGTTCCAGGTGAAGCTCGAAGACGGTAGCATCTACGTCGACCCCGAACCCTTGCCGGAAGAAGTATGAACGATTCAGTTTGGAACGGCCGCGACGGCACCGCCGGCGGCCCCGGATTCGGCGCCGCGATCGCGGCGCTCGCCGCGGAGCGCGAGGTTCGGACCGCACAGTTGGCCGAGGCGCTCGGCTATGGTGACGCGGAGCTGGCCGAACTGCTGGCCGGGACCCGCCGGATCGGGGTGAGCGGCCTCGCGGCCCTGGCCGTGGTGCTCCGGACCAAGCCGATCGAGTTCTTCCAGAAGACCGGGATCCTGAGCCTGACCGCCTACGCGGCCGGCCTCGACCCGCTCTATTTTCTGCCCGAGGGGCCGACCCGGTACGACGCTCGGATCTACATGCGCGAGATCAACCCGCGCCATGCCGTGCCCGAAAACGACATGACCAAGCGCAACGCGACCCTGAAGGCGGTCAACGAGGACGGCCTCCTCGACCCGCTCGGTCGCTCGGAGGTCGAAATGGCCTACTTGCTCCGCGCGGCCGTGCAGGATACGGGCGGTATCCTGTAAGGAGCGCCCACCCCCCGAGGCGAATCCGCGCCGGATGCAAGCAGTCGAAGGTAAACGAATCGCCGCGCTCATTGGCGACGGCGTAGAAGAGATCGACCTGACCGCGCCGCGGCAGGCACTGGAAGAAGCGGGAGCGGTCGTTACGATCGTCGGGCTCGACGAGAAGTCGCGCACCAAGATCCGCGCCAAGCGCGGCTTGGATGAAGGCACCACGCAGAAAGCGGAAGAGCTGGTCGCCGATTGTACGGCGGAGGATTTCGACGCGCTGCTGATCCCGGGCGGAACCTCGCCGGATCGCCTCCGCACCGATGCCGACGTGCTCCGTTTCGTCGGCGAGTTCGATGCCGCCAAGAAACCGATCTTCGCGATCGGCCACGGTGCACAAGTCCTGATCTCCGCGCGTCTGGCGCGTAGCCGTCAGCTGACCGGATCGGCCTCGATCGCCGACGACATCCGCAACGCCGGCGGTCTCTACCGCGACCAGCCGACCGTGCAAGACTCGAACTGGGTCAGCACCCGCGGCGCCGAGGACATGGGCCTCTTCAACCGCGCGATGCTCGAGAAACTGGCCAGCGCCGGAGCGGTCGCTC
Source organism: Vulcanimicrobiales bacterium (assembly GCA_038244445.1). Taxonomy (GTDB): domain Bacteria; phylum Vulcanimicrobiota; class Vulcanimicrobiia; order Vulcanimicrobiales; family Vulcanimicrobiaceae; genus JALYSX01. The sequence goes on from JBBRTL010000137.1 coordinate 3,999, forward strand.
CGCTGTAACGCCTGTGTCATCCTGAGGAGGCCCCTCGGGGCCGTCTCGAAGGACGTCGGAGAGTGTCCCATACGCGTCGCGTGTGGGCACTTTTCTTTTTGTGGGCGAGCAACGCGGGTTCACGCTCGTCGAGACGGTCGTAGCGGTCGCCATCCTCGCGCTCTTGACGTTCGGCATCGTCACGCTCTCGCTCGGGCTTCGGCCGGGCGCGCTGCGGGCGGCGATCGGCTCGTTCGACGCATCCTTTGCAGCCGCGCGCGCGATCGCCGCGACCAGCGGAAACGGCGCGACCATCGTCGTGCTTCCGCGCTCGGACGCGAGCGGGAACCGTCTACCCGGATTTACGTTGCGCGTCTATCGAGGCCGACCGACCGCGACGAACGCGGTGACACTCGTCGATGCTCCGGCGGTGATCGCGGATGCGGACGTGCGCGAGGCGACCCTCGGTGCAGCGCCGTTCGCGATCTTCCTCTCGACCGCGGGGAATGCCAGCGGACAGGCCGCGTACCCGGTCGTCGCTTCGGACGGGACGCCGCAGTTCGCGACGATCGCGAAACAGCCGGCCTGCCCGTCCGGCGGATTGGTGCTGACGTTCTCGAGCGCCCACGCATCGCAGACGCGTGTAATGCCGTGCGGAGCGCGTGCGTTCGGCTCTCCGATCCCACTTGCGACCGAGTCGCCGGCTCCCGTGCTCCTGACGCCGAAAGCGCTGGTCTTCCACTGGCCGACGGCGCCCGTGCAGACCTTCGTCGCGACCGAGTGGGGATACACGCGCTGGTTCGCGGCCGATGCATTCGCGTGCGGAGCGAACGTCGCGCGGTTTCCCCGCAACGATCCGGCACCGCCGTATTCGCCGGCGCATTCGCCCGACGATGCGACCGCATCGCCGATCGCGCCCATCGGCGTGCCTATCTCATATGCCAATGCGCCCGATTCGATGCAAGATGCACCGGCCGTATTTCCGATCGCACCGGAGACCGCCGGGCTCTGCACCGTGACGATCGCCGACGCGTTCGGGCAGAAGACCGAGATCGGCGTTCAAGTGATGGGGCAGATCACGCCGTCCGAGTCGACGCTCTCGTGGAGCAGCACCGACTCGGGCCCAAAGCGCCTCGGGATCGCGAAGACGTACGACGCGGAGGCGCTGCACGCAAAGCTGACCGACTCCGCGTGTTCCGGAATCGTTACGGTTCGTGCTAGCGGAACGCCACTCGTGCCGACCGATCCGGCAGAAGGCGCGTCGACCCAGTCGCTCATCGTAACGCCGGTGACGGACGCCTCGGGGAACAATGTCGGCGGAGCCTGCACGCTTACGTATGCAAGTCAGTACGCGGGCGAACCACCGGCACACATCGCCATCAACGTCACCACCGGCCTCGCGGAACAAACCTGGCCCGCCCAAGTGCAGTACGCCGTGCAGGGGCAGACGTTTAGCGTCGACGGTGAAGCATGTGGCGCCCAGGCCCTGACGGCAGACGGGAACGGTGACGGAGGGCCGCCTGACTGGGTACAGACTCTGATTGCAGCTTCTCCCGGTATGAGTACGATAGATAGAGCTGGGTGTTACGGAGGCGCGATATTTTTTCGGGAGCCGTCAGGCGCAGAGAAGACGGTTAGCGTCTTCGCAACGTCGTGTGACAATAGCGTCCTGCGTGCGGTGGGTCTCTCTGAAAATCCCGCCTCCTCAGCGATTCTGACGATGGCGGCACAAACCACGGCTGGCATGTGCTCCGTAACGCTGGATGATGGAAGCGGTGGGCCAAAGTCGTTCTACAATGGCCGCGTTGACGTGAAAGTAGTCCAGTCATCGAATTGGGTCGCGACATGGCACATCGATTACCAGGATCCGTGTGACCTGCAAGTGGGGGACTGTCGGAGCTCTCACGATGACGGGACCGTCGCGTGCATTAGCCCCCAGCTTGAAGCGGGAGGGTATGAGAACGGAACGGTAACGCTCGGGGCGATTGCTTCGTCCGCCAGAGAGATTAGCTACCTCTACAACGACGCAAGCTACAACGCCGCTTCGAACGTCCCAACCGGGTATTCATACCGTGCATCGAGTCCCGACCTTCACAACGATTGGCAGATTACGTTGGAAATATGGAGCTGTTACGATGCGAGGAACGCAACGCAGCCAACCGAGTTGCGCTAGAGCGCGGCCTGCGCAGGACCGAACTATCTGGCGGAGCGATGGGCTACGGCCAGCCGACGCCCTTGGTGCTGGAAAGAGTAGCTGGGTCAGCCTGCTCCTGTTGGTTCCCCGAAACCGTATTGATATAGTATGCGCCATACCAGATTGTCAGCGCCTTGAGCGCGGCGCTCTCCGGCACGGTGAATGGGCTGTCCGCTAACGCCGGGCACGTCGAACCGCCAACGAGACCATCGTAGGTGTCCGAGAGTCCGCCGTTCGCGTTACCGGCCCACGGAGGATTTGCAAATGACCCACTCTGCTGGTACCTTGTTACATCGCGAATATTCTCCAGCAGCCACTCGTCTGCAACCACGCGCGGCAATCCGTGTCCGACACGCTGCAAGTTGAACTCGGTGAAGCATGGTTGCATCGTAACGGTGTCGAGC
>JBBRTL010000138.1:0-6560 GCA_038244445.1 Vulcanimicrobiales bacterium
ATCGATCGCCTGACCGCAGCCGGCGAGGCACGCCGTGCGGCCGCGCTTTTCACCGAATCTTTGGGAGTGACGCCGTGAACCAGCGCAATTTTGCGATAGCGATCGTCGCCATCGTCGTCGTCCTCGGCGCCGGATGGTGGTTCGTCACGCGGAACGGTCCCGCCGCGCCGCCAACCGACGCAACGCCGCAGGTCGCTACGGCACTTGCGCGCGACGGCGCGATCGACGTCACCGTCGACGCGGTCGGCCGGCTCGGTTCGAGCGCCGGTTCCGACAGCCGGCTGGCCTTTGCCGTCGCCGGGCGGATCGCGAGCGTCTACGTCCACGTCGGTCAGCACGTCGCCGCCGGCGAACCGCTTGCCGCGCTGGATGCTACCTCCTACCTGCTCGCATCGCGCCAAGCCGGTGCCGATGCGACCGCCGCCGGCGCACAAGCGGCCGCCGCCGGCGTCGATCGCTGGAGTGCCAAGATCGCCTACGACGAGGTCGCCTTGGAGCGCGCGCGCAGGCTCTTCGCCGCAGGCGTCAACGCGAGAAAAGATGTCGAGACGGCCGACGCGCAACTCGCATCCGACCAGACCGAGCGGCGCGCCGCCGGCGCCGGAAACGCGGCGGCTTCGGCGCAGGCGCAGAGTGCCGCGGCTCGCGCCGCGCTGGCCGCGCACGACGCGAGCAACACGGTCCTACGCGCGCCCAACGCCGGCATCGTCACCGCCGTCCTGCACAGCGTCGGCGAATCCGTCGACCCTACCATCCCCGCGATCGCGCTCGCACCGCTGGCGACCGGCGCGATCACCCTCGATGTCTCCGCCACCGACGCACGCCGAGTCGCCCCCGGAGACCCGGTACACTTGCATACCGATGCGGGCGATGCGATCGCCGGCACCGTGATCGGCGTCGCCGGCGCGGTCGACGCCGCGAGCCAGTCCGCCCAGGTCAGCGTCCGCGCCGACGTCCCCGCGGCGCTCGTCGGAAGCGCACTCGCGGGACAGATCGTCATCGCCCGGACGCACGGAACGATCGTTCCATACGCGGCCATCGTCGCCGACCCGCAGACCGGGAAGACGCTGGTCTTCGTGCGGACGAAGGCGAAGGACGGCGGGACGACCTTCGAACCGCGCGACGTGCGCGTCGTCTTCTCGAATGCGACCGACGCCCACGTGACCGGGCTTCGCCCGGGCGAGCGGATCGCCGCACGCGGCGCCTTCGAACTGCTCGCGCCGCAAGGAGGCGGCGGCTGACGGCGAAGACCGCTCTATGCGGACTATCGTCACCTTCATCGCGTTCCTCGCGCTTTCCGCGGGCCTAGCTCGCGCCGGGAGGTTGCCGCCGGCCAACATCACGCTCGGCGACGAAGTCTTCCTCGCCTCGAGTTGGAAGCAGCTGCACGGCCGCTGCGTCGGCGTCATCACCAACCAGACCGGCGTCACCTCGCGCCTGACGAACATCGTCGACGCGATCAAAGCCAACCCGCACATCTGTGTCAAGGCGATCTACTCCCCCGAACACGGCCTGCGCGGCGATCGTCCCGCCGGCGCCTATGTCTCGTCCTATACCGATGCGCGTACCGGTCTCCCGGTCTACAGCCTCTACGGCCCGCAGAAACACCCGACCGCCGCAATGCTCGCCGGCGTCGACGTCTTGCTCTTCGATATCCAAGACGTCGGCGCGCGCCCGTACACGTTCGTCTCGACGATGGCCTATGCGATGCAAGCCGCGACGCAATTCCACAAAGAGATATGGGTGCTCGATCGTCCCAACCCGATCGGCGGCAATTCCGTCGAAGGCCCCGTCCTCGACCCCGCCTTCCACTCGTTCATCGGCCTCTACCCGATCGCCATGCGCCACGGCATGACCGTCGGCGAACTCGCCAAGATGTTCAACGACGCCTTCGGCATCCACGCCAACCTCCACGTCATCGCGATGCAAGGCTGGCAGCGCGGCATGCTCTGGCCCGACACCGGCCTGCAGTGGGTGCAGAGCAGCCCCAACATCCCCGAGTGGAGCACGACGGTCGTCTACCCATGCACCGGCCTGATCGACAGCAGCGGCGTCAACGGCGGAATCGGAACCACCAAGCCCTTCAAATACGCCGGCGGCCCAACCATCGACGCCTACGCACTCGCCAAAACGATGAATGCAAAAAATCTCCCGGGCGTCTACTTCCGCCCCGCCTACTGGTCACCAACCGCCGGTTTCTGGACCGACAAAGACCTCGGCGGAGTAGAACTGGTCGTCTACGACCCCGCAACATTCGAGCCGGTAACAACCGCCGTCAACATCCTAACCGCCGTAAGAACGCTCTCGCCGTCGACGTTGACGCTCACCGACAAAACCGCCCGAGCGATCGACATCGACTGGGGAACGGACACCCTAAGAAAAGGTCTCAAGTCCGGAGCCTCCGCCAACACCATCATCGCCGCCTGGCAACCCGCACTACAAAAATTCAAAACCCTCCGCGCGAAGTATCTCCTGTACTAAGCCCGCCATCCGCTACAACACCGCCACCAAGACTTTTCTTGGCTGAGGGTTACGTCACGCTCGTCTTGAGGGGCGTGTGAAGGGAGGAGCGGAGCCAGGATGGCGGGAGCGACGACGAGGCGAGCAGTTTTTTCGCACGATGCGAAAAAGCGAGCGTCCCCTCAAGGCGGGTGTGACGTAACCCTCGGCCAAGAAAAGACGCCGACCTCAGCCCTCGCCTTTACGCTCCCGCAAATAGTTGATCTGCCAAAGATGCATAAACCGCTGCAACTCTTCCTCGACCTTCGGTTCGAGCTCCAAGAAATGCACCCCATACGCAAACGCCCGCGCTTCACGATCGTAAAACGGCATCAGGACCTTCGCCTCGATGTGGATCGGTTCGAACCCGGGCGGCGCAACCCGAACCGTCTCCGGCCGCAACCCGAACGGCGTCTGCTCGTAGACCTCTTTCTCGACGACCATCGCCGCCAAGAAATCGTCCGGTAGCCGAAAGTCGAGCGTCAAGACCGAACCTGCGACCAGATCCTCATCCGTCGCCAGCCGCAGTCCGCCGGCCGAGAGATCGTTCGCGACCGCGCGTCGGCGCCCGCGGCGTCCCTCGAGCGCGTAGAGCACGTCGAATGCGACCGGCATGCGGAATGCCGAGCGCTTCTGGTCCGTTCCGCTGGGCGGCCCCTTGTCGGGCTTCGCGGTCTTCTTGCGGCCGAATAAGAACATCGTCGGTGACGACCTTTGAGGCGAACGGGCGGCCCCTCCTGCCAAGGGAACTTCTCCGAAGCATCCCTAACCTCCGAAGCGATGCTCGCAGAACGACTTGCGGACGCGCTCGGCGCGGACGCCGTCAAAACGGCGCCCGAGGACCTGGCGGTCTACTCTTTCGACGCGTACTCCGAATCGCGGGCCCCATCGGCCGTCGTCCTGCCCGCAAGCGCGCGCGACGTCGCAGCCGTCGTTCGGATCGCGCGCGAATGCGACGAGCCTATCGTGGCGCGCGGAGCGGGCACCGGGCTCTGCGGTGGCGCGATCCCTTCGGCCGGCGGCATCGTGCTCTCGTTCGCACGCATGAACCGCTTGCTCGAACTCGACGCGCGCAATCGCCGGGCACGCGTGCAACCCGGTCTGATCAATCTCGACCTCTCCAAGAAGGTCGCGTCCGCCGGACTCTTCTATGCACCCGATCCGTCCTCGCAGAAGGCCTGCACGATCGGGGGCAACATCGGCACCAATGCCGGTGGTCCGCATTGCCTGACCTACGGCACGACCGTCAACCACGTACTCGCACTCGAATGCGTCGACGAGCGGGGCGAGATCTTCACCACCGCACTCGACGACAGCGGCTACGATCTCACCGGCGCGCTGGTCGGTTCCGAGGGGACGCTCTGCATCGTCACCTCGGCCTGGGTCCGTCTGCTCCGTCAGCCCGAAGCGACCCGCGTCTGGGTCGCGACCTTCGGCGACGTTGAAGCGGCTTCCGAAGCGGTCTCCGCGATCGTCGGACACGGCATCGTGCCGACCGCGCTCGAGATGATGGACGGTCTGATGATCCGCACGGTCGAGGCGGCCTTCCACTCCGGCTTTCCGGTCGACGCCGAAGCGCTGCTACTGATCGAGAACGCCGGCTTTGAAGATGACATGGACGCCTGCGAACATGCGATCGAAAGGATCTGTCGCGAATCGGGTGGCCTGACCTGGCGGACCGCACGATCGCAGGCGGAGCGCGACGCGCTCTGGGCCGCGCGCAAGGGCGCGTTCGGCGCCGCCGGGCGGATCGCTCCGAACACCTATCTCCAAGACGTCGTCGTCCCGCGCACCAAGCTCCCGCAGATGCTCAAGCTGGTCGGCGACGCGGCCGCCGCGCACGATCTCACCATCGGCAACGTCTTTCACGCCGGCGACGGCAACCTGCACCCGCTCATCATGTACGACAAGCGCGACAAGCGTCAGGTCGCAGCCGTCGTCGAGGCGGGCAACGTCATCCTCTCCGCCGCGGTCGACCTGGGCGGGACCATTTCCGGCGAGCACGGCATCGGCTTCGAGAAGCGCGATACCCTCGCGCGCGTCTTCAACGACGCCGACATCGACACGATGTTGCGCGTCCGCGACGTGTTCGATAACAGCCGACACTTCAATCCCGACAAGATCTTCCCGCGCGGTGCGTCGTGCGCGGAGTTGCGTCCGTGACCGGAGAGATCGAACGCCTCGCTCCCGCGACGCCCGAAGAACTAGCGGCCCTCCTCGCGAGTTGCGACCGGAACGGGCGCGTCGTCGCGATCGAGGGCGGCGGCACGCTCGACGGCATCGGGCTCCCGGCCTCATCGACCGACACGATCGTCAGCACCCTCAAACTCAAACGCATGATCGCGCACGAGCACACCGACCTGACCGCGTCGGTGCAGTCGGGGATGACGCTGCACGCGTTCTCTACCGCACTAGCCAAGTACGACCAGTTCGTTCCGCTCGACGCGCCGCTACACAAGCGCGCGACCGTCGGCGGGACGCTCGCGTCTGGTTGGGCGGGCCCGCGTCGACATCTCTACGGACGTACGCGCGACTATGTGATCGGCAGCCGGATCGCGCTCGCCGACGGCACGCTCGCCAACGCCGGCGGCATGGTCGTCAAGAACGTGACCGGTTACGACATGAGCAAGCTCTACGTCGGCTCGTGCGGGACCCTCGGCGTGCTCGTCTCCATCAACCTCAAGACGCTGCCCGCCCCCAAGGCGGCGCGCGCGTTCCACCATCCGCTCCCGCTCAATTCGCGCGGGCGCGCGATCGCGCAGTTGCAGACCATGACGGCGACGCCGGCTGCGGCGTTCTGGATCGAGGGCTTCGCCAAGGAGATCGGCGGCAACGATGCCGACGACGGCCGGCTCTTCGTCCTGATGGAAGGTTCGCCCGCGCTTCTGGATCGCGCGACCCGGGATCTCCGAAGCGGGCTTGGAAAGGCCGGCGTCCCCGAAACGCACGTGATCGATGCAGGCGCTAGCATCGCCTTCGAACGCGCCGTCGATGCGTACGTCGCCACCATCGACGACCGCTCCGCCACCTATCGCTCCATCGGCGATCCGAGCAGCGTCGAGGAGCGCGTCCTGACCATGCGAGCGCTCGCGCACAGGTTCGAACTGCGCGCCGATTCGATCGCCGACGTGATGAACGGCGACGCGGTCGTGCGCGTCTCCGACGTCGACGCGCGCTCGTTCGTCGCCAAGATCGAGATATTCGACGATGCGCTCCACGACGATATCCCGAACGCCCAAGTGATCGCGGGCAGCTTTCCCGGACGCGCAAACTTGAACGTGTGGGGCGCGCCGCCGCCCGCCATCGAGAAGATGCGCGCGCTCAAGCTCCGCTTCGATCCGAAGGGCACGCTCAACCCCGGCCGCTTCGTCGGCGGCATCTGAGACTCGATGAAGGACGACATCCGCTGGGCCGTGCGACACGTGCTCGCCTCCCCGCCGCGCCTGCGTTTTCTCTTCCGCGGTGGCCCGTCGACGTTTTTTATGCTATTGCGTTTTCTGCGCGAGATCGTTCCGCAGGCCGCGAGCGCTCTTGCGGATATCCGCACCCATGCCGATGCGATTCCCGACCGGCGCTTGCGTGCCGAAGCGGTCGCGTCGGCCGAACACAAGGCGTATCACGTCGCGGGCGCCTGCATTCTCGCCACGTTCTTGCCGCCCGACCTGCAGAAGCGTTATATCGCGATCGTCGCACCGCTCGAGACGATCTACGATTTTCTCGATAATCTCTGCGACCGCCATCCGGACGTAGCACCGGCCGCCTATCCGACCTTGCACCGCGCCCTCGCCGATGCGCTCGACCCGACGGCCTCGACCGGTGACTACTACGTCGACGGGCCGAGCGGCGGCGACGGCGGCTACCTCGCCTGGCTCGTCGCACAGACGCGCGCCGGCCTCGAAGGTGTTGCCGGTCTCGATGCGCTCGCACCCCTTTTCGCCGAAGCGGCCGCATTTTACAGCGATCTGCAGACGTTCAAGCATCTGGCGTCGGGCGATCGCGAGGAGGCCTGCATCGCCTGGTACGACCGCCATCGCGAACGCTTCGCGCAACTCGAATGGTAC
>JBBRTL010000139.1:0-6553 GCA_038244445.1 Vulcanimicrobiales bacterium
ACCAACATCATCGAGAGCCTGATGGAGGACGCACGCACCACGACGCGCTGGTATCTGGTCGTCTCGATGGGCCGCAAGTCGGGCGCGCTCGCGCTCGGCATGTGCAAGGCCGCCGGCGCGACCCTGGCCGTCATTCCCGAGGAGTTCCCGGAAGGACCGCTCGACGTCTCGTTGATCGTTGACACGATCGTCGGCGCGATGATCAAGCGCGCCGTCGCAGGTCACCCGTACGGCGTCGCCGTGATCGCCGAGGGCATCGTCGAGCGTATGTCCGCCGATACCCTGAGCGGTCTTTCGAACGTCGCGCGCGATGCGTACGGACACGTGCGCCTCGCCGACGTTCCGATCGGTATGCTGCTGCGCGACTCGGTGCGCGCGCGCCTGACCGAACTCGGCATGGAGTCGACCGTGCTCACCAAGGACATCGGCTACGAACTGCGTTGCGCGAAACCGGTACCGTTCGACGTCGACTACACGCGCACGCTTGGCTACGGCGCGGTGCGCTATTTGCTCGGCGGCGGCAGCGGCGCGCTGGTCGCGCTATCCGGCGGGCATGCCGCCCCCCTCAAGCTGAGCGACCTGCTCGACCCCAAGACGGGACGCATCCGCACGCGCAGCGTCGACGTCACCTCGGAAGCTTACCAGGTCGCGCGATCGTACATGATCCGGCTCGATCGTTCGGATTTCGAAGAGCCGCGCCTCGCGGCCCTCGCGGCGCAGACGAATCTCGACGCGGCGGCCTTCCGGAGCGCTTTCGCGCACGTCTGCTGATGCCCGCCCGAGGCCGCGATGGAGTCTACCGCATCCGGGTATAATCCCGTCGATGCATCACGGGTCGCGTCGCTTGCTCGCCTCTGTCGCGCTCACGGCGCTCGTCGCCGCCTGCAGCGGGAGCGGCGGTGCTTCGGCACCGACCACTCCGGGTCCGAGCGCGACCGCAACGCCGACCGTCGCGCCGACGACGGCCGCCGGACCGAGCTGTCTCGGCGCGACGCCCGCACCCGTGCGTACGCCGCCGCCCGGTCCGTCGCCCGGCCCACCCGCCGGCCTCTCCGTAGCGGCCGGCCTCCATATCCAACAGATCGCAGCCGTCGGCGGCGCACGCGAACTCGCGAGCCTTCCCAATGGCGACCTGTTGGTCGCGACCACCGGCGCGACGGTCGCGTTGTTGCCGTTCGCCGAAAATGCGACGGGTGCACTCGCCGCGCATACCTTCGTCACCATCGGCGATGCGCCCGATGCCGGCATCGCGTTCTCGTCGTCGCTCTGCACGATCTTCGTCGGTACGCAGCACGGCGTCTACGCCATTCCGTACTCGTACGGCGATCAGACCGCGCGCGCGACACCGACGCTGATCGCATCCGTGCGCACGGGCTCGCCGCCGGCGGGAAGCGACGGAGATAACCACATCACCACATCGGTCGCATACTCCGAGATTATGAATCTGCTCTACGTCGCGGTCGGCTCGTCGTGCAACGCCTGCGCGGAGACCGACGTAACGCGCGCTTCGATCTTCCAGATGACAGCGAGCGGCGGAGCGATGACCAAGCGCGCGACCAGGATCCGCAACGGGATCGCGCTCACCGCTAATCCCGCCAGCGGTCATCTGTGGGTGGGCGACGCGGGCCAGGACAATCTCCCGGGTACCCACCCGTTCGAGTTCGTCGACGATGTCACGACGCATGGCGGCGTCGCCGACTACGGCTGGCCGGACTGCGCGGAGAACCACGTCGCCTACGCCGTTGGCGCGCAGTGTGCCGCCACGGTTGCGCCATTGCTCGAGTTCCCCGCTTACTCGACCAACATCGGCGCCGCCTTCTACCCGACGCAGACGGGTTTGCAATACGGCTTCCCATCGCAGTATCGTGGAGGCCTATTCGTGACGCGACACGGATCGTGGCACACGCCCGGCGGCTGCAACGTGATCCCCGAAGTCGACTTCGTTCCGATGAACGGCGACGTCCCCGTGACAGCGGTGAACTGGAGCGATCCAACCACGCAGTGGGTGCCGTTCGTCACCGGCTTCCAACCCGGCTGCTCGGCAGCCACGCGCATCGGCCGCCCGACCGGCATCACCGTCAGTGCGAGCGGGACGCTCTTCGTCGCCGACGATCAAGTCGGAGCGATCTACCGTATCCGCCCCTAGTTGCGTACCGAAAACGCGTGCAGCGCGGTCTCGATGCGCGCGCGTTGATCGTGCAGATGCGCTTGCGTAGCAACATCGTGCGAGAGGTACGGGCGACCGAGCGCGGCGTCCAGCCGGACCAACTCCGCTCGCGCGAGTTCCTGGGCCTGCGACGGCGGTAGCGGCAGCACTGCGATCCCGAGCGGCGTGAGGATCAGGCGCTTCGACGGTCCGCCCATCAGCGTCAGTTGGATGAGCATATCGGTATACTTGCGCTGAAGCGAGCGATGGAACAGCGGAATCGCGCCTCCGCGCGGTGTCAGCACGCTATCCCAGATAGACGCGCTCGTCCAGTCGAAGAGATCTTCGAGCGACATCGTCGCATCCGGATCATGTACGCGGGTTCCCGCCTCGAGCAACCGGTTCATCACCGCGACCGAGAAGGTCGAGTAGAGCACGGCGTCCTGCACGTCTCCGACCTGGCCGACGATCGAATAGTCGCGGGCCGCCGCAAACGGGCTCTGCGAGTCCCACTGCCAATCACGCGACGATCCGAGATTATCGAGCAGCGCCGGTGGAAACGTCAGTGCGTTCCGCGAGAACACGTTCGCATCCAAGACGTCGAACGCGCGTCGGGCTTGCGCGCGCGGTAGCGGGCGATAGGGCGCGCGCGCACCGGCCTGGCCGCGATGCGTTCGCGACGTCTCGATCCCGCCGAGGTAGCGTACCGTGAGGAGGGCCGTCTGCGCGTACTCGCCGATGATCGCTTCGAACGATTGGCGCTCGCTCTCGAAGGAACCGTCGCTCCGTGCGAACGACCGGTTGAGCTGAGCCGCGGTCGCCCGGATCGTCCTGAAGGACTGCACGTCGTAAGCGAGCGGATCGCTCGTAAGATCCATCTGCGCGATATACGGATCGACCGCGTTGGCCCCGATCGCATCCTCGTCCGTGCCATACGCCAGCCCGGGCTCCGCGCTATGCCCCGCGATCGCGTGCAGACGCGATGCCTCATCCGACGGATCGCGGACGCCGGCAAAGCTGCGATAGCCGTACTCGATAGCCCACTCGTCGTATGGGCCGAGAGTCGACTGGAACGCCGCCTTACGGCCGTCGGCGCCGAGATAGACCGGCAGATAGTCCATCACCGAACCCGAGAGTCCGTGCTTTGCGACGAATCCGGGCTGCGAAAGTTGGGCAAGTGAGTACGCGGTCGACGCCGCAAAATTGTGGCGTAGTCCGAAGGCGTGGCCGGTCTCGTGAAGGACCGTCGCGAAGAGGGCGCGCTTGACGTACGCATCGATCTGCGCGCTACCGAGCGGCGCGCGAACGTTCAGCGCGGTGAGCGCAAAGGCGCTCGCCGTCTCCGCTTGCGATTCGTACGTGCTGCACACGGACGCCGCGACGCACATCTGGCGCTCCACTTGCGCGTCCGGCTCGACGCGCGAGAGCGCCACATCGTGGGAGGCCGCGCCCCGGATCGCCTCGCCGTCGAGCACGATCGCCGCGCGCAGGATCTCGCCCGTGAACGGATCCGCGATCCACTGCCCTTCGGCGGTATAGAGCGGACGGTCGCTGAGCGCCCAGCGCACGGTCGAATAGCGGAAGTCTTCCGGATCCCAGTTCGGGTCGTTCGGCTGGTCGCGCACCTCGACCGCATGCGGATAGCCGATCTTCGCGAACGCATCGTTCCAGCGCAGGATCGCGCGCCGTATGGTCGGCCGATAGGCGGCCGGGATCTCGTCGGTCAGATAGAACACGATCGGACCGCGCTTGAGGTTCCAGCGCGTGATGTAGCGCACGTACGGATCGCTCGAAGGCGCGACGTCGCCGAAGCGACGGCGGGTCGTCACAAAATATCCGACGCGATCGTCCGCCAGTCGCGGCACGTAACCGTCATTCTCCGGGAGTCGGACGATGCTGTAGTGCACTTTGAGGAAGAGCGAGTTGACGTCGGAGGTCGACGTCACTCTACCGCTCCCGGCGAACGTCTCGGCGACCGAGATCGAATCGTTTTCGGGAAACCCGTGTACGAAGTCGAGATAGCTGCGAGATGCGTCGGCGTGATAGTTACCGACGAACGAGAGGTAGCGCGAGACGCCGAACGGATCGCCGAGCAAGAAGCTTCCGGAGATCAGGACGTGCCCGCTCGCTTCATCTTCTGCCAGGATCGGAAACGACATCCAGACCGAGTCCTGGAACGAATCGGCGATATCGAGTGCCGCGGTCGCACCCCCGGTCGCAAGGACGTGAGGGTTCGGCTCGATCGCGAAGATGCGCTGCCCGACCCGTTTGAAGCGCAGTACCAGGTCCTCGTCCAGATGCGACCCGGAACCGAGCAGAGGAAACCCGCCGAACGACGATCCGATCGACGTCACGATCATGTACGAGTGCTCGAACGTGTCGGGCGAAAGATCGAGATCGAGCGTGCCGTCCTTTTCGTAGAGCACGATCGGCCCGTCGTGCCGCGTCATGCCCTTTATGGCACTCGCGTACGACTGGTGCGGGATCGCGAACATACCGGGCACGACCGCCGCGGAAGGCGCCGGCGACGGAGCCACCACCTGCGCGCCCGCGACGCCGGAAAGTCCGAATGAGGCCGCGACGAACGCGGCTCCCAGGACGCCAAGGGCGACGGCTTTGGAACGCATTGCGCGGCCTTCGCCGGGTCTCGGTCGCAACCCCGCGCCCGCTCGCTTCTGGGGCGGCGATGGCGTACAATGGCCTCAATGAGGAAGCGTCCGCTACCGACGGGCACGGTAACGTTCCTATTTACCGACATCGAGGGCAGCACAGCGCTCTGGGAGCACGACGACGCCGCCATGCGTCTCGCCCTCGCCAAACACGATCGCACGATCAAGCGTCTCACCGAGCAGCACGAGGGCGTCGTTTTCAAGACCGTCGGGGACGCGTCGCACTGCGCATTCGCCCGCGCGGAAGATGCGGTCGCGATGGCGATCGCCGCACAGCGATCGCTCGCGCGCGCGAAGTGGCCCGAACCGATCCACGAGTTGCGCGTCCGGATGGCCCTCCACTCCGGGACCGCTCAAGTGCGCGACGGCGATTACTTCGGCCCAACGCTAAACCGGACGGCGCGCCTGTTGGCGCTCGCCCACGGCCGACAGATCCTCGCAAGCGAGGCCGCATCGATCCTCTTGCGCGATCGCCTGCCCGAGCACTGTTCGTTGCGGGAACTCGGGCTCATCCATCTTCGCGATCTGAAGGTTAGCGAGCACCCGCGCCAAATCGTCGCCCGCGGTCTACCGTCGCAGTTTCCGGCCCTGGCCGGCGGCGTCGGCCCGATCGGAAATCTTCCCGCACCGACGTCGAGCTTCGTCGGTCGCCGCGACGAACTCGCGCGCGTGGTCGATCTTCTCCGCGAGCATCGTCTCGTCACGATCGCCGGATCCGGCGGGATCGGAAAGACACGCCTCGCGCTGGAAGCGGCGCGAAGCGCGATCGACGCGTTCCCGGACGGCATCTACTTCGTAAGCTGCGCATCGCTAGAAGCGAATAGCGACGATTCGCTTGTCGCCGCGGCCGCAGCCGCCGTCCTCGGCGTGCAGGAGGCCGTAGGCGAATCGATCGTCGAGACGATCGCTCGGGACGTCGGAACGAAGGCCTTGCTTTTCGTCATCGATAATCTTGAACACGTTCTCGCGGCGGCCGCACGAGTCATAAAGACGCTCGCGGAACGCTGCCCAAACGCGCACATCCTAGCGACGAGCCGCGAGCCATTGCACGCGCGTGGCGAGACCGTTGCCAGAATCGATGCGCTCTCAGGCACAGACGCCACGGCCCTGTTCGTCGATCGCGCCGGTGCCGCAAGCGGCGTGGCGGTTAACATCGATCCCGACGTCGAAGCGATCTGCGCCCACGTCGATCGCAACCCGCTCTCGATCGAGCTCGCCGCCGCTCGCGCGGGCGCGTTTGGCATTCGAGGCCTGCGCGAGCGTCTAGCCGATCCGCTACGCGTCTTAGTGTCCAAGGATCCGACCGAGGAAGAGCGCCATCGCACGCTGATCGCGACCATCGACTGGAGCTACCGGCTCCTCGGCGACCGCGACCGGATCGCGCTCGGGGCCTTCTCTATCTTCCGCACGACTTTCGACATCGACGCGGCGGTCGCAGTCGGTGCCGCCGCCGGGCTCGATGCCGACGACGTCGGCGACGCAATCGAGTCGCTTGGCGACAAGTCATTCCTCCGCAGCGCCGACGATCGTTATGGCCCGCTCGAGACGGTCCGGACGTTCGTCTACGATCATCTCTGCGAATCCCGGCATCTCGACGCGGTAACGTCCGGAAAAGTGTGTAGATTGGCTACCTGATCCCCCACGAGGGTGAGGGTGGCCATCGGGCCAACTCTTGTGATTGAAATGAAACGCAAGAGAAAGGACCCAATGACCACGATAAACCTTCCGTCCGATCAAC
>JBBRTL010000140.1:0-6523 GCA_038244445.1 Vulcanimicrobiales bacterium
CGGAGCGCCTGCACGCGCTGGGCCTGGGCGGCACCAAAGTCAACTTCAAACTGCGCGACTGGCTGGTCTCGCGGCAGCGCTATTGGGGCACCCCGATCCCGATCGTGTACTGCGACGCGTGCGGCGAGGTCCCGGTTCCCGACGACCAGCTGCCGATCGTGCTCCCGAAGGACGTGCCGATCACCGGCGAAGGCTCGCCGCTCGCACGCGACCCCGCCTTCACCAACACGACCTGCCCGACGTGCGGCGGCCCGGCGCGCCGCGAGAGCGACACGATGGATACGTTCTTCGAGTCGTCGTGGTACTATCTGCGCTACCTCGATCCCAAGAACGGCACCGCGCCGTGGGCGGTCGACAAAGCCGATCGCTGGATGAACGTCGACCAGTACATCGGCGGCGCGGAGCACGCGGTTCTGCATCTGCTCTACTCGCGCTTCTTCTACAAGTTCTTCCACGACCGCGGCTGGGTCGGCGGACGCGACGAACCGTTCGAGCGGCTCTTCCATCAGGGCATGGTGTTGATGAACGGCGAGAAGATGTCGAAATCGCGCGGGAACGTGATCGGCATCGACGAGACTGCCGACCGCTTCGGCGTCGACGCGATGCGCCTGTTGTTGCTCTACGTCACGCCGCCCGAAGATACCAGCGACTGGACCGACGAAGGCATTATCGGCCGGGTGCGCATGCTCAACCGCCTGTGGCGCGCTTGCGAGCCGCACTTCGCACATGCGGCCGAGACGCCGCTCCGCGAACTCCCACCGTGCGCAGATGCCGCCGAGAAGCAGTTGCTCCGGGCGGTCCACGTCGCCGCGAAGTCGACCCTCGACGAGACGCTCTCGCGCCGCTTCCACTACAACGCCACCATCGCGAAGTTCGACGAGTACTTGAACGCGCTCACGACGCTTGGCAAGGAGCGCCCGGAGTCGCCGGTAGTGCGGTACGCCGTGCACGCGCTGCCGGTGCTGATCGCGCCGTTCGCGCCGCACATCGCCGACGAGATCTGGTCGCAGATGGGCTACAAGCACTCGGTCCACACCGAGCGCTACCTGGCCGTCGACGAACGCGCGCTCGAACTCGACGAGATGACCCTGGTCGTCCAGGTGAACGGCAAGCTCCGCGCGCGGATCGCGCTCCCGTCGAACACGGATGAAGCGACGGCCGTCGCCGCCGCCCTCGCCGACGCCGCCGTCCAGCAGCACATCGACGGCAAAGAGATTCGCAAACAGATCTACGTTCCCGGAAAACTGCTCAACATCGTCGTCTAAGGAGCCGCGCGTGAAGGTTCTCGTCGCCGGCGGCGGCCCCGCCGGCATGATGCTCGGCTACTTGCTGGCCCGCGCCGGCATTCCGGTCACCGTGCTCGAAAAGCACGCCGACTTTTTGCGCGACTTCCGCGGCGACACCATCCATCCGTCGACGCTGCAGCTGATGTACGAACTCGGGATCCTCGACGACTTTCTCAAGCTGCCGCACGACGAGATCCGTAAACTCCGTGGCCGTATCGGCGAGAGTCAGGTCACGCTTGCCGACTTCACCCATCTTCCCACGCACACGCACTTCATGGTGCTGATGCCGCAGTGGGACTTCCTGAACTTTCTCGCAGAGAAGGCCAAGACGTTCCCTGCCTTCACCCTGCGTACGAAGGTCGAAGCGACCGGGTTGCTGCGCGACGGCGAGAAGATCGTGGGCGTACGTGCCAAGAGCGAGCAGGGTGACGAAAACATCTACGCCGATCTGGTGGTCGGATGCGACGGACGCAAGTCAACGATTCGCGCTACGGCCGAGTTGCCGGTCGAAGACCTCGGCGCGCCGATGGACGTGATCTGGCTGCGCGTCTCCAAGTCGCCCGACGATCCATCGCAGACGTTCGGCAACATCGAGAACGGGCGCATCCTGGTGACGCTCAACCGGTCGACGTACTGGCAGGTCGCCTACGTGATCCCGAAAGGCGAGTTCCCGAAGATCCAAGCCGACGGCATCGAGGCGTTCCGCAAGAACGTGGGCGAGACCGCGCCGTATCTGGCAGATCGGATGATCGAGATCACCGACTGGAGCCAGGTAAGTCTGCTGACGGTGCGCGTCGACCGGCTCACCAAATGGTATCTGCCCGGCCTGCTCTGCATCGGCGATGCCGCGCATGCGATGTCGCCGATCGGCGGCGTCGGCATCAACCTCGCGATCCAAGATGCGGTCGCGACCGCAAACCTGCTCTATCCGGCGCTCCGCGACGGAACGCTTGCAACCGCCGACCTCGCGAAGGTGCAAGCGCGCCGGACGTTCCCGACCAAGTTCACCCAAGGCGTGCAAGTGCTGGTCCAGAACAACATCATCAAGCGCGTGCTCGGCGGAACCACGGTCGCGAAGGCACCGGCGCTCCTGCGAATGATCGACCGCCTTCCGCTCCTTCAACGCATTCCCGCCCGCGTTGTCGGTCTGGGCGTCCGCGCCGAACACGTGCAGACGCCGGCGATCGCGCAGTAGCGACCCTTAGTTCGTGACCACGAGGGACTTTGCGAAGTAGTCGTAGGTCTCGCGCATGCCGTCGAGTAGCGACGTGGTCGCGCTCCAGCCGAGTTCTTTCTTCGCGAGCGACGAGTCGAACTCGGCGTCGCGGGCATCGCCGGCTCGTTTGGGTGCGTGCGTGACGGGCGCTTCGAAACCGCTGATCTTGACCAGGGCACGGTAGATCTGGTTGACGCTGGTGCGCTTGCCGGTACCGATCGCGTAGCGACCGCCGCTGCCCTTCTCGAGCGCGATCAGGTTGAGCCGTGCGATATCCTTGACGAAGACGTAGTCGCGGGTCTGCTCGCCATCCCAATCGATTCGGATGCCGTGCTTTTGCAAGAACTTCGCGCAGAAGATCGCGATCACGCCGGCTTCGCCGTTCGGATCCTGGCGCGGGCCGTAGACGTTGCCGTAGCGCAGGGCCGTGTAGTCCAGGCCGTGCTCGGCGCGATAGAACTTCAGGTAGTGCTCGGCGACCATCTTGGTGATGCCGTACGGCGAGGTCGGGTTCTGCGGAGTCGATTCGTTCGCGGGCAGATGCTCGAGATCGCCGTAGGTCGCGCCGCTCGATGCGAAGACGACCTTCTTGACGTCGTGCTTGACCGCGTTGTCGAGCACGTTCAGTAAGCCCTTGACGTTGACGTCGGCGTCGTACTGCGGGTCGCGCGACGAGATCGCGACCGAATGCTGTGCTGCATGGTGGCTGACGATCTCGGGTTTGAACTCCTGGAAGATACGCTTGACGTTCTCGTCGCGAACGTCCATGTGCACGAACGACGCGCGTTCGGGCACGTTCTGGCGCCGGCCGCCGCCGTGCTCCCAGAGCGAATCGAGCACGAGCACGTCGTGTCCCGCAGCGACATAGGCGTCGGTAATATGGGAGCCGATAAAGCCGGCACCCCCGGTAACGATAATACGCACGTTTCGACGCTTCGTCCGGGTGCAATCTTCGACCTTGGGCCTTATGGAGTGGTTAACACAACGACAACGGAATCGCCCGAGACCTGGAGCCCGAGGTGCTCCTCGGGCTCCAGGTCCGAGTCAGCCGGCGGCGGCCATCGCGCGGACGACCGCAGGCGCGCTCTCGGGTGGCGTTCGGAAGGCGATCGAAAAGCGGTTCCAGGCGTTGATCGTCGTGACGGCAAGGGTCAGGTCGACCAGTTCCTTCTCCGAGAACTGCTGCGACACCACGCCGTAGACTTCGTCGGGGACGTGGCCGTCGGTGATCGCGGTCAGCGCTTCCGTCCAAAGCAAGGCGGCACGCTCACGGTCCGAATACCAGCCGGCCTCGCGCCACGCAAGAAGGCCGTGAAGGCGCTCCTCGCGTTCTCCTGCGTCACGCGCTTCGATCGTATGCATGTTGATGCAGAACGCGCACCCGTTCATCTGCGACGCTCGCAGGTCGACCAGGTGCAGTAGACCGAGCCCCAGGCTCGTCCCGTGTAGATACTTGCGAGCGGCATACAGACTGGCGAGAGCGCCGGGAGCGACCGTCGAGTAGGCGAGCCGTTGCGGATGTTGACCGTTCATGAAACTCATGACCGGAGCGACGCTAGTGGGGTTTCACTTCCAGCGAGCGCGCGCAGATGACGGACGGTGGTACGTTTTTTTCTGCCGGTGCTCGCCGCCGGGACGGTGCTCGGAGCCGCAATCGCGCTGCCCGCCGGCGCCGACGTCCGTACGGTCGAGGCCGCCGTACTCTGCATACTGCTGGTCGCGGTCGGCCGCGCGCGGAGCGCACCGATGGCTGGCCTGCTCGCCTGCGCGCTTGCCGTCGGTGGGTTCGACGCGACTTTCCAGGCGTCGCAGCAACCCCACGTAACGTCGCAGCGTACGGCTAGGTATACCGGAACCGTGCTCGGCGACGTGCGCCCAGGCGACGGCCTTTCGAGCACGTTCGCCTTCGGGCTCGACCGCGGAACGGCCGTGCTCGTGCAAGCCAACGGACGCGTCCCCGAAACGGGCGCGCATCTCCGCCTACGCGCCCGACTCGAACCGTTCGACGGCGTTCGCAATCCGGGCGAGCCGGCGGAACTCGATCTCGAACGCGAGCGTGGCCTGACCGCGCATCTCGCAAGCGCGCAGATCCTCGCCACGCTCGCGCCGGCGAGCGATCCGCGCGCGCTCCTGGCGCGAGCGCGGGGCCGGGCATTGCGCGCGATCCGCGAGCGCTTGCCGGAGCCGGATGCCTCGCTGATCGCCGGCGCGCTCTGGGGCGAACGTGCGGCCTTGCCGCCGGATCTGCGGGCGGAGTTCCAAGAGACGGGCACCGTGCACGTGCTCGTGACGGCCGGCCTGCATCTCGGCGTCGTCGTCGCACTCGTGCTCGGATTGCTAGCGGCCTTGCGCGTGCCCCGCGTCGCCTCGTGCGCGATCGCGATCGGTGCGTCTTGGACGTACGCGACCGTGGCCGGCGCGCACGTCCCGTCGCTCCGTGCGGCGACGATGCTCTCGTTTGCGTTGCTCGCGCGCGCCTGCGGTCGCAAGGCTCTCGGATGGCACGCCTACGCGGGCGCGGCCCTACTGCTCGCACTCGTCCGCCCGCTCGATGTCGGCGGTGCGTCGTTCGCGCTCTCGTTCGCCTGCGTCGGAGCGATCCTGGCGCTCGCCGGTCCGCTCGATCGCGCGATCGCGGCGCGCTGGGCGCTCGCGGACCGCGCTCGCGAGATGCTGGTGCTGGCGATCGCGACGCAGGCCGGTACCTGGCCGATCGGCGCCGCCGTCTTCCTGCAGTTCTCGCCATACGCCGTGGTCGCGAACTTCGCGGTCGTCCCAGTGGTCGGATGCGCGATGCTCTTCGCGCTCGCGCAGCTCTCCTTCGGCTGGATTCCGCCGCTCGCGCAGGCGTGCGCGAATCTCTGCGACTGGTGCGTGATCTGGATGCTCGCGGTGGTCCGCTCGGTCTCGTCGCTTCCGTACGCGCGAGTGGTGATGACGCCCGCGCCCGCCTGGTGCATCGCCGTCTACGGCGCGGCCTTGCTCTCGCTCCCGTATGCGGTGCGCCGGGGCCGTGGGATCCTTGCGGTCGGTGCACTCGCGATCGCGATCGCACTCGTGCTGTGGCCGCCACGTGCTCCGAACGCGCGACTGCGCATCACCGTATTGGACGTCGGCCAGGCTGATGCGATCGTCGTGCAGACCCCCGGCGGTCACGCGATCCTGATCGATGCGGGCGGCCAACTGGAACGCGGGTCGCAGACGGCCGGCGATTCGTCCGCAGAGCGCGTCGGCGAACGCATCGTCGTCCCGTTCCTTCTTCGCCAGGGAATCCACGCACTCGACGCTCTCATCTTGTCTCATCCCCACGGCGACCATGCAGGCGGCGCCGCACCGACCTTACGATCGCTGCGCGTGGAATCGTTTGCGGATAGCGGCCAAACGTACGGCGGGAGCGCCTATCGCGACGCGGTCGCGACCGCGCGCGCGGATGCGGTACCGGTCGTGTATCCGCGCGCCGGCGCGGTCTGGCAGAGCGATGACGGGGTGACGTTACGCTTCGTCGGGCCGTCGCTGCCGTTCCTCGAGCACACAGGCAACGATATCAACGACAACTCGATCGCGTTCGTGCTCGAATATCGCGCGTTCCGCATGCTCTTCACCGGCGATGCGGGTGTCGCGGCCGAACGTCGCTTCCTCGCAAGCGGCATCGATCTCCATGCCGACGTGCTCAAGGTCGGCCATCACGGCTCCGCCTACAGTTCGAGCGATGAGTTCCTGGCGGCCGTGCATCCGAGCTACGCGATCATCTCGGTCGGTCGCCACAATCACTTCGGCCATCCGGCGCCACGAACGATCGCGGCCCTACTGCGCTCCGGCGCGCGAGTGTATCGAACCGATGAAGACGCCGCCGTCAGCGTCTCGACCGACGGCGGCGCTTCTCCCGTCCTACTATCGACCTTGCACGATACGAAACGTCGCTGAATTTACGATGTACTTCGTTGGCGGTCTCGACGGGCTCAGCGGGAGTCTCCAGATCCAGTATGCCCGGCCACTGCGTTCGTTGACGAGCATTTCGCAG
>JBBRTL010000141.1:0-6389 GCA_038244445.1 Vulcanimicrobiales bacterium
AAGCGCCGCCTGACCGTCGTCGTTTATTACAGGCTGCTCGCCGCGGCACAGCGGCTCGACTCAGGCCTTTCGATGAGCCGAGCGGCTTAAGATTCGCCAGGACTTGCTAAAGACGGTCCACTTGCCGGGACACGATCCCCGCGATTCCATCTACTTCCCTGGTGACGCGTCCCCAGGGAGGTAGATGGAACCGCGGGCGACGGCAACGACAAGGGTGCGCACAGAGCTAGCTCTGTGCGCATCTCCCGACTCCCCGGGTCGCGACGTTAATCGCTGGACGGCTGTATCGCTGAGGTTTAGTCCACGACGCGGCCCACGAGGGGTATCAACAAGGCCTCCAGCTATTGTGAAGCTGGAGGCCTTGTTGTATATGGTGGGCGGTATTGGGATTGAACCAATGACCCCTTCACTTCAGAGGATGAAGCTCTCGAGTGGGGCGGCCGCAACGTCGACGACGGGATATTCAAGACCGTCTCGATGTACGACGTCGACGTGTACGATGGTGCACTCGACGCATTTCATGCCGCGCAGACCGAGTTGGCACGCTACAGTCGCGCGATGGCAGGTTTGGCCGCCTGATCGCGTGCCCGCAGGGACTTGCTAGCGCCGCCTCCTAAGGATGGGAGAGCCGCCCTAGTCGCCCCGAGGGATTGCCGTGAGGTCTCTACTGCTCGCGTTGGTTCTACTTGCAAGCTCGTTCGCCGTTGCCCGAGCGCAGGTCCAGCCGGCGCCGTCGCGGCTTAGCTGATAGGGCGTTTCGGCGCGATGTTCGAGCACTGGTCGCAGTTCGCCACCGAATATGCAACGCGCATCGGGCTCACGCCTCGTGCCGCGCTAGCGGCGCACGCGATGATCTGCACGACCCTTGGCGGCGATTGGCTCGAAGAACAAGAACGACGGACCGACCTCCCCAGCCGGACTGTTGCAGATTTGCACCCGCTACTGTTCGCGATGCGCGGACGTACGGAATCGTGTGTGGCCGAGGTTTGCGAGTTGGCGAGCTATCTGCTCGCGTTTCGCAACGATCCGGCTCTATGCGATATCATCCTTGCACTTCGCGATAACAGGAAGTGTGAGTCGGCGATCCAGGAACTTGCCTACGCGTGGAAGATGCGTAACGCCGGCGCGATCGTAAGGCTCGGCCCGAAGACGGCGACGGGCGTTGCGGACTTCGGTGCCACGTTCGGCGAGAGTGATCATATCGTCGAAGTCAGCGGTTTCCCGAACAACCCGTTCCAGAGCGACCTGATGGCCTTCACGAGTGCGGCGCAGCACGCGCTCGCATCCGGCAAACGCAAATCCGCTACAAGCGCACCGCTCGCGATCGAGATTATCATCGGACAGATGAAGGTGTACGCCGACCTCCGGAAGTTGCATGCGCCGGTGCATGCGGCGATCGTCGAGGTCATTGGCAGGGCGGTGAAGGCTGGTGAAGACGCCCGCAGGACATACGGGTTCGGGGAGGTTCGCGTTCGCCGCGCCGGCCCGCATGAAGTTCCGGACGCGAATTGGTCGATCGCTGCGTGCCTGACGCTTGTGCAACCGGATGAGGTGAGCTTAGTTGGTCAGGGTATCGACTACCGTCGCGGAAAGGACACGGACTGGATCTACTTGAGAGTCCCCGATGAAGTCCGAGATCCTTACGCGAAGATCCGGGCGAAGCTGAAGATTGAATCGCGGCAGCTGCGAGGGTGTACCGACGGCGTGATAATCCTCGACGCTACTGGCCTCATGGTCGGGACGCCGCGCGAGGACGACGCGCGCCTCCGCGAGATCATCGACGATTTTAGCGAGCACCACACCAGCACGACTGGCGTGGCGATCGTAACCATGCCTCAAAAATGGGACGGGACCGCCGGCATCGCCGGCGCGTACTTTCCGCTCGGACCAACGGCCTTGCCGAAAGCCGCTTGGGACAAGCTGGTCCGGCAGGACGAGGCGCAGTCGGTATTGCGCGAGCTCGCTGTACTCGGATAGATTCGGGGCTTCCTTGCGACCCGCGAAGTTGCGGGTCACACGCCTAGGTGGGTTCTGCGGCGCGCGATCGTCCGAAGGTGACGTCGAAGAGCGGCCGCTTCCGGATCGCCGCGATCGCACGGTCCTCTGCTGCAGACCATCGTTCCGATACGCCGTCCGGCACGCGACCGGAGAGCGCGGCGTCGACACGCGCGATCGCCTCCGGGACGAATCCCGCCGGGACGAGCCGCGCGGAGAGCGTCCACGCCGAGCTCGAGAACCAGCCGCGCGCCGGCGAGCCGTCGAGGTCGAGCGCCGGGGCCAAGAATGGCGGCTTGCGGTGTCGGGTGCCCCACGCGCGCCGCTCGGCGGCGGCCGTAGCCGCAAACTGTTGGGCGGTGACGACGCGCCCGAAGCGCTGGCGGATCTCGGCGCGGACGTCGATGCCGCGTAGCGAGACCCGCGCATCGTCCAAGACGGCCAGGGCCAGAATCCGGATTGGAACGGTCTCGTAGTCCAGGGCCATCGCCGCCCGAGTACGACAGTTCTCTCCATTCTCCGCTAGTGTTATACTTACGAGAAGGGAAGATTCTCGAAGGTATACCTCAATCCCGCGTCGAAGAAGATGCAGAACCCCAAACTGACCAAAACGGAGCGTGCGCTACGCATGAAGATCGAAGACGTCGTCAAGGGACGCTACGACTGCCGCAGCGACATCGTTGAGGTCACCAAGGTCGTGCCCGGAAAGACTGCGCGCGCTTCGCGCGTGCGTTTCGTCCTCCGCAAAAAGGGCCGCCCGACCGGCGCGCTCGAGGTCGGCGACCCGGGGAATTGGGAATCGTGAATTTCGCGTCGTGGAGCGAGCCGATCGGCTCGAAGACGGCGGCGGGCGCGAAACGCGCCGGGAGGTAACATGAACGATACGATCGTGATTCACACGCGCCTGGACGGGCTGCGGTGGACGGCCGTTCACGGGTCCGCACTGTGGCTCGAGGACGGCGCACTCATCAGCTGCGGAATCTTCGCGACGAGCGGCGAGCCCGATTGGCAAGCCAACGGCGAGATCGCCTGGGGCATGATAGATCCGGAAGTAGAAGCGGAATGCCAAGCCGTGCACGCGGCGCTTCAGGCCGACGCAGGCCTTCCGATCACTCCCGCCCCGCTGCAGCTGCTCGCGGGTTTCCGCACCGAGACGGAGGCCGTGTCCGCGTCTCGAGTCGCCGGCGTATCCTCGCCCGACGCATTCGTTCTGCTCGGCCCCGACGGCACGCCGTACTTTTACGGCGACGGCGGCGAACTCACTAGCGACGCTCACTACGGCCGGTATCTCCGGACGCCGAGCGGCGCTGTCGAAGCCGTGTTCGCGCTGCCGTCCGGCACCGCGTAACGATCGCTCGTGCCATATCTGCTGAAGTGCGACGGCGCCTGCCAACCTAATCCGGGGCCCGGCTCGATCGGCGTCGCGCTCTTCGATGACGCCGGCGACGTCGTCGCGACCATTTCGCGCGCGCTGACCGCAGACGAGACGAACAACTCGGCGGAATACCATGCCGCGATCGCAGCGTTCACGCTCGCCCGCGAGCGCGGCATCGCCCGCCCCGATGTCCGGACGGATTCGCGCCTCGTGGTCGAACAGGGCTGCGGACGGTGGGTCGTGCGCGAGCCAACGCTGCTCGATCTCAACAAACGTCTTCAGCACGCGTTGCGCGTCACCGGCGGCACGCTGACGTGGATCCCTCGCGAAGAGAACACGGTCGCCGACGCGCTCTCGAAGCGCGCGCTTATGCCGAGCATCTTCCCGGCCGCTCCGGAGTCGGTCATCGCCGAAGCGACGCGCGCGCTCCTGCACCTCGGACGGGAGCCGGAGCTCGCGCGCGTCACGCGCATCGTACTCGAGACGGTGGCCGAACGTCCGGAAGAGGCCAGCGACGCGCTCGCGGCGCTGCGCCTCGGACGCGGCCATACGTCGACCATGATCGCCGACGTCGCGCGCTTCACCGCCGGGCTTCTCCACGGCCCCGAGACCGTGGCCGCCATGGAAGCAGCGATCGCAGAACGATCGGAGGCGACGCGGTTGAAAGGGCTCCGATGGGCGGCGCGTGGTCTTGCGCCTGCGCTCGTCGTCGGGAAGTTGCGCATCGAGAAAGCGGCGACGACGGCATATCGTATCAAGGCGGGCGGCACGTGACGATCGCGCGGCACCTTCCGCCGAGCCTGCCTGCGACACTCTCGAAGGCGGCGCGATCGTATATCGAAGCGTCGATCGCAAAAGGCACGCGGGCCATGTATGCGCGCGAGTTCGCTCGTTTCGAGGCCTGGTGCGCCGATCAAGGGTATGCCGCCATCCCGGGGGAGGCGACGATCGTCGCAAGCTACCTGGCGCACCTCGCCGGCGACGCCGAACAGATCGTGAAGGTTTCGAGGGATCCGGCCAGATCGTCGTCGGCAAAGAAGCCGAAGGTCGGCTACGCGATCGCAACCATCGACCGAATCCGCGCCGCGCTCTCGGCCTTCTACAGTGCATATGCGAGCTACGAAGCGACGCAAGGCCGTACGGTATCGAATCCTGCGCGTGACTACATCGTCCAACAGACCATCAAGGGTATTGCCAACCGCAAAGACGAGCATCCCAACCGTAAGCGGGACTTTTCGAAGGTCGAACTCGAGCGAATGCTTCGTATCCAGCCCGACAGTCTCGCCGGCACTCGCAATCGGGCCATCCTCTCGCTGGGCTTCTTCGGCGGCTTTCGTCGAAGCGAACTCGCCAAGCTCACGTTCGGGATGCTCGAGGACAATGGCGATAGCATTACAATCTCGATCGCGAAGTCGAAGACGGCGAAGAAGGGCGACGAACCGCGCTTGGTCGTGATCGGTCGCCTCCCGCGCGGTCGCGTCCAACCGCTGGACGACCTGCGCGCATGGCTTTCGTGCGTAGAAGACGGGGCGGCGGCGAAGATGCCGATCTTCCGTCGCGTCTGGCGCACCAAGGACGCAGACGAAGGCTTCGCTCGTCTCGGTACGCGGCCGCTCTGCGACAAGACCATCCTGGACATCGTCGTCGACGCGGCCGCAAAGGCAGGACTGAAGCGGATACCCGAACTCGGCGCGCATTCGCTTCGCGCGAGCATGGCAACGAACTTCAGCAAGAATGGCGTGCCGGATAGCCTTATCCAAGCACAGGGCGGCTGGAAGAGCGTCCGGCAAATGATGACCTACACGCGCCGCGGCAAGACCTACCGAGATAACCCGTTCGCCGAGATCCAGCGGCTCGACGAGCGCGACCCTACGAAAGAGAGGTCGATGTGAAACTGACCGAACTCGTGGCAGCCGTTTGCGTCGCGCTCGTCGCCGCTACCGCCGCGTGTTCGTCGCCTCGCCCGACGTCGTCTGCAAACGTGGCGGTCC
The DNA here is from genome assembly GCA_038244445.1 of Vulcanimicrobiales bacterium. GTDB lineage: Bacteria > Vulcanimicrobiota > Vulcanimicrobiia > Vulcanimicrobiales > Vulcanimicrobiaceae > JALYSX01. Next base: position 5,362 of record JBBRTL010000141.1, read on the forward strand.
CCGCGATGTTCCATACCGACCCCTGGCCGACCGCGATGGCCGACGCTGTGACCACGAAGGAAACGCGCGTCTTCGATACCGAGGCGGCAATCGACTCCGATCTAGCGTGTAATTACCACGAGTTCGAAGGCACTACGGCCGAGTGGCCCGACCACACGTTCGTCCTACCGGCGAACGCACACGTCCAGATTGGCGTCTTGTCGAAGGATTGGCGGCGGCTCGTCAAGACCGACGCCGGGATCCTGGGAGTCGCCTGTAAGGACGACTTCCGGCTCCTGTAAGGGCCCTCCAAAAGGGGAGAGCACACTCTTCCAGGCACAAAGTGAGGCTCTCGATGCTAAAAGCAACCTTCGCAATGCTACTTTCCATCGCGCTGGTCGGGATGATGAACGTCGAAATTTCATTCTCGGCGGTCCTCTCGTAATGCGTCCGCAATGGATCCTCGCCGCGGCGGTTGTCGTTGCCCTGGGCTCGGCCACGGTTGCCGTCGCGAAGGTGACGTCCGTCTCACCGTGCGGTGAAGCAACCGTTTACATCTCACGCGACTTCTCAGTAGACTTCGATCTGGCGTACGCTCGCAGACGCGCCGTTTCGTCGTACCGTGAACGCGGTTGAAAGCCCAACGATCGTTCCACCGTGCGAGATAGAGATTCTGCTCATCGATCGTCTCGAAGCGTTTGCCGCACAGCGCGTCCTGCGTGTACCCAACTTGCGATTCAACCTTCCCCTTCAAGTCGGGCGTGTACGGCCTGCAGGGCAACGCTACGACGCCGTAGTGGCGCAGCATGTTGGCGTAGAGCGGGTTGAGCTGCGGGTCGTAGATGTCCGGCTTGAGAACGCCTTCGCGCAAGTTATCCAGGCGCATCGTCTCGGGCACGCCGCCGAAGTACGCAAACGCCTCCTCGTGCAACCGACACCAGATCTCTTTGCTCGATCTCCAGACGACTTTCCGAAACGCATGCCGGCTGGCACCCAAGACCATGATGAACAGCCGCGGACGACGATACTTCCCGGTCTGCACGTCGAGC
>JBBRTL010000142.1:0-6285 GCA_038244445.1 Vulcanimicrobiales bacterium
ATCCGTCGAGGCGATGTACGCCTCGGGCTGATAGTAGTCGAAGTAGGAGACGAAATACTCGACCGCGTTCTCGGGGAAGAACTCGCGGAACTCGGCGCAGAGTTGGGCGGCCAGAGTCTTGTTGTGGCAGAGCACCAGGGTCGGCTTCTGGACGATCTCAACCGTCCGCGCCATCGCCATGGTCTTGCCCGAGCCGGTCACGCCGAGCATCGTCTGGGCGCGGTCGCCTCGTAAGATACCCTCGCCCAACAGCTGGGTGGCCTTGGGCTGGTCCCCCGCGAGCGCGAAGGGCGAGACGAGTCTGAACTTCCCGGGCATGATGCGCCTCTTCGACACGTCTCGCCCGGCTTCGGTTTCAGCCGACCAAAAAGGCGCTTTCCCTAGGGATGCCCCGGCGTTCGCGTGAAGGGGGACCGGGCTGCAACTCGCCCCGGGGAGATCAGCTCTGTGAGCCATGTACCATTGTTGTTCAGCGGAAACGCGAACAAGCAACTAGCCGAAGACATCGCCAAGCGCTTGAAGACCCACGTCGGCAAAGCGCTCGTCGCGAAGTTCAAGAACGAAGAGACGCGAGTCGAGATCGGCGAGAACGTTCGCGGGTCCGAAGTCTTCGTCGTTCAGCCGATCTGCAAGTCGCCCAAGGGCGACGGCGTGAACGACGCTTTGATGGAGCTGTTGCTGATGATCGACGCCTTGCGTCGCGCCTCGGCCTCTCGCATCACCGCGGTGATTCCGTACTACGGCTACGCCAAGCAGGACAAGAAGACGAAAGGCCGCGAGCCGATCTCGGCCAAGGTCGTCGCGAACCTGATCAAGGTGACCGGCGCCAAGCGGATCGTCACGATGGATCTGCACGCCGCCCAGATCCAGGGCTTCTTCGACATCCCGGTCGACAACCTGATGGCGATGCCCGTCCTCTGTAACTATCTGAAGAAGGAAGGTCTCTGCGACGAGAAGATCGTGATCGTCTCGCCCGATGCGGGCGGCGTTCACCGCGCAGAACTCTTCGCCAAGCGCCTGAACGCATCGCTCGCGATCGTCTTCAAGCGCCGCCCGGAGCCGGACGTCTCGGAAGTGACCGATATCGTCGGCGACGTTACGGGTAAGATAGCGGTCGTCGTAGACGATATGATCTCGACCGGCGGAACGCTGGCCAAAGCGGCCGAAGCGATCCTGGCCCGGGGCGCGACCAAGGTCTACACGGTCGCGACGCACGGTATCTTCGCCGGCGAAGCAATCGAGGTGCTCGAGGCCTCGCCGATCGAAAAGGTGATCGTCACGAATACGATCCCGTTCGTCGGCGTCGACCAGCATCCTAAGTTCGTCCAGCTCTCGATCGCGCAGACCCTCGCGGACGCGATCACCCGCATCACCACCAACCGTTCCGTCTCCGAGCTGTTCGGCGACGATGACGACGCATCTAACGCCGTTGCCGGATCTCTCACGGTGCCAGACGCACCCGAGCCGGTCGCCGTTTCCTAAGGAAGGTCTCCCTACGTGGCTACCAAGCAAGAACTTAAGCTCACCATCGAAGCGCGCACCGGACACGCCGATTCGACCTCGGCCCGTAGACTGCGCGCCGCAGGCAAGCTGCCCGCCGTCCTGTACGGTCACGGCGATGCGCCGCAACACGTCGCGGTCGATGCGAAGGCGTTCGACGAACTGCTCCACAAGGGCGGCCGTAACGGCATCATCACCCTGGTCAGCGGCGGCAAGAACGAGACCGCGATGGTCCGCGACGTCCAGCGTCACCAGGTCACGCACAAGGTCGTGCACGCCGATCTGCAGCGCGTCTCAGCGACCGAGAGCATCCACACGAGGCTCCCGATCGTCACCGTCGGCGTCGCCATCGGCGTCAAGGACTCGGGCGGCGTCATGGACATCGTCGCGCACGACCTCGAGATCGAAGGGCCGGCCAACCGTCTGCCCGAGCATCTCGAAGTCGACGTCACGGCACTCGGCATCCACGACCACATCCTGGCCGGCGACGTGAAGCTCCCGAACGGATTCAAACTGCTCACGCCGGCCGACGCGACCGTCGTCGCCGTCGAACCGTCGAAGACCGCCCAGGCGATCGAAGAAGCCGATGCCGGTGCTACTGCCGTCCAGGCCGAACCCGAAGTCATCGGCGGCGCACCGGAAGAGTCGGCCTCCTAGCCCTCATTGCGGCTGGTCGTCGGTCTCGGGAATCCCGGGAGAGAGTACGAAGCGACGCGACACAACGTCGGCTTCATGGTCGTCGAGGAACTCGCGCGCCGCTGGGGTGTCGACCAGTGGCGCGTCAAGGATCAAGCGCGACAAGCGCTGTGCACGCGCGAAGACGCGTTGCTGGTCGAGCCCCAATCGTTCATGAACCTCTCCGGCGCACCGGTGCGCGTGATCGCGTCCTGGTATCGCACAGAGCCCGCGAACGTGCTCGTCATCAGCGACGACATGGATCTGGCGTTCGGCCGGATGCGCATGCGCCCGAGCGGTGGACACGGCGGCCACAACGGCCTGCGCTCGATCATCGGCACGATGACCGACGCGTTTCCGCGCCTACGCGTCGGCGTCGGTCGGCCCGAACGCGACAGCATCGATCACGTGCTGAGCCCGTTCTCGAGCGAGGAACGCGTCTCGCTTCCGGTCGTCGTGCAGATCGCCGCGGACGGCGTCGAACGCTGGCTCCACGCCGGCATCGAAGACGCGATGCAGAGCGTCAATGCGTGGGTTCTGCCCTAACGTGCTAGAAGTCGCGCGTTGCGAAACTCCAGCAGGCGCAGCCCACCACGACCACGATCCAGCCGAACGCCCAGGCGATCATCGCGGGCGGCGGCGGCGCGGCGACCGCGAACGGGGCCGAGCCGTGGAGCGTCGCGATCACCGCGGCCGGTTCGAGATGGTAGACCGCCGCCCGCCAGAAGGCATCCGACGGCAGCACGAGTTGGCTGATCGTGCCCGCGTCGACCATCGCTTGATTGTGCGCGCTTCCGCCGATGTCGGCGGCGATGCCGACGATCCACGCCAGGCCGAAGAGTACGACTGCGGCGATGCCGCTCGCGATCATCGAAAGCCGCGAGCTGAAGAGCAGCGTGACCGAGACCATCACGACCGCAACACCGCACAGATACCCGAGGGCAACGAACGGATGCGGCGGCCAATAGCCGGTCGCGACCCGGACGACGCCGAACTCGATCAGGCCGCACGCGAATGCGTATATGCTCAAGAAAAGCGCGAGACCGAGGAACTTGCCGAGTACGATCTCGATGCGCCGGATCGGACGCGTCAAGATCGGTAACAACAGACCCGTCTCGACGTCGGATGCGAGCGTGGGTGCCGCTGCGAATGCGCCGCCAAGCGCGAAGACCAGGCTGAACATGTACGCGACCAGCATCAACAGCTGAGCCGTGATCCCGATCACCCGTACCTCCGATAGCGGGGCGCCGTGATACATCTGCGTCGCAAGCGCGTGGAAACCGAAGCCCGTCAGGATCGCGACGAACACGGTCAGGATCGCGGCCACCAGGATGAGCCGACGCCGGATCATCTCGTGGAGCGTGAGGGAGGCGATTGCGGCGATGGTCATGCGTTCATCACCTCCATGAAGCGCTCTTCGAGGGTCGCTTTGAGCGGTTCGACCGCGTGGATCGCGGCGCCGGCGGCGGCCAACTCGCGGATCAGCGCCGGCACGGCTTCGCGCTCCGCTCCGGTGACGACCAGCCACTCGCCGGCGACCGCAACGGCTCCATAGCCGCGCAGGATCTGCAACGCGCTCTCGGTCGGCTCGCCGAGACGCACCCGCACCCCGACCGCTCCGCCGATCACCTCGGCGATCGTTCCCGAGGCGACGATGCGGCCGCGATCGACGATCGCGACGCGATCGCACATCTGCTCGACTTCGCTCAGGAGATGCGAGTTCAGGAAGACCGTGACGCCGCGCGCCTTGAGCGCGCGCACCATCTCGCGTACGTCGCGCCGGCCGACCGGATCGAGCGCCGAGGTCGGTTCGTCCAGAAAGACCAGGTCCGGCATGCCGAGCACCGCGACGCCGATGCCGACGCGTTGCTGCATCCCCTTCGAATAGGTTCCGATCGGGTCGTTCGCGCGTCGCGACAAGCCGACCAGGTCGAGGATCTCGTCGATCATCCGCGCGCGATCGGCGTGCGGAACGCCCGCCAGACCTGCGTGGAACGCCAGCTCTTCGCGGGCCGTCATCCAATCGTGGTAGCGGAACAGCTCGGGCAGGTAGCCGACCCTCGCGCGCGCTCCGCGATCGCCGAGCGGCTTGCCGAGCAGCGTTCCGCTCCCACTCGACGGCTTGGTCAGACCCAGCAGCATCTTCACCGACGTCGTCTTGCCCGCACCGTTCTTCCCGAGGAAACCGAAAGTCTGGCCGCGCGCGATCGAGAGCGAGAGATCGGCCACGGCGACGAGGTCGCCGTAAGACTTCGCCAGATGCGCGACGTCGATCGCGAGGTCAGCGGAGGCTGGTGGCAACGCTCATCACCTGATCCTCGGAGAGCGATCCGAAGACGGCATAGATCTTGCCGTCGCGCTCCCATACGACGCCGGCCCCGAGACCGGTGTTGTCGCCGATCGCCAGACCCTTCGCGCCGTCGACGTCGACCGGATGTGAGGATTGCTTGACCGCCATGATCGGCACCGGCAAGGTCGTGCTCGGATCGCCGATCGCACGGATCTGGTCCGCGAGTTCGGGAGTGATCGACGGCAGCGAGAGGAGGTAGCCTTCGAGTTCCGCCAACGTCGCGCCGGAACTGCGCACCACGGGTGCGATGCCTTGCATCAACACGAGCCGCCGCTCCTTACCGCTCCAGGTCGTCACAGCCACCGGACCGAGCGCGGCCGTGACGGTCGTCCCGTCGAGGCCGGCGGGCATAGCGAGTAGCGACTTGCCGGCCTTGGCCGAACTCGCCGCCGCCCGTGCCGCACTGAACGTGAACGATTCGACGCTTCGTGCCATGGTGCGGTACTGCGGAGATGCCGACATTCCGGGCGGCGCCGACGCCGGCCCGACGAGCCGGAAGCCGACCACCTTCGAGGCCGCTGCCGCACTCGCCGGGTGGAGCGTTTTGCCTTCGAGCACGTCGTGCATCGCTCCGAACTCGGAGAGATTCGGGAAGACGTTCAGGTGCTTCTTGCCGCTCGCGTAGCCCGAAACGTCGACCGCCGCGAACTGCTTCGGCTGGAAGATGGTGAGGAAGTCGTGCGCGATCGACCCGAGCGGTACGAAGATCGCCAACACCGCGATCGCGGCGGCCGCGACGAGTCCGCCGATCGCGAACGGCAACCGGCGGTTTCGTCGGGCCGCGCGCGACCGGAAGCGCGCGTAGGCCGCGCCCGCGTCGAAGTTCTGGTCACCACCGAGCGCCTGCGCGCAGACCGCTTCGTCGCTATCGTGCTCGTTCATGATCCAACTCCGTACGAAATGCGCTCTGCGCGCGAGCCAAAAGTGTTCCGACCTGCGCTTCGTCGACACGAAGCGCGACGGCGATCTCGCGATAGGTGAGTCCCGCATACCGTAGCGCGAGCAGGGACGAACTCCGCTCCGGCAGACACCTCATCGCGTCCCGCACCACCGCGCGAGCTTCTTCCCGGGCAACCGTTTCGAACGGGTCGGGTACCGGCGAACGGTCCGAAAGTCGCACGACCGCACGCTCGCGGAGACTACGACGACGTCGAGTCCGCAGTTCGTTGAGCGCGCCATGGGCTGCGGCGGTACAGAGCCAACCGCGACTGTTCTCGCCGATCGCACCGCCGCGCCTTGCGAAGGATGCGAACGCTTCTTGTGCCACGTCTTCGGCCGCGGCGCGATCCCCCAGAATCCGAAGCGCTACGTTCGCGACGCGATTGTATTCGAGTAGGAAAAACTCTTCGAACGTCATCGCTTCACTGCCGGTGAGCGCGGTCAGAACCGTCATACGCCTTCATAGCACCGCCGGCAGTCCGTTTGTAACGGGCCGGGATCAGATCTTTCCGTTGAGGGCGGAGACCCGCTCCGCGATGGCGGGCGTGCGTTCGAAGTAGAGCGTCGCGAACGGACCCGGCGAGACGCTTTCCAGGTTCTCATCCGCCGTGCGGATCAGCGCCCGGACGCCGGCGCTCGGATCGTGCGTCAGCTTCGCGGCGTAGACGTCGGCCCGGGCCTCCATCGCGCGCATCCCGACGTTGTACGCGGGCACGGCCAGGAAGAACACGCCGCCGAAGATCGCGCCGACCAGCGCGAGCCGTGAGACCGAGTCGTCGTCGCGCCGGAAACCGATGCGATCGGCCGCGAAGACGCCGAGC
>JBBRTL010000143.1:0-6281 GCA_038244445.1 Vulcanimicrobiales bacterium
TCTCCGGCCGTCCCCGACGCCAGCATCTCCGCGAGCCGATATCGGCCGGCCCGCACGGCCGCGCCGTTCTCGAAGGCAACGGCCATCGCACCCGATCCATCGCGCTCGTAGAGGATGACGCGGTTGGGCGAGCATTCCGCTGCCGCAAGCAACAAGGCAAGTTCGTTCAGCGCTCGTTTGCGCAGGGTGATCTCCCGCCCGATGACGATCCGGTAGCGGCGTTCCTCGTCCGCGTCGGAGAACGACTTGCCGACGACTTCGATCCAGAACGAACTTCCGTCCTTTCGCCCGAGGAGCGCTTCCTTCTCGTTGTGGAGACCGAGTTCGACGTTGTGCCGCATGGCTTCTACGACGATCGGATCGTTCTCCGCAGAATAGAATTCCAGGTTCGACCGGCCGACGACCTCGTCCATCGAGTAGCCGGTCGCATCCAGGAACGATCGGTTCGCGTACACGATAGCCGGTTCGCTCTGCAACGCCGGCTGATCGGTGATGAGCACGAGGTCGCTTGCCTCTTCGAGCGCTTTCGAAAGCAGCCGCAGGTGACCATCCGCGGCGCGCCGCTCGGTCACGTCGCGAAACATCAGCACGCAATAGTGCGCGGGCTCATCGAGCGGATGCGAACGCACGGCGGCCCAGAACAGCGACCTATCCTTGCGGTAGAGGTGAACCTCGCACTCGACCGTCTCTCCCGCAGCGACCCGCTCGGCACACGAGACGACCAGCTCGCGGTCGGTCTCGGGGCCGAGTATCTGCGGATACGAGCCGTCCTCGACATCTTCCGGACGGAAGCCGGTCAAGGCGAAAAACGCCGGATTTGCATATACCACGCGCGGCTGCAAGAGGTGTCCGGGCTGTATCTCGATGATGAAAACCGCGTCCTGTCCGCGCTCGACCGTCGCCGCGAAGAGGTCCGGCCTCATAAATGGTTACCCGCCACGACACCCATCCCATGCTCGGTCCACGGCTAGACGAGAAGCGCGGCTCACGCCTGTCTTCGCGGTGGAGGAGACAGAGCGATGCTGCGCCTATGTTCCCGGGAAGTCAACGGCTGGCCCAAGAGCGCCGACCCTTTTGCTTATCCGCCCGCGAGCAGACCGTAGGGGATCAGGTTCTCGTAGGTGCCGTCTTCGTTGCGGTAGCCGTCGCGATAGCATCCTTCGACCTTAAAGCCGAGGCCTTCGTAGAGGGCGCGCGCGCCCGCGTTCCGTTCCACGACTTCTAGAAAGATGCGGTGCGCATCGCGCGCGAACGCGCGCTCGATCGCGTGACGGATCGCGAAAGCGCCGATGCCTTGGCGCTGATATCGTACGACGATGACGCGTATCTCCCAGAGCCACGAGTCCGTCCCGATCAGCACGTGGGCGACGACCTCGTCGTCGCGCTCGATCACCCAGGCTTCCCGGTCGGGCTTGCCGATCACCGAACGGACGTCGTCCTCGCTCGGCGCGTGCACGAACCCTTGCGCGTGCGGGAGGGTGAAGAGCGCCGCGATGGCGGCGGCATCGCCGGTTCCTGCGAGGCGCGCCTGCACGCTAGTCGAGCGACGGGACGGCGTCGCCGTCCAGAAAGACGTGCAGTTGCTTCGGTTCGAACTGCAGGCCGCTCCAGAACGTGCCGAACTCGGCGTATCTGGCACTCGCTTCGTCGAAGCGCATCTCGTAGATCAATTTCTTGAAGACCAGCGGATCGTCGGCGTAGAGATCGACGCCCCACTCGTAGTCGTCGAAGCCGATCGAGCCGGAGATCACCTGGGTCACCTGGCCGTGATAGGCGCGCCCGACCTTGCCGTGTTCGGTCATCAGCTTCGCGCGGTTCGCAAACGAAAGTGAGTACCAGTTGTCGGCGCCGTCGCGCCGCTTGTCCATCGGATAGAAGCAGATGTAGCGCCGCCGCGGCACCTTGGCGTAGAGGCGCGGTCCGACGTACGGGCTTTCGGCTTGCTTCTTGAGCGCCGCATCGAAGGCCGCGATCCACTCCGGCGAGTTGGGCTTGAGGTCGCGCGAAGCCAGCTCCGCGTGGAGCTTGCCGGTCGCGTCGTAGAGGCCGACCTCGAGCACCGAGACGTACGAACCGAGCGGGATCAGGAAATCGCTCAGGTCGAGCTCATCGACCAAGGTCTGCACGTAGGCGAGCCCGTCGAACGACTTCGCGTAGTGCGTCATCATCAGATCGCCCTTGTGCCCGACCAACTGCGCCAGGCTCGCATCGCCGTCCGCACCGCCCTGCAGATGTTCGAACAGATCGGTCGCGTGCTGGGCGATCTTGCGCCGCTTCTTCTCCGAAAGCCCATCCCAGGCGCGCCGGTCGAACGCGAACATCCGGTGGAGGATCCACCAGCCTTCGAGCGATTCGGGGACGTTAGGATCGCGCACGATCGGTCACTTTCTCGCGCGCGCGAGCGCACGGATGCGTTGGACTTCCGCGTCGACTTCGCGTTCGAGCGCGTCGGGCCGTTCGCGGTATTTGGACCAGAGCTGCGGCATGTGAGCGATATCGTCGAGGACGCGCGCAAAGACCGCATTGACCGGCGTCGCAACGCCGTGTGCGATGCCGGCGGCGGCGACCGCGCCGTTCAACACGTCCACCTCGGTCTGCGGGCGGGCCGCGCGAAGATCGAGCAAGAGCGAAGGCGGCTTGGTGCCGCGCGCGCCGGCGATCCGGCCGGCCAGCAGCGTCCGCGCGATCGGGCTCGGCAGGGTCGCGATCGCTTGCAACGCGCGGACCGGATAGCGCGGCAGATCGATCGGCGAGACGCCCATCGCGGCCATCACCGCGCGCACTTCGCGGATCGCGCGGATCTCGAGCGTGAAGACCATATCGTAGTGGACCAGCCGGTTCGGCAAGACGTTCAGGATCGCGCACGACGCATTGGCGATCACGTTGAGGGCGAGCTTGCTCCACTTGAGCGCCCGCCAGTCGTCGACCACCTTGACCGCCAGGCCCGTCGACGCGAACGTCGCCACCAGCCAGTTGAACGCGCTCTCGCCGACCGGCGCGAACGCGAGACCGCCCTCCATCGCCGGTGCGCCGTGCCCGTTCCGATCGCGGTCGACCGGTACGGTCAGCGCCGCGGCGACCACGTTCTTGGCGCCGAAGGCCGCCGCTAACTTCTCTTCGTTCCCGACGCCGTTCTGGGGCGTCACGAAGACGCACGACTCGGGCACCCGGACGGCTTTGCGCAAGGTCGCGATCGCGCCGTCGGTATCGTAGGCCTTGGTCGTGACGATGGCCACGTCCGGATCAACCGGCTCGACCGCGTCGAGATCACGGGGCGCATAGGTAACGCTGACGCCGATCGACTCGAGCCGATCGCCGAGGAACGTGCCGACCGCCCCCTTGCCGACGATGTAGACGTTCATCCGTGCCCCGTACTTCCGAATCCGCCGGCGCCGCGCACCGAGTTCGGCAGCGTCTCGACTTCTTCGAACGACGCGCGCGAGACCGGCGCGATCACCATCTGCGCGATCCGATCGCCGCGTCGTATCACGAACGGTTCGGCGCCGAGGTTCGCAAGGATGACGCCGACCGGCCCGCGATAATCCGCGTCGATCGTTCCGGGCGCATTCAGGATCGTGATGCCGGCTTTGAGCGCGAGCCCGCTGCGCGGACGGATCTGGGCTTCGAACCCGGGCGGCACGGCGATCGAAAACCCGGTCGGTACCAGCGCGCGCATTCCGGGCGCGATCGTCAGGTCGTCGCCGACGGCCGCGCAGACATCCGCCCCGGCGGCCAGCTCCGACATGTACGCCGGCAGCGGGAGGCCCGCGCCATCGGGCAAGCGCGCGATCGCTACGCGTACGTCCATTCCGTTCACTCCGCTCACTTAAGCAGAGCGGAGAGTTCTTCCCGGAACGACTCGACGTCGCGAAACTGGCGATAGACGCTGGCAAAGCGGATATAGGCGACCGGGTCGAGCGCCTTGAGCGCTTCCATCAACTTCTCGCCGACCAAGGTGGCGGGTACTTCGCTCTCGCCGCGCGCGAAGAGTGCGCGCTCGACGTCGGCCGCGGTCGATTCCATCTGGCTCTCGGAGATCGGACGCTTCTCGCAGGCGCGGCGCAGCCCCGAGAGCACCTTCTCGCGGTTGTACTGCTCGCGCCGGCCGTCTTTCTTGACGACGTATAGGCGCGGAGCTTCCATCCGCTCGTACGTGGTGAAGCGATGCTTGCAGCGTGGGTCCAGACACTCGCGACGGCGGCGTACCACGGTCTCGTCGTCGCGTGAGTCGACGACCCGAGTCTCACTCTTGCGGCAGGTTGGGCAGATCAGGTGAAATCCCTCATGAGCCAATCCCACATAGTGTGGGTTGCCCCATTATACGGCACAACCCATCGTTAGGGCAAAAAAAGAGCCGCAAGAGCGGCTCTTAGACTTGGCGAGGAAGTCGGCGAGGTTACTTAGACGCGCCGATCTTGAACATTTTCGTGCCGCAGACGGGGCACTTGCCCTCGGTCGCCGGACGACCGTTCTTCATCGTGATCTGGACCGCGTCCGAGATCTCGCGCTTCGTCTTACACTTTACACAATACGCTTCAGCTGCCACGTGCGAACCCTCCAAAAAAACTCATGAAGCCGCCCGCCGGTCCCTCGACGGGATGCCCAAGGCGGGGGCAAACTCCGGCCGCGTATTCCCTGGGGTCCGAGGGATTCCCCCTGGCTTTCGGCTGAGGGCTTGGCGAAGGCGCCCCTCGGGGGGATGGACGGATGAGTGAAACCCGCCGCCTTTCTCCCGCACGCTCGCTTTGCCGAGCTTCGAGCCCCTCGTCCGTTCGAGGCGACCTGCGATGGCCTGTGGAGCGTCGGGGCCGTCGAGGGCCTGCGCCTGCCGACGGTCGCGATCGTCGGCACGAGGGCCGCCACGCCCTACGGAGCCCGCCTAGCGCATAGTTTCGCGCTGGCCCTGGGCCGGGCGGGCTGTTGCGTCGTCTCGGGCCTGGCCCTCGGCATCGACGCAGCCGCCCACCGGGGCGCGATCGAGTCTGGCACCCCGACCGTCGGCGTACTCGGCTGCGGCCACGAGCACTTCTTCCCACGACGGAACCGCGATCTCGCCGAGCAGATGATCGCAGGCGGAGGCGGGGTGCTCTCGCCATTCCCTCCGGAACAGCCGGCCTACCCAAGCCAGTTCCTGGACCGGAACGGCATCGTGGTCGCGCTCGCCGACGCCGTCGTGGTGATCGAAGCGCCGAGCCGATCCGGCGCGCTCAATACCGCGAGCTGGGCGGCCGGCCGGATTCCGGTACTGGCCGTGCCGGGCGACGTCGATCGGCCACACGTCCAAGGCTGCCTGGCGTTGCTCCGCGACGGTGCGACCTTGGCGCGCTCGGCCGACGATGTGCTCGAAGCGCTCGGCCTGCGGACGCAAGCGGCCCGCCGCGCGCGCCGTCGGCCGCCGGAGGACCGGCTCGCGCGCGACGTCCTGGCGGCACTCCGCGACGGCAACGGATCGCTCGATGCTCTGGTCGGGGCGACCGGTGCGAATACCGCCGCCATTCTCGCAACGCTCGCAATCCTCGAGATCGACGGCCGCGTCGAGTCGCGCGGCGGCGGCACGTATGCTACGCTGGACGCGCTTTGAACCTGCGCCTTATCTACGTCGGGAAGACGCGCACGCCGTATGTCGCCCAAGCCTGCGCCGAGTTCGGCAAGCGGATCGCGCCGTATTTCCCACTCGAAGAGATCGAGGTTCGCGCTAGCGACGGGAGCGATTCGGCCGGCGCGATGCGCGACGAGGCCGACCGGATCGCTCGGCACCTGCGCCCGGACGATGCGGTCTGGCTGCTCGAACGGACCGGCACCGAACTCTCCAGCCCCGACTTGAGTCGCAAGCTAGATACGTTCGCGACCTCGGGCGCGACCCGACTGACGATGGTCATCGCCGGCACATACGGTGCCGACGCGAGCCTGCTCGCGCGGGCCACCTTCCGCTGGTCGCTCTCGCAACTGACGTTCTTGCACGAGTGGGCGCGCATGTTCGTGCTGGAACAACTCTATCGCGCGGCGAAGATCGCACGGAATGAACCCTACCATCACTGATCTGCCCGACGACGCACTCAGGACGTTCGGCGACGCGATCGTTCGCGCGGTTGCGACGCTCTATCCGGATGCGCCGCCGGTAACGGTTGCGTTCGAAGCTCCGCGCAATGCCGAGTTCGGGGATGCCGCGACCAACGTCGCGTTCGGCCTGGCCAGGGTCGTGCGCACCAAGCCGAACGACATCGCGACCGCGCTGATCGCCGCCGCGCGCGCGAGCGAGCCGCGCCTGGACGCGCTCTTCA
>JBBRTL010000144.1:0-6273 GCA_038244445.1 Vulcanimicrobiales bacterium
GACGTGCGACGGCAGACCTTCGAAACCGATCGTTCCATAATATGAGTTGATCTTGAGCACGTCTTGTTTGAACGTGTTCGTATTGAAGACCTGACCGACGGCCGTATCCATCAGCGCGAGCAGCGTGTCGGCCGGGACCTTCTGGTTGCCGTTGAAGAGGATCTTGGTGATGACCGGATTCTCGACGACCCGATAGGTGACCGCGATCCCGTTGGGGCGCTGGCGCACGAGCGGCGCCGCCACGTCGGCGAAGTAGCCGAGGGCGTTCAGACGCGCAAGATCGTCGGTGATCAGTTTGGGATTGTACGGAACGCCGGGCTTGGCTTCAAGAATCGCGAGAATCTTGTCCGTCGGCACGTGAACGTTTCCGGTCACATCGACGGAGACGATCGTCGGCGAGGCGGCCGAGAGCGCTGCGGTCGGCGCCAGAAGCGCCACCAGCGAGATCAAGGCCAGCGCGACGCGCGCATGCCGGAGGCTAAAGGTCATCAGAAAACGTCTTCCCCTGCTGTTGCTGTACTGAGTCCCTATGCTGGGGCATCAGCCTTAGCGGTTGCTGACAAGTCAGCGGTGTAACGCACGGCGAACGCGCGCTGTAACCCGGCTCGCCCTGTTCGCGGCCTCGGCCCTCGGGCCTTTCTTTACCCGCCCGCCCGGTCGCTACCAGAACAGGCGCTGGATGGTGAACGAAAAGCCGCTATTCCCTTGCAATGCTTCGCCTGCAGTCACACGGGAGCCCGAGGTTCCGATCCCGCCCGGGGTGGTGTAGAGCCGGGTCGGACCGTTCAGGAAGAAGGCGCTCAACTGGGCGCTGGTCGAGTCGTTCGGCGCGTATTCCAGGCCGACCGACTGCCGGGTCGGGATCCCGAAGGTGGTCGCGTAGACGACGTTGAGGTACTTGCCGAGGCGCCGACGCACGTCCACTCCGAAGTTGCCGAAGTAGTCGACCGTCAGATCGACGCTGTCCAAGCCGAGTCCCTGGGAGAGGGCGTTTTCGATCGGGGAGATCAGGGCCGAGGTGAATTGGGCGTTCAGGATATTGAAGGCCTCCTGACCGATCGTGATCGTGCCGTTCTCCTGGGGCACGGCCACCCCGGGCAGGGCCTGGCCGGTGTTGGCCACCGGCGCGCCCGGTAGATTGCCAGGGAGCGGCGCCCCGGTCGGCTGACCGGTGACCGGGTCGAAGGCGATCCCGCCGACGAACCCGCCGAAGGGGGCGATCAACGCCAGGATCTGTGCCTTGGAATAGCTCTGCGGACTGGACTCGAACGACGTGGAGAGGTTGCTCAGCGGTCCGTCCACCTTAATGGTGACGTCGACCGAACCGTACGGATTGCGGGTCCGATTCGGGTCCGGGTTGACGATGTGGGTGACCCCGGTCGCGTGCAGGACCGGCGTCACACCGTCGGCCGGGTCGAATGAGACCGAGCCGGATTGGACTTTAAAGGCCCGGTCGACGTAGGTCAAGGTGCCGCCGGTCGAAGCGAACGAGCCGTCCAGGGTCGGTTTGGAGAGGGTCCCGGCCAGGGTCGCCTTCCCGGTCGCGCCGATATCGAGACCATACGCGAGCGAGCCACCCCGAACGCGGACGTTCTTGGCTGCCGCGATCGTCAGGTCCAATCCGAGGTCAACCGGCAACTCGGCCGGCGTCGCCCCGGAAGCTCCGCTCGCGGGCTGGGCATCCATAAAGGCCGAGAACGGGATCACCGCATCCGAGGCGGTGGCCGACCCGGAGAGGACGGCCAGACCTGGGGGGCTCCGCTTGAGCGAGAGCGTGCCGTCGATCGTGCCGCGCCCGTAGGCGGGCAGATCGAGCTGGGCGCCGTTCGCGACCGCGTCGATCCGGTAGTTGACGTCGCCGAACTCGCCGAAGCCCTGCGCGAACGCGATCTTTCCGCTCGCGCGCACTTGGCCGGTGCCGAAGTGCGCGGTCACCGAGTCGAGCGTCGCGCTCGTGCGGTCGAAGGTGATCGTGCCGACCGTTCCGGTGACGGGAACGCGTTCGAAGGTGCTGACGTACGAACCGTTCGCGACCGCGACCCGTCCGTAGATGCGCGGTTGCCGTAACGTGCCGACCAGGTTCACGTGTCCGTCGAGCGTGCCGCCCAGCTTGGTGCCGCCGCCGAGCACCTCGTCGAGCGCCGACGGATCCACGCCGGTCAAGGCGAGATCGAAGTTGACCGGCCGGTCGCTCGCGACTTCGAGCGGCGAGAGCCGGAGCGGCAAGGTTCCGGCCAGGGTCGCTTCGCCGTGCGCGAAGGTCGCGCCGGCGTTGCGCAGTTCGAGATTGTTGCCGACCAGCTTGACCGATCCGAAGAACGCGGACGCGACCAGACCGTACGCATCGACGCCGGATGCATCGAAGGCCGCTTGAAAGGTGGGAGCGGCGAACGTGCCGCCGATCTGCGCGGTCGTCTCGAAGCTGCCTTTGACGGCGATCGGCTGGCGCGTCAGTTGCGCGACGAGCAACGGCAGATCGTCGCTGACGCCGTGTACCGAGAGCGCGATCGGCATGGTCTTGCCGAGTCCGATGGTTCCTTGCGCGGTCGCGGCAAGCGCCGGCGCCGTCAACTCCGCGTTCTGCAGCACGATCGAATCGCCGTTCGAACCGACCGCAGCCGAGAACGCGTCGATCGGCAGTCGTCCGAAGGATCCGCCCGTCAGGTCCGCTTCGCCTACGATGCGCAGATGCGGAAACGCGCCGCGCACGCGCGCGGAGGCGTCGATCCGTCCGAGCAGCGGCACCTCCGGATAGCCGAACGCCGGCAGCCAGGTCGAGGCATCCATGTCGTCGACCGTCGCGGTCACATCGTAGCGGGAGTCCGCGACCAGCCGGTCCAGTCGTGTGGTCGGCGCGAGCGTCACGTCGCCCGCGAGATTGAGCGAGCCGTGCGGACCGGTGACGATCAAGCGACCGTTGACGACGTTGCGCACGCTCGACCAATGCGCGATCGTGTCACCGATCGGCAACGCGCGATAGCGAAAGCCCTTGACCTCGACGTCGCCATCGGTCGAACTGTGCCCGCCGCTGTCGATCAGCGAGAACGCGATCGCGCCCACCCCCGCCAGCGTATCGCCGGTATCGAAGAAATTATTGAAGTCCGAGAGCGTCGCGTGTGGCGCGCGTACGCTGATCGCCTGGTCGTCCTTACGCGCGATCGCCGAGAAGCGCAGGTCGGTCGATCCGACCAGCGCGCCGCCGTACCGTGCCGAGAGACCGCTCGCGTCCGCGTCGAGGCGCGCCGAAGCGTCTACGAACGGAAGACCGTTGACCGCGCCGCCCGGAACCGCGATCGGGCCGCTGACGCTCGGCGAGGCGCCGCGTCCGCCGATCGCGAGGGTTGCATTGAAGACGCCGGTCGTCTCGTAGCCGGGGAGATGCAGCGTACGCAGCGTGCTCGCGACGTCGGCGGCCGGAACGTCGGCGCGGACCGCGTAGGTCGGTGCGTGCGACGAAAGCGCGCCGATCGTTCCGCCGACCAGGCCCACCGTACTGCCGAGCGAACCGACGCCGTTGACGATCTGTAGCGTCCCGTCGTGCAACGCAAGCGAAGCGCTTCCGCTGACCGGATAGCCTTGCGCGCGGCCGTTCTTCACGCTGACGCCGCCGTCGAAAGACGGCGATGCGTGCCCGTCGCCGACCCGTCCGGAGACCGCGACTTCACCGCTCTGCAACGGTAGGCCCAGTCCGCGCAGGCCGTCGCCGTGCAGACCGGTGCCGACCAGTGCGATCGTTCCGGCGCCGAGCGCACCCGCCGCGACGATGCGACCGTTGGCAACGGCCGCCTGCGCCGAGTAGATGTGGAGCGTACCCTTCTCGTAGGCGAGGGTGCCGCTCGCGCGCTCGATCGCGACGCCGTCGATGGTCGCGTTGGTGAACGCGACGTCGCGCGCCTGCACGACGATCCGGTCCGGCTCGATCGAGAGCGCGAGCGGACCGCTCAGCTCGCCACTACCGGAGATGCCGCCGAGGAATGGGTGCAGCCCTTGCAACGTTCCGCCGTACGTGCCGCGCGCTGCGATGCCGCGCGTCGAGAACGCACCGGAGCCGTCGAAACGCCCCCACGGCCCGTCGGCATGCGCGCTCGAGATCGACGCGCCCCGGAGGTTGCCGCCGAACGTCGCGGCGATCTCGTCGAACGGCACGTCCGCGACGCGCGCGTGGGTCGCCGAGATCCGGCCCGCTAGGACGACGTCCTTGCCGCTCCCACCGCCGACGACGGAAGCGTAGCCGAGCGTCCCTTCGATCGGCGGAAGCTGCGGAAGGGTCGCACCCGGGAAGATCTGTTGCGAGGGTGCGTGGAGCGAGACGTTCTCGGCGAGCACCCAGAACGCGCTCGTCCCGTCGGGGCGATCCAGATGGTAGCGCCCGTCCACCGTGCCGCCGTCCGCCGCCAGGTGGAACGGCGCGACTTCGGCGACGCCGTTCGGATCGAAGGTGAAGAGCGCCGAGGCCCGATCGACTCCGCGCAAGGAGACGAGCGATCCGCGCGCGCCGAGCGCGAGGCTGCTGCCGGTCAGGATCGCATCGGCGACCATCGGTTCGTGCGGGAGCAGTTCGGAGACGTACGGCAACGCATCCGAGGACATGTCGGCGTGGACCACGAGATCGGAGACGACCTTCGGACCGAGCGTCAGGCTTCCGATCAAGGTCGTCGCGACGCCCGCGTAATTCGCGGTCATCGGCGCGACGTAGACAACGCCGTTCGAGAGCGCGATGTCGGCGTGCACGTGGTCGAGCGGCATCGCGCGATAGTACGCCCGCGCGGCGTCCGCGCGGGCGACCACGATCGGGGCGGCCGTCGATCCTTCGATCAGGACGCCGACCCGGGCATCGCCGCGCACCGGTTGGGTGCGCGCGAATGCGAGGACGCCGCGCAGCTTCGACAGGTCGCCTTCGCCCGAGATGCCGAAGCGCAACTGTGGCGCCGCAAAATCGAAAAGGCCGCCCGCGACCCGAACGGGCACGCCGCCCAGCGTCGCGTCGAGATGCTTGGAGAAGAACTCGTCGTCGACGATCTGCAGACGCCCGCTGATGTTGTCGAGCGGCTGTGCGAGCGAGTCGATGTAGAGCTGTCCGTCCGCGAGGACGAGGCTCGCTCCGACGTGATAAGCGATCGGCACGTTCGGCACGACGTCGAGCGCGTAGAGGCGCGCGTCCAGATCGTGCGCGGTGCCAGCCAGGATGCGCAGCGCCGACGAGTTCATCACGAAGTTGCCGATCGTCCGGATCGGCAGCGCCTTGGCCTGGAGATGGTGGATCGCATAGCCGCGCAGTTCGTCGATCGTCCCGACGGCCCGGAACGGCTCGGGCTTGACGTCTTCGAGCGCGCCGGTCGCGACGTAGTGCGTACGCGCCGAACTATCGATGGTCGCATCCGCGGCGATGTCGACGACCCGCTGCGAGGTGTGGTCGCGCGCGAACTCGGCCTGATCGATCAGGGTCATGCGCCCGTTGCGAACCCGCAGATCGAAGCGGAGCGGCACCGGGTTCGGGCGTCCCGGGACGGTCGCGACCGGAGTGCTCGCGGCCGGCAGGATGATGTTGTAGGTCCCGTCGCGGTGGCGGATCGCGGTGAACTCGGGCGATGCAAGCGTGATCGCGGTCAACCCGTAGAGGTGGGTGCTACCGGGCAGCAGATCGCGTAGCGAATACGAGACGTCGATCCGGCTCGCGTCCAGGACCGGCTCGCCGCTCCGGCTGACGTGGACGTCGATGAGCGCGCCGTGACCGGAGCCGAGCCGCTGGTCGCCGATGACGACCGAATAGCCGGTCGCAAAGCCGATCGAGCGTTCGAGCGTGAAGCGAATGAACGCGTGGCGGTTTGCGACCACGAGCCCGACCACAATCACCGCGGCCGCCAGGCCGGCCCACCATCGCTTACGCACGCTCCCTCATACTACCCGCAACGAGTGGGGAGGCCTCCGTGTTCGCCAATCCGCTCCTGCCTCCCGAGCACAGCGGCGCAGCCGCATAGCCGAGGGACGCTTGCTTAGAGATCGAGGTTCTTGACGCTCTTCGCGTATTCGAAGATGTACTGCTTGCGGGGTTCGACCTTGTCGCCCATCAGATCCGTGAAGATCTGCTCGGCTTCGACCGCATCCTCGATCGTGATCCGCTTGAGCCGGCGATTGCCGACCTCCATGGTGGTGACTGCGAGCTGCTCGGCATCCATCTCGCCCAAGCCCTTGTACTGCTGGATCTGGAAATCTTTGACGTCGCCGTCGCCGATGATCGACTTCAGGTCGGCCTCGGAGAACGCGTACCACTGC
>JBBRTL010000145.1:0-6207 GCA_038244445.1 Vulcanimicrobiales bacterium
CGACGGCGGCATCGTGGTCGGCACCGATGTGAGTCCGGAGATGCTCGACGTCGCTCGCGCGAGTACGCCCGCCTCCGCGCGCGTGCGCTACGAACGCGCCTCCGCGGATAGTCTTCCGTTCGGTCCGGCCGAGTTCGACGCGATCACGGTTCAGCAGGGCATGCAGTTCTTTCCGGATCGTCCGGCGGCGATCGCCGAGATGTTCCGCGTGCTGCGCTCGGGCGGCCGCGCCGGCATGTCGGTCTGGGCGATCGACGACGCGCCGTTCTTCGCCATCGTTCGCGACGTGCTCGGCAAGGCGGTTCCGGCGGTCATCTCGGCGTTGGACCGCCCGTTGGTCGATCGCGCGACCTTGCAGGTCGAACTTGCGGCAGGCGGTTTCGAGGTCGCCTCGGGCACGCTCTCGTTGCCACTCGAGTTCGAAGATATCGAGCAAGCGGTCGAGGCGATGCAGGGCCTCCCGATGTGGCCGATAGTCGCGGCACAACCCGGGCCGGTGCGACGTGCGATCCTCGAGGCGGCGCGCGAACGGTTCTCCGCGCACCTCCATCACGGGCACGTGCAGATGGCGATGCGGGCAAATGTCACGGTAGCGCGAAAACCCGCCACCTAGTGGCAGCAATACCGTTTCCGAAGAAGAAGGTCGTTCGTAAGGTCGCGCTCGAGGAACTCGCGGTTCTCGAACGGACGTATCCGACGGCGGTGACCGCGCTTGCCTATTCCAATCCGTTCGAACTGCTGATCGCCGTCATCCTCTCGGCGCAGTGCACGGATGCGCGGGTGAACCTGACGACGCCGGCGCTCTTCGCCGCGTATCCCGACGCGCGCGCGCTCGGCGCCGCCGACGTCGCCGACGTCGAAAAACTGGTGAAGTCGTGCGGCTTCTTCCGGATGAAGGCCAAGAACATCGTAGCCGCCGCACGCGACCTTGCGGAGAAGCATGGCGGCGAAGTACCGCGCGAGCGTGAGTCGCTCGAGGCCCTCGCCGGCGTCGGGCGCAAGACCGCAAATGTGGTGATGTCGGTCGCATTCGAGCAGGCGGCGTTCGCGGTCGATACGCACGTGTTCCGCGTCTCGCACCGGCTCGGACTAACGCTCGGCACGACGCCGCGTCAGGTAGAAGCAGACGTCACCGCGCTGGTCCCTCCCGAGCAGTGGCGCCACGCGCACCATTGGTTGATCCTGCATGGGCGCGAGATATGCAAAGCTCCGACGCCGCTCTGCGATCGCTGTCCGGTCGCGCCACTCTGCCCGAGCGCGCCGATCGTCGCGAAGACGCTCGCGAAGACGGCTAAAGAACGATCGGGCCGGAGCGGTCCAGGTGGGAAGGCCGCGGCAACTCGGCGTCCTGCGCGATCTTCTTCAACAGCGAAGAAGATGTGAGCGCATCGCCGTAGCCGGCCTCGGTCGAGACGATCGAGACGTTGATCAGCGCCGGCACCGCCGCGCTCGGGACGAACTGGTACTCGCCATCGAAGCCTTCGCCGCCGATGCGTACCAGTTGATGGACGTCGTCGAGGTCGAGCGAGATGCGCTTCTCCCCGAAGCGGATGCGCAGGCGGAAGGGCTTCTCGAGGCGGATCAGGCGGATGCCGTTCCGTTCGCCGACGATCGCGTTGATACGTACGATGCCGACCGCCAGGCTGGTCGCGAACGCGCGTAGGCCCGACTCGGCGTCGTCGAAGTCGCGCTTGCCTCCGCTCTCGCCGTCGGCTGCGGCCTCGATGGTGCGGCGCGCGCGGATGCGCTCGGCCGCGGCGACGATCGGATTTTGGGCGGTAAACTCGGGTTTCATCGGATCGGCCATTACCGCGCTAGTATTCGAGCCGTCCGATGGTGAACCCCGGCGGCATGAGCGAGATGCAAGTCCCACCTCATCCGATCCTCGTCGACACGCCGGGCTGGAGCGCTGTACAACCGCGCATCCCGGACACTCAAGAGCGCCGCAGGCTGCAGAAGCAGCGCGACATCCGCGAAATCGTCTTCGGTGCCAAGGACGGCATCCTCACGACCATGGGCGTCGTGACCGGTCTCGGAGCCGCAACCGACAGCCACTCGACCATCGTCATCACGGGCCTGCTGGCGCTGTTGGCCGGAGCGCTCTCGATGGGCGTGGGCGAGTACCAGGGCGCGAAATCCGAACGCGATGTCGTCACCGCGTCGATCGAGATGGAGAAAGCGGAGATCGAAGCCGACCCTCAGGGCGAGTTCGCCGAACAGGTCGCCTACTACAAGACGAAAGGCTTCAGTGCAGAAGAAGCGCACACGATCGTCTCGCGGCTCGTACAGAATCCCGAGATATTTCTCTACGAGATGATGCGGGACGAGTTCGGCATCGACCCGCGCGTTGCCGAGGAATCCAGCGTCCGGCCCGCGATCGCGATGGCGCTCTCTTACGCAGCCGGTTCGGTACTGCCGATCCTCCCGTTCGCGATCCCGGCGATCGCCCACGGCGCCCTCTGGGTAAGTGTCGGTCTCGCACTCTGCGGGCTGTTCGGAATCGGCTACTACGCTGCGAGCTTGGCCGGGCGCTCCCCGTTTGCACGCGGGCTCGAGATCGCGCTCTGGGGCTCGGGCGTATTCGCGGTCTCGTTCTTGGCGGGTCACTTCATCCCGCCGCTCTTCGGATTCGCGCCGATCTCTGTCGGAGGGTAGACTCCGCATCGCTCGGTGGCAGGCGTTTGCAAATTGAAAAGGCGCGCGATGTTTCATCGCGCGCCTTCGCTTTCCGACGAGTCGGAGTTAGGGCTTCTTGGTGGCTTTGGCGGCGGGCTTTTTGGCCGCGGGCTTCTTGGTCGCGGGCTTCGCGGCCGGCTTCTTAGCAGTTTTGACGGCCGGCTTCGCGGCCGGCTTCTTGGCGGTTTTGACGGCGGGCTTGGCGGTCGTCTTGGCTGCTTTGACGGTGGTCTTGGCGGCGGTCTTCGTGGCGGTTGCGGCCATGGCCGAGCCCGTCATAAGAAACGCGGCCGCGATCAGCGACGCGAGGATCTTCTTCAAGGTGGTTTCTCCTAAGAATAAATGCGAAATGAATTCGTGGGAGCCCGGCTTGCCGCTAGAGCACGACGGGCACCGCACACCGTTGGAACGGAGCGCGATGCTCGGAGGTTCGCTTCGGCCCATTCCCGCCCTGGCGGGCGGATTAGATTTGGATTAACGGGTCGTCGAGGTGCCTTTACCGATCACGTTTCGCGAGATGACCAGGCGCTGGATCTGCTGGGTACCTTCGTAAATCTGGGTGATCTTGGCATCGCGCATCATCCGCTCGACCGGGTACTCGGTCGAGTAGCCGTAGCCGCCTAGGACCTGAACCGCGTCGGTCGTCACCGACATCGCGACGTCGCCGCACTTGAGCTTGGCCATCGCGGCCCAGAGCGTGACGTCCGGCGCGCCCGCGTCGCATTTTCGCGCGGCTTCGTAGAGCAACAGGCGCGCGGCTTCGACTTCGGTCTTCATGTCGGCGATCATGAAGCCGACGCCTTGCTGGTGGCCGATCGGCTTGCCGAACGCGATCCGTTCGCGTGCGTAGACGGTCGCTTGATCGAGCGCGCCCTGCGCGATGCCGAGGGCCTGCGCGGCGATGCCGGGGCGCGACTTATCGAGCACCTTCATCGCGATCTTGAAGCCTTCACCTTCGGGGCCGATCAGGTTCTCGGCAGGGACTTCGCAGTTCTCGAAGATCAGTTCGACGGTCGGAGATCCGCGGATGCCCATCTTTTTCTCGTGCTTGCCTACGCTGAAGCCGGGCGTGCCCTTCTCGACGACGAACGCGCTGATGCCGTTCGCGCCCTTCTCGGGATCGGTCACCGCGAAGACGCACACGACGTCGGCGACGTCGCCGTTGGTGATGAAGATCTTGGTGCCGTCGAGCACGTAGTTGTCGCCGCGTTTGACCGCGCGCGTGCGCATCGAGCCGGCCGCGTCGCTGCCGCTACCCGCTTCGGTCAGCGCGTAGGCCGCGATCCATTCGCCGGAGGCGAGTTTCGGAAGATATTTCTGCTTCTGGGCTTCGTTACCGCCGATCAGGATCGGCAACATGCCGAGTTCTTGGACCGCGACGATCAACGAAGAGGAGGCGCAGGCGCTCGCGATCAGTTCGACGACTTTGACGTAGGTCAAGAACGTACCGCCGAGGCCGCCGTACTCGGTCGGGATCGGGATGCCGAGCAGGTCGCTCTGCGCGAAGAGTTCTTTGATGTCGCGCGGGTACTCTTGCTTCTCGTCGATCTCGGCCGCACGAGGTGCGACCTTCTCGGCGACCAACTCGCGGACCAGGTCCAGGATCATGGCCTCTTCGTCGGAGGCGTGCGAATGCGTTGCGGTCATAGCCGGAGGCTTCGGCCCGGACCAGGGTTTTGCTTGCGCCCCAGCCTATCTCGGAAGCGATGAACAAAGTCTTCGCCTCGGCGGCAGAAGCCGTCGCTGATATCCCGAGCGGGGCGTCGATCGCGGTCGGCGGCTTCGGCCTCAACGGGATTCCGCATCACCTGATCTCGGCGCTTCACGACCAGGGGGCCTCGGAGTTGGTAACGGTCTCGAACAACTGCGGCGTGGATGGGTGGGGGTTGGGGGTCCTACTCGACTCCAAGCGCATTCGCCGGACGACCAACTCGTACGTGGGCGAGAACAAAGAGTTCGAACGCCAGTACTTGCAAGGCGAGCTGGAAGTCGAATTGGTGCCGCAAGGTACGCTCGCAGAGCGCTTGCGCGCGGGCGGATGCGGGATTCCCGCCTTCTACACGCCGGCCGGCGTCGGGACGCTGGTCGCGGACGGCGGCTTGCCGTGGATGCACGATCCGGACGGTTCGGTGAAGCTCGGCTCGCCGGCGAAGGAGGTGCGCAGGTTCGGCGACCGCGATTACGTGCTCGAAGCCGGCATCGTCTGCGACTTCGCGCTGGTCCGCGCGAGCGTTGCGGATACCGACGGCAACCTGATCTTCCACAAGGCGACGCGCAACTTCAATCCGCTCTGCGCGATGGCCGGCAAGATCACGATCGTCGAAGCCGAGGAAGTGGTCGAGCCGGGCGCGATCGATCCGGAGAACGTGCATCTACCCGGGATCTTCGTGCAACGCGTCGTCCAGGTCGGCTCGGAAGGCAAACGGATCGAACGCGTCACCGTGCGCAAGCGGGGAGGGAACTGAGATGGCGCTGACGCGTACGCAACTGGCCGCTCGTCTCGCGCAAGAACTGCGCGACGGGCAATACGTCAACCTCGGCATCGGCCTGCCGACCTTGATCCCGAACTACGTGCCCAAAGGCGTGACCGTGACGTTGCAAAGCGAGAACGGCATCCTCGGGATGGGGCCGTATCCGTACGAGGGCGAGCAGGATCCGGACCTGATCAACGCCGGCAAAGAGACGGTGACCGTGCTGCCGGGCGCTGCCTTCTTCGACTCGGCGCTCTCGTTCGGGATGATCCGCGGCGGACACATCGATCTCGCGGTCCTCGGTGCGATGCAGGTGAGCGAGAAGGGCGACCTTGCCAACTGGATGATCCCCGGCAAGATGGTCAAGGGGATGGGCGGCGCGATGGACCTAGTCCACGGCGCGAAGCGCTTGATCGTGATGATGGAGCACACCGCCAAAGGCAACGCGCACAAGATCGTCGCGGAATGCAACCTGCCGATCACGGGCCTGCGGGTGGTGCATCACATCATCACGGATCTGGCCACTATCGACGTGACGCCGATCGGTTTGGTCCTGCGCGAACTCGCACCGGGCGTGACGATCGACGACGTGAAAGCCGCGACGGGCGCGACGCTGCACACGCCGCAACCGCCGACCGAGATGAGGATCCCGGCCGGGGTCGCCTAGGCCGGGACTTTATGCGGCGACCGAGCGCCTGCGCCGCGGACGCAGTACGAACGGAAGTGTAAGGGCCGGAAGCGCGCAGCAGGCCAGCATCGCGCCGCCGTAGCCGAAGCCGAGGTGGACGAAGACGGCCGCGAGCACGGCACCGAGCGCGGAGCCGAGGCTGAACGAGAAATTGTAGGCGCCCATCGCGGCCCCGCGCGTGCGCCGGCCGCTCTGCTCGAAGAAGAGCGCGATGCCGACCGGCACGACCGCACCCCACGCGATTCCGAGTGCGATACCGGCGGCGACGACCTCCCAGGCGTTCGATGCGTAGGCGGCGAGCAGACAGCCGGCGATCTGCGCGATCACGATCGGGATCAGCATGCTGCGCGGCCCGAACTTGTCTGCGACGCG
>JBBRTL010000146.1:0-6163 GCA_038244445.1 Vulcanimicrobiales bacterium
CCCGCGGCGTCGACGTCGGTGCGGGCGGAAGCGATTCGCACGACTTCAACATCGCGGTCGACGCGATGCTCGATGGCGGCTACACCATCGGCGATGCGGTCGACTTGCTGCTCGGTGCGGCCGTCGAACCCGAGGACGATCGCCTCCAAGCGTACTACGACGCGCATCTGCCGACCGTCGAACATTGGGATGGCCCGGCGGCGATCGTGTTCTACCACCAGGGCTTGCTCGGCGCGGCGCTCGATCGGAGCGGTTTCCGCCCGTTGCGCTGGTGCCGCACGCAGAGCGGCAAAGTGCTCGCGGCCTCGGAAGCCGGCGTGGTGGATTTCGTCGACGATCCGATCGTCGAACGCGGCCGGCTCGGCCCGGGCGAACGTATCCTGGTCGACATCGAGAAGGGCGAGATCACATCGCCGTCGCTGTTCCGAGCGGAACGGCGCGAGCGGGCCGACTTCCGCGCGACCGTCCGCGCTTGGCGCTTCGAGCCGCCTGCCTCGTCGCGCCCGGCGCCGGCAACGCTCGCGGATCTGCGCAGATTTGCGTACGCCGCCGAGGACGTGAAAGACCTGGTCGCGGTGATGGCGTCGGGTGCGGGCGAGCCGGTCTCCTCGATGGGTGACGATGCGGCGGTGGCGTTCTTGCAAGGACGCGAGCCGGTGCACGCCTATCTGCGCCAGCGCTTCGCGCAGGTCACCAACCCACCGATCGATCCGCTACGCGAGGCGCTCGTCTTCGATATGCGTTCGTTCGTCGGTTGCGGCGGCGTGCACGGCGAGGTGGCGTCGCCGCTCTCGGCGGTCGTGCTCGAAAGCGCCATCCTCGATGAAGCCTCGTTCGACGCGCTCTGCGACGACGAACGCTTGGTCCGTCACGACATCGCGCTGGTGCTAGACGACGCGACCCTCGATGCGCGACTCGAGGCGATCGCCGACGACGCGGTCGCCGAGGTGCGCGCCGGGGCGACCTTGATCGTGCTCGACAATCGCACCGCCGGCGTTGCGGTGGCGGGACTCCTCGCGGCCGGCGCCGTGCATCAGCGGCTGGTTGCGGAAGGGCTGCGCATGCAGTCGTCCGTCGTGGTTGCCGACGGCTTCGCGCGCGACGCTCATTCGATCGCGGCGACGCTTGCGGCCGGGGCGAACGCCGTCACACCATGGCTCGCATTGCGCGTCGCCGCCGAACGCGGCACGACCGCCGACTACCTGGCCGCAGTCCGTAGCGGGTTGATGAAGATCCTCGCCAAGCTCGGCATCTGCACGCTACGTTCGTACATCGGCGCTCAGACGTTCGAGACGCTCGGCCTGGCGCGCGACGTGGTCGATCGCTGCTTCCCGGCGATGCGCGCGCATCTGCCGGCGATCGGCTTCGATGTCCTCGAAGGCGATGCACGCGCGTGGCACGCGGACGCGATCGCACTCGACGAGCCGCTCCGGGATCGCGGCGGCTTCCGCTTCCGGCGGGATGGCGTGCGCCGCGCGTTTGCGCCGAACGTGATCAAGATTTTGCGCGCGAGCGCCCTGCGCGGCGACTACGCTGCTTACGAGGAACTCTCCGATGCGATCGAAGCGCGCGAGCCGGTCGCGGTGCGCGATCTGCTTGAAGTTCGCGGGCTCGGTGCTCCGGTAGCGGTCGACGAGGTCGCAGGCGAACGCGAGATCGCGGGCTCGTTCGCGGCCGCCGCGATGTCCCTCGGCGCGCTTGGCCCCGAAGCGCATGCGGCCGTCTCGGGGGCCGCCAACATCGCCGGTGCGATCGCCAACTCCGGAGAGGGTGGGACAGAAAGCGAGCAGTACGACCGCGCGCATCCCGCACATACGCGCATCAAGCAGATCGCTTCGGCGCGCTTCGGCGTTACGGCCGCGTATCTCGCGAGTGCGGACGAGATCGAGATCAAGATGGCGCAGGGCAGCAAGCCTGGCGAAGGCGGCCAGATCCCAGCGAACAAGGTGAGCGTCGAGATCGCGCGTCTGCGCGGCGCGTCGCCCGGACAGTCCCTGATCTCGCCACCGCCGCATCACGACATCTATTCGATCGAAGATCTCGCGCAGTTGATCTACGATCTCCGGCGGGTCGCCCCGCAGGCGCGTGTCGCGGTGAAGCTGGTCGCGCAGGGCGGCATCGGTACGGTCGCGACCGGAGTGGCGAAGGCCGGCGCCGACGTGATCCACATCAGCGGTCACGACGGCGGCACGGGCGCGTCGCCGCTTGGTTCGATCAAGCATGCCGGCCTGCCGTGGGAGCTGGGTCTCGCCGAAGTCCACGACGCACTCGTCGCAAACGGCTTGCGCGATCGCGTGATCCTGCGCACCGACGGCGGCCTGAAGACCGGTCGCGACGTGATCGTCGCGTCGCTCTTGGGTGCGGACCGCTTCACGTTCGGAAGCGCGCTACTTGTCGCGCTCGGTTGCATCTACGCGCGCCAGTGCCACAAAAATACCTGTCCGGTCGGCATCGCGACGCAAGACGAAACGCTCCGGAAGAAGTTCGTCGCGACGCCCGAGCAGGGCGCCTCGTTCTTCACCTTCGTCGCGCGCGACGTGCGACGGCGGCTCGCGGCGCTCGGCGCGCGATCGCTCGCGGAGATCCGCGGAAGACGCGATCTTCTCCAGGCAAAGGAACTTGAGAACCCGCTTTTTGCAGCGGATCTCGGCGAGCTGCTCGCGCTTGCTACCAGTTCGGACGTCGCATCGCGACCGGTCGATGCACCGCCCGCGCACCTCGACGAGCGCGAGGACCGATCGGGCGGATGCGTGCGCGTCGTGCCGGAGGATCGTGCCGTAGGGTCGCGATTGGCGCACGATGTGGTCGCGGCGCGCGCACGTGGCGAGCGGCCTGCGCCGCATGATCTCTCGTATCGGGGAACGGCGGGCCAGAGCTTCGGTGCGTTTCTTACCGGCGGGATCTCCCTGCGCTTGGACGGCGACGCGAACGACTACGTCGGCAAGGGGATGGACGGCGGCCGGATCGTGGTTCTCGGGAACGGCGACCCGACGCAACCGGCGGTCGGAAACACGTGCTTCTATGGTGCCCGCGGCGGCGAAGCGTACATCGTCGGCACCGCGGGCGAACGGTTCGCCGTTCGCAACAGCGGCGCGCATTTGGTAGTCGAAGGCGCCGGCGATCACGCCTGCGAGTACATGACCGCGGGCGCCGTCGCGATCCTCGGCCCGACCGGTCGCAATCTCGCCAGCGGCATGACCGGCGGCATCGCGTTCGTCCTGGACGGCGATGGGCGGCCGATGAGCATAACCGATCCCGACGCCACGCTCCTCGAGCAGCTCTTGCGCGACCATCTCGCCCACACGCAGTCCGCCCGCGCGAGAGAACTTCTGGCAGATTGGCCGCGCACCGCTGCGCGGTTCGCCAAGCTCGCCCCCGCGGCAGAGGCCACGGTCCCCGCATAGCCTTTGCGAACCCAGTAACTTCGCGCTTCGTCGCAACGAGGAATCGTCGCGCTCCGGAGCAACGAAGGACCTGGTGGCGCGCACTCTGCATGGATCGATGCCTCCGCCGGCATTGCCGCTCGGTTTCTTCGCGTTTGGGCTGCTCGCGCTCGGCGCGGCGATCGCCGGTAGTGCGGGAGGCTGGACGCCGCTTGCACTGCTCCACCTGGCCGCGGTTGGGGCGTTCGCATCGATCGCGATGGGGGCGCTCTATCAGTTCGTGCCGGTCATCGGCGGATCGGCGCTGCGCTTCCCAGCTGCGGGGTTTGCACATTTCGTGCTCCAGATCGCCGGCACGATCGGCCTTGTTGCGGGCTTTCAGTGCGTTCGGTTCGACGTCGTCGGCGTCGCGGGAATCCTCGTCGGCCTCGGCGTGGTTCTCCAAATGGGCAACCTGTTGGCGACGCTCTGGGGGAAGAAGGGCACGCCGCCTCCGCGGATGGCGGCATTCGCCCTACTGTGGCTAGCGGCGACGGTCGTCGCCGGAATCTTCGCCGCATTTGCATTCGCTCGTGCGCAACCAGCCGGGGCGGCGCTTGCGCTCCATCCGATCCTCGGGATCGCGGGATTCTTCGGGACGTTGATCGCAGCCGTCTCGCAACGACTCTTGAGGATGTTCGAACGCGTCGACGACGAACGCCTCGCCCCGCTTTCGACGTTGGTGATCGCCCTTGCAGCATTCGTCGCGCTGTGGAATCTGACCGTCGGTACGTATGCGATGCTGGCGGCGGCGCTCTTCTTCGGGTGGGGCGTGGCGCGCATCGGCATGCGTCGCAATCCCGCCTATCAGCGCGAGACGTTTCTGTTCGCGGCGCTCTCGGCGGCCGGCGCGATAGCCGCCGCGACGTACGTACTTATCGGACAGGCGTCGGCGGCGATCGCGTGTGCGTTGTGGCTGTTCGTCGGGAGCGCGATCGTCGGCTATATCCAACGCATCATTCCGTTCATCTGGTGGATCGTGCGCGCGCAACGCGAAGGTGCGAAGAACATTCCGACCCTCGGTACGATGAACGCGACACGGCTGGGATATGCCATCTTCGGCTTGTGGGCGATCGCGGGAATCTGGTGGGTGATGCAACCCTTCGCACTCGGCGCGACGCTCGTCGGTTGCGTCGCCTGGTGCGGACTGATCGCGCAGCTGGCTCGGCCGTTCGTCGTCCGGCGCGCCTGAGCGCGCGGTGCCGATCGGACAAAGAGCCGACGCTCCGACCACGAAGTCTCCCGCATGAAGCTTCGTATGTTGCTCGCGGCGCTGTGCGTTGCCGCGTTGCTCCCCTCAAATGCCGCTGCGGCCGTGTCGCCGGCCCCGTTTACCGTGGATTCCCGCGTGGTTGTCTCGTCCCTGATGGCGATTGCCGACGGTCATATCCGGACGATGGAAGATTCACTCGATCTGGTGGCCGCGTCGGAAGAAGCGCGCTCGGGCGACTGGAACCGGATCAAGCCACTCCTGGCGCGCGCCGGTAAGGTCAACGTCGAGGCGGGCCTAGCCTACGTGAAGGCCGATGGCTCGCTCTGGACGGTCGCACTCGGGCGGCAGACCATCAATATCGCCGATCGCCCCTATTTCAAGACGGCCATGGCCGGAACGACGGTCGTCGGCGAGATGGTGATGAGCCGCTCGACCGGCAGACCGGTCGCGAACATCGCCGTACCGGTGAAGGGCGCGAGCGGCAAGGTGACCGGGCTGGTGGTGGCGGCCGTCTATCTCGACTCGTTGAGCAAACTCGTGAAGCAAGAGATGGGACTGGACGCGAGCGACATTTTCTTTTCGTTCAACGCCGATGCGCTGATCGGGATCAACTGGGATCCCAAGCAGATTTTCCTCGAAGCGCGCAAGCTCTCGCCGGACATCGATCGGGCCTTCGGCGTGATGCTGGCGCACGACGCCGGGGTGGAGAGCTACACCCATCGCGGCGCGACCCGCACGGTCGTCTATCGCAAATCGGCTTATACCGGCTGGTGGTACGCGTTTGGGGTCGTGCGTTAGAACCAGAGCTTGAGACGGCTGCCGGTCTGGTAGATCGCGTGCGGGGCACGGCCGTCCGACGCCGAACGAGCGTCGCCAGATGACGGTCTTTCTCTTCACCGACATCGAGGGCAGTACGACTCGTTGGGAAGCGCATCCGGACGCCATGAAGACGGCGGTCCGCCTGCACGACGAGACGATGCGCGCTGCGATGTCAGCCCACGGTGGCCGGGTGTTCAAGACGGTCGGCGACGCCTTTTGCGTGGCGTTCGATAATCCGGTCAGTGCCATCCGTGCCGCCTTGCAAGCGCAGAACGACCTACTGGCGCGGGATTGGAGCGCGATCGCCGGCATGCGCGTTCGCATGGCCCTGCACGCCGGCGATGCCGAGGAGCGCGACGGAGACTATTTCGGCACGGCGGTCAACCGGGTCGCACGACTGCTTGCGACCGCGCATGGCGGGCAAGTCGTCGTCTCGGGCGCCGTCGCCGATCGCGTCGCGCAAGCCGTGCCCGACGGCGCATCCCTGCGGGCTCTCGGAACGTTCCGTCTCAAGGACCTGGGCCAACCGGAGCGCATCTTCCAACTCGTCTCGCCGGATCTTCTCGGCGACTTCAAACCCTTGCGGACGCTCGAGACGGTGCCGAACAATCTGCCGCAACAGACGAGTGCGTTCGTCGGGCGCGAACCGGACATCGCACGCGTCGGGCAACTGCTACGCGAGTCGACGCTCGTGACCATCGCCGGGACG
>JBBRTL010000147.1:0-6052 GCA_038244445.1 Vulcanimicrobiales bacterium
ATGGGCGTATCGGGGCGGCCAGGCGCTCTTCTGGACGACTGCATTTTCCGCACGCGCCGTGCACGATCTCTATCTGCCGTTTACGATCCAGCGTCCGTTCGACCGGCGCGGGTTGTTGCGCGTCGACGGCGCGAGCGGCGGTGCACCGACCGCGCTCTTCGCGACGCAGTTCGGGATCGCGCGCGCGTTTGCGGTGCCCGAGATGCGCTTCGCACGCACGCAACTCCACGCCACGACTGCGCGCGCGATCGCGTTCGCGCAGATGGAGGTCGCGGGACCGGGTCTAGGCGGTCGCGGCGTCGAGTTGCTCGCCGAGGATGCGGATGCGGGGATCTACGCGTACGCGCGCGGCTTCGCGGCCACCTCGGTCGAGCGCCGGCCTTACAGTTTGATCGTCGCGGCTGCTTCGCAGGGGATGCCGCCGCCGCAGTAGGCCGGATCCCAGTTCGCGCTCGCGAGCAGGTCCTGGATCTGTCCCTCGAGCGCTTTCCCGATCGGCGGATCGAAGCGCACGCTCTTGGTGCGGCCGTCGTCACCGACGATCACCACGATCGTGACGTGGACGTTGAGCGCTTCGAGTTGATGACGAGCGCCCGGATCGAGCACCGGCGTCGGCGCGGTCGCACCGAACGGCATGTAGCCGCTTGCAACGTGATTATTGGTGGTCGCTGTCGGATCGCGCACGTCGGCGCTCGCGGTGGTCAGCGGTGTCGGCGCGGGAGGCGCGGGTGATTGCCGGACGTTCCGGGCGACCGTCGTCGCGGATACTTGCAGGCCGGAGACGGGCGGTGCGGCCGGCGGCGGCGTGCCACCGGCGTCGGCGCGCTTGGCGCTCGGTGCGGGCGTCGCGGCGACGCGCGGGTTGGGGACGACCTTGGCTTTGGCGGCGGCCGGGCGAGGCGGGGTAGAACGGTGGGTGATCTCGATCCGCTTGACCTGCGTGAACGAGATCGTCTCGACCGCCACTAGCGAAGCCAGGTGCGCGAACTCCGGAACGAAATAGGCGCCGATCCCGTGCAGAACCAGGGAGCCGAGCAGGGCCACCCCCAAGAGATTCCGCAGGATCTGGTTGCCCATTCATTCCTCGCGTGTAATGGACGAGTAGCGCACCGGCGGCCCCCGTCGTGACGTATGCTCTTGCAACCGCCGGTCGCCCCGACGCGTTCAAGCCGTTGATTATGAAAGACACGAATATCGTTCTCTATCAGGCCGAGTGGTGCCCGTACTGCGCCCACGTCCGGGCGAAAATGACGGACATGCTGCTCGACTATAAGACGGTCAACGTTCCGACCGCCCACGGCGACCGCCAGCTCGTCAAAGACATCTCCGGCCAGACCGGCATTCCGGTGATGGTCGACGGCGACACCATCATCGCCGACGACGACGACGCGATCATCGCGTATCTCGAGAAGACGTACGCCTAAGTACGTGGCCCGGGGAGCGGGGCCTCGGCGCCCCAGGCGTCCCAGCCGGGCGCGCGGCGGCGGGCGAAGAGTTCGATACGCGGACGATCGCCGCAGAGCGTTTCGATGTGCGCGCGAAAGATCTCGGGCTTCTCGCTGTGCTCGCCGCGCGGATGTAAGACGACCTGTGCCTGCGCGAAATCGAGGATCGGAAACGGTCGACCCGTCTTGTTAGTCGTCGCTGCCAAGAGCAGTTCGGTCGTCGGCTTGGTGAAGGTCGGCGGTACGCCTTGGCCCGCGATGATCGCGCCGCGCCGGTTCGTCTTCACCCACACGTAGGCGACTCCGCGATAGTGAAGACCCCAACGCGCGATCAACTCGATCGCGTAGTTCAGACGCGGACCGGTCGCCCACATGAAGACCGCCGCGCGCTTGTTGAGAATGCTCTTGACGTCGAGGTTCGCGAGTTCTTCTTGCGTCATGAGCGGGTAGTGTTTCGCCGCCGCCGCGTCCTTGACGCCGCTACCGTAGTAATGCCAGGGCGGATCGACGTAGACGATATCGTAGCGCGTTGTGGGAAACGCAGGGAGCGCACTATGAGGTTCGGCCAGGCGACGCGTCACGGGCGCAGAATTGGGACGAACGACGCGAGCATCCCTGCGACCAGTGCGCCGGTGAGAGTCGCGGCGAGGTTGACAGTGTCGTTCCCGAACCAGTCGAGGCCGCGTCGCGATACGGTGGCGCTCCCGCACTCGTGCGGATCGGTCTCGCAGTCGCGATCGCAGGTGGGGCAGTGACGCAGCGACTGCAGGCTCGCGCCGAGGATGGAGTCGACCAGCGCGCCGGAAACGCCGCCGATCGCTACCGGCACGAATGCCGCGACGCCGACCAGCGCCGCCACGAGCGCGACGAACGCACCGCCCGCGATTTCCGCAAGCGTGCCGGCGAAAGTGAGGCCGCCGGAGAGCCCGGTGGCGAGTGGTTTGAACGTGAGGATCGAACGCGGCGCTTGACGGACGAGGGTTCCGATCTCGGTGCCCCACGTATCCGCGCTCGCGGCGGCGAACGCGCCGGCGAACGCCGCGAGCCAGGGAGCGCCGAAGCGCGTCGCGACGAGCGCGCAGAGCGCGGCCACGCCGCCGTTCGCGAGGACCTGCCGGACGTCGCGCGGACCGTGCTTGCCGATATCGACGAGCGCCCGTTTCCGCGCGCGACCGAGTCGCGAGAGCGCGACCGAGGGGACGAAGAAGGCGAAGAGGACGAGTGCGGCCTGCCAGCCGCCGCCCGCCAGGGCCGCGATACCGACGGCTACGGCGGCGACGAGGCCGCCGGCGGTCAGGACTTGGCGGATGTATAGAACTCCGCGAGGGCTTTCGCGATGCCGTCGGAGGTGTAGTCTTCGGCGACCGCGTCGACGTGGATCTTCGCCTTAGCCGCTTCGCGCGCGACGATCGGCCCGAGACAGACGACCACTTTGCCTTCGGCGCTCGCGCCGTTTTTGACGAAGCCGCGGATCGCCGACGATGATGCGAACGTGAGCGCGTCGGAACGATCGACGGCACCGCGGAGTTCCGGCGCGACCCGCAGGCGCGTCTCGTAGGCCGTTCGCACGGTGACGTCGTGGGTCGTCTCGAGGGCTTCGCGTAAGGCCTTGCGCGCGTCGCGAGCCTGATAGAGCAGGATCCGGTCGTCGTCGGCGGCGAGCGCGAGCAGTTCTTTCGCGAACTCTTCCGAGGTCGCGCGCTCGCAGACGAGATCGACCTTCAGGCCGCGTTTGCGCACGGCGGCGGCGGTGGCCGGACCGATCGCGGCGATCTTGCATTCACCGATGTCGCGCGCGTCGCGCCCCCCGGCTGCGAGCGACGCGATCAGGCTCTCGACGGCGTTCGCCGAGGTCAGCGCGATCCAGGCGTGGCGGGTCAGATCTTTCGAGATCGAGGCGTCGATCACCGGAACGATCTCGATGGTCGGGACGACGATCGCCTCGGCACCGCGAGCGATCAAGGCGTTGGCGAGTGCGCGCGCGAGGTGTCGCGGGCGCGTAATCAGGACCGACTTGCCCGCGAGGGGGAGATTGGCCGGAGCTTTACTCTTCAACGTCGAGGCCGGCTAGCTGCGGCACGAGGCCGGCCACCGCATCGGCGATGTTGAGTTCGAAGAGTTCGTCGAGCACGCGCGCGTGCGAGAGCGCTTCTGCATGGTTGTGAACCGCTTTCTCGCGGATCCGGGTGACGGTCGAATGGAGCAATCGCGAGACGATCGTCATCGACATGCCGACCACCAGCATCTTCTCGCGTTCGGTGAGGTCGGGGCAGCGGCCGAGCAGACGTTCGATCTCGGCGGTCCGGATCGCTTCGGCCTTCTGCGTGAGGGACGCGATCACCGGAACGGCGAGACGCGAGCGGTACCAATGGCCGAAACGCTCTACGAACTCCGCGACGATCTCTTCGACCTGCGGGATCGCGGCGCGGCGCGCTTCGAGCTTCTCGTCGATCACGTCGCGCAGGCCGTCGATGTCGACCAGCGAGACGTTCGGGATCTCGGCGATCGCCGGATCGGCGTCGCGCGGGACGGCGATGTCGACCACGAAGAGCGGCCGGTCCGGGCGAGCGCGCATCGCTTCGCCGACGTTCTTCGGGTTCAAGATGAAGTGCGACGCGCCGGTCGAGGTGATCGCGATATCCGCATCGGCAAGCGCTTCGATAAGGCCGGGCATGTCGATCGCCTGACCGAAGCCGACTTCGGCGATCAATTCTTGCGCGCGCGCCATCGTGCGATTGGTGACGACCAGATCGCTCGCACCTTCGCTGCGTAGGCGTTTCACGGCGGTACGGCCCATCTTGCCGGCGCCGATGACGACGACCGATTTTCCGTCGAGCGTACCGAGGCGGGTCTTGCCCATCTCGATCGCGGCGGTCGAGATCGACGTGGACTCATCGCCGATCGCGGTCTGCGATCGCGCGGCTTTGCCGGCGTTGAGCGCTTCGCGGAAGAGACGATGCAGCGTCTTGCCGATCGAGTGCGCCTTCTGGGCCTGCACGTACGCTTCTTTGACCTGGCCGAGGATTTCGGCTTCGCCGATCAGCATCGAATCCAGACCCGTGCTGACGCGGAAGAGATGTTCGGTCGCCTGGTTGCCGAGCAACGTATAAAGATAGTCCTCGAGCTTGTAGTCGACCGACGAGTGCCGGTAGACGCCGAGGAACGTTTTCAACTGGGCAACGCCGCTCTCGTAGTCTTCCAGTTCGGCGTAGATTTCGAGGCGGCCGCAGGTCGCAAGCATCACGGCTTCGCGCACGGTCGGGTAGTCGCGCAGGGCGGCCAACGTCTCGGCCATGCGGGATGCCGGGAACGCGTGGCGTTCGCGAACGTCGACCGGCGCGGTATGGTGGGAGAGCCCGAGGCAGACTAGCGGCACGTGGGTCCTATCATATCTCCGCTAGTACTTCGTCGGCGGCTCCAATTGTCTGCTCGATATCCTTGGTGGTGTGGGCCGTCGAGACGAATCCGGCCTCGAACTGGGCCGGCGCGAGGTAGATCCCCCGGTCGAGCATCCCGTGGAAGTACTTTCCGTAGCGCTCGGTATCGGCCGTCATGGCGC
Organism: Vulcanimicrobiales bacterium; assembly: GCA_038244445.1. Lineage (GTDB taxonomy): Bacteria > Vulcanimicrobiota > Vulcanimicrobiia > Vulcanimicrobiales > Vulcanimicrobiaceae > JALYSX01. The sequence continues at coordinate 5,005 of JBBRTL010000147.1, forward strand.
TGGTCAGGTCCCGGACCGGACCGGCCGTGAAGAACAGCCCGAACATGGAGCCGGCATAGGCGGTCGCGTGGGGGATTCCGTGCTTGTCGAAGACCGCCGAGAGGCCGGCGGTCAGCAGCGCGGTCAGCACTTCGAGGCGCTCGAACAGGGTCGTATCGTCCCGGACGGTCTTCAAGGTCGAGATCCCGGCCGCCATCGCGAGCGGATTCCCGGAGAGGGTGCCGGCCTGGTAGACCGGGCCGTCGGGTGAGAGCAGGGCCATCACGTCGGCCCGGCCGCCGAAGGCGCCGACCGGGAGGCCGCCGCCGATCACCTTGCCGAGGGTGGTCAGATCGGGGAGCACGTCGTCGCGCTCTTGGACGCCGCCGCGCGCCACCCGGAAGCCGGTCATGACCTCATCGAAGATCAGCAGCGCGCCGTACTTCGTACAGATCTCGCGGAGCGATCGGAGATAGTCGGCGTCGGGAAGCACGAGCCCCATGTTCCCTGCGTACGGCTCGACGATCACGGCCGCGATCTTGTCGGGGTTCGCTTCGAAGGCACCGCGGACGGCCTCGGCATCGTTATATGGAAGCACGATAGTGTCGCGCGCGACGCCCTCGGTGACGCCCGGCGAGTTCGGCACGCCGTTGGTGAGCGCGCCGCTGCCGGCCGCGATCAGGAAGGCGTCGCCGTGGCCGTGATAGCAGCCGGCGAACTTGATGATGGCGTCGCGCTTGGTGAAGCCGCGCGCGAGTCGGACCGCGCTCATGGTCGCCTCGGTGCCGCTCGACGTGAACCGGACGCGTTCGATCGACGGCACCATCGCGACGATCAGCTCGGCAAGTTCGCTCTCGGCCTCGGTCGGTGCGCCGAACGAACTGCCGCGCGCAGCTGCGGCGGTGATCGCCTTGACCACGTTCGGATGCGCGTGGCCGAGGAGCAGGGGTCCCCACGAGAGCACGTAGTCGAGATACTCGCGGTCGTCGACGTCGCGGATGCGCGCGCCGTTGCCGCTCTTCATGAAGATCGGCGAACCGCCGACCGCCCGAAACGCACGGACCGGCGA
>JBBRTL010000148.1:0-6000 GCA_038244445.1 Vulcanimicrobiales bacterium
GCTATGCAAAGGCGCATCCCGACGTCGACGTGATTCCGATCGACGTGGGCGAACCGCGCGTGACCGTTGCCGCATACGCCAAGCTGCACGATCTGCACGCCGTCGCGCTCGACCCCGGGAGCCTCTCGAACGGGTATTTCCAGCTCCAGGGCTTCCCGACAATGGTCGTAGTCGACCCCGAGGGTCGCATCCGCGCGACCTGGACCGGCTTCAACCCGGCCCTGGGCGTCAACATGGAGAACGCCCGTAAGACGTTGACGGGCGTGGTAAACTAGCGGGAATATGGCAGACCAGGATGACGTAATAACCGCGCGGATTTCGCGCATGCCGAAGGCCGAGATCCACGTGCACCTCGAGGGTGCGACGGCCGCGGATACCTACTTCGAGATCGCCAAACGGAACGGCATCGAGATCCCGGCATCGGACCTGCCGCAGTGGGAAGAGCAATTCAAGTTCCGCGATTTCAACCACTTCATCGAGGTCTACGTCGCCTGCACCAAGTTCTTGCGCACGGCCGACGACTACGGACTGTTGGTCCGCCGCTTCGGCGCGCAGCAGGCCGCGCAGAACATCAAGTATACCGAGACGTTCGTCTCGTGTTCGTTGCTCCCGCAGCAGATCGACCGATTGGCGTTCCTGGATGCGATCCGCGATGCGGCCGCCGACGTCGAACGCGAACACGGCGTGACCGTCCGCTTCATCGCCGACATCTCGCGCGAGATCCCGACCTCGCAGGCACGCGTGCTCGACCTCGCTATCGAAGGCCGCAAGCGCGGCGTCTTCATCGGCGTCGGCCTGGGCGGACCCGAGATCGGCTTCCCGCCCGAACTCTTCGCCGAGACGTATCGCGCGGCGCGCGCCGCCGGTTTGCACGTCGTCGCCCACGCGGGCGAGACGGTCGGCACGGCCAGCATGATCGGCGCGCTCGACTCGCTCGGTGCGGAACGTATCGGTCACGGCGTGTTGAGCCTCGACGACCCGGCATTGATGGAGCGTCTTCGCAAGACCCAGATCCCGCTCGAGGTCTGCCCGCAGAGCAACTACCGCGTCGGCGTCGCCAAGGCCGGCGAGCCGCACCAGATCCGCGCGCTCAAAGATGCCGGCGTCTTGGTCACGCTCAACTCCGACGACCCGGCCATGTTCGAGACCGACTTGAACAACGAATATCGTACGCTGCTCTCGCAAGGCTTCAGCTGGGACGAGTTATGGAACCTCAACCTCGCGACCTTGAACGCGACGTTCGCAAGCGACGCCGAGAAGCATGCGCTACGCGAGGAGTGGAATCGGTTCGCGGAAGAAGCCACCGTCTAGTCCGGCGACTTGCGCAGCCAGTCGACCTCACCCTGGAGATAGGTCCCGGCCTTCGCGCTGAACGCGGGGATCTCGAAGTGCAGGACGTTATTCGCCATCGTGCCGTCGAGCGGCCCGACGATCGTGTCGCCGGTGATCGCCAGGCTATACCGCGCATCCGGATCGAGTACGAACGGACACCAGACGTCGAGTCTCGTTTTCGGAATTGCTACGGGCTCCGTGCCGACCGTAGTAGAAAAGAAGAAGACCGCGTCCGCGCCGGGCACCGACATCTCCGCATCGGTGGGCGCGCGTGAAATGCCGCGCACTAGACCCTTCGACCAGCCCTGGGGTCCCGACCAATCGGGACGATATCCGTCGATATTCAGAAGGTCGAGCCGACCGTATGCGTAGGTCGAGGTCTCGATCGTTCCGGTTTGATCCATCGAGCCAAACGTCCATTGGTCGATCGGATGGCCGACCGGACACGCGCGTGCGACGACCGGCTCGCGAGGTCTGACGCGTTCTTCGGGGAAGCCGTTTGCGATCGGTGCGACGTTCTTTGACCAGAGCGCGGCTACCGACGGATCTGCATGCAGAACGGTCTGTAGGAACGTGGCGTCGGGCGCAGTCCGGCTCTCGCTACTTCCCGGACAGCCGTATTCCGCCGCCGACGTGTCGGACATCCACCACGACCAGCCGCGGCCGGTCGGCCATTCGAAGGCGCTACCGGTCATCCACCAATGTGCGTTGCGATACGTGAGAACGGAGATACCCCGGATGTTCTTCGTACGCCAGTCGACGATCGCGTTGTCGCCGGCGACGATCGCGTCGTCGACACTGGTCGACTCGCCGTTGCGCAAGTCGTGTATGCGTGACCGGAGCAGAATCGGAACCGCGGAGCGGACTTCGCGAACGCCGCGGCCGGGGCCGACGTCGGTTGCCTGGCCTGCGGTCGATGCTGCAAGAGCGAAGAAGATGCTCAGCGCCGCGAGCCTGACGAGTCGACCGATCATAGCCGTCGAACGCGCGTGCGGTCGGAACGTGACTACTTGGCCTTCCACTCCGGCTTGCGCTTTTCGAGGAACGCGCCGGTGCCTTCTTTGAAGTCGAGCGTGTTGACGAGCGTGCCGAACTCGAGGGCTTCGAGTTCGAGCGCATCTGCGGTGGCGAGATGCGCGCCGCCGTTGATGATGCGTTTGCAAGCCGCGATCGCGAGGGGTGCCTTGCCGGCGATCAGGCCGGCGATCCGGTTGGCTTCGGTCAGGAGATCCGCGAGCGGGACGACTTTCTGCACGAGACCGATGCGCAAGGCTTCGGCCGCATCGATGATCTCGCCGGAGAGGCAGAGGTACATCGCCATGCCCTTGCCGACCAGGCGCGTCGTGCGTTGCGAGCCGCCGTAGCCGGGGATCAGACCAAGGTTGACCTCGGGCTGGCCGAACTTGGCGTTGTCGCTTGCGATCCGGATGTCGCCGGCCATCGCGAGTTCGCAGCCGCCGCCGAGGGCGAAGCCGTTGACCGCCATGATGACGGGCGTACGCATCCGCTCGATCTGGAGCGTGACCGCTTGACCCGTCCGCGCCTTGTCCGCGCCCTCGGTCGCGTTCTCGAGCGCGTTGAGTTCGCCGATGTCGGCGCCGGCGGCGAACGCCTTGACGCCCGAGCCGGTGATGATGATGGCGCGGATCTCGGGATTGTCGTCGAGCGCGGCAAGCGCGATCGAGAGTTCGCCGAGCAACTGCGCGTTCAGCGCGTTCAACGTGGTCGGGCGGTTGAGGGTGACGGTCGCAACGGTGCCGTCGCCTTCGACCGAGATGGTATCGAACGCGCCGCTAAGCATAGTCGTAAAAGCCCTTTCCGCTCTTGCGGCCGTGACGGCCGGCGAGCACCATCCGCTTGAGCAGCGGCGGCGGCGCCATGATCGGATCCTTGAACTCGGCGAACATGATCTCGGCGATGAAATAGGTCGTATCGAGCCCGACGAAGTCGAGCAACTCGAACGGGCCCATCGGGTAGCCGCAACCGAGCTTCATGCCCTTGTCGATGTCTTCTTTGCTCGCAAGGCCGCCTTCGTAGACGCGGATCGCGTAAAGCAGATACGGGATCAGCAAGCGATTGACGACGAAGCCGGGGGTATCTTGCGCGAGGATCGGTTCTTTGCCGAGCTTTTGGGCGAAGGCGTAGAGGCGATCGACCGTCTCCTGGGTGGTCGCGATCGTGCGGACGACTTCGACCAACTTCATCAGCGGAACCGGGTTGAAGAAGTGGAGACCGGCGACCTTGTCGGGGCGCTTGGTTCCGGCCGCCAGTTCGATCACGCATAGGCTTGAGGTATTCGTACAGATGATCGCGTGCGGCGCGAGCATCTCGTCGAGTTCCTTGAAGAGCTTGAGCTTGATCGCGACGTTCTCGACGATCGCCTCGACGATCAGGTCGCAGTCCTTAAGGGCCTTCACGTCGGTGGTCGCCGTGATGCGCCCGAAGGTCGCGTCGCGGTCGGCCTGCGAGAGCTTGCCCTTCTCGACGAACTTGTCGAGCGACTTGCCGATCGACGCCATGCCGCGCTGCAGCGGCGCCTCGGCGACTTCCATCAAAACCACGTTGAAGCCGGCGGCTGCGCAGGTCTGCGCGATGCCGTTGCCCATCAGGCCGGCTCCGCAGACGCCGACGGTCCGTATATCTGCCACGAATAACCTCTCCCAAGATGCCGAAAAACGCAGGTCCTTTCTCTGCGTTGCGGGGAACCCCCCTTAAGGCTATACTACCTTTGACGTAGTTCTACGATCCATACCGGCCGGAAGGAGAAGATCAGGCAGTGCGCACCGCGTATCACGAGGCGCTTGAAGCAACGCGACTGGACGTCGTGCGGCTCGGCGCGCTTGCAGCCGATTCGATCCGCGTCTCGGTCGAGGCGCTGGATCGGCGGGACTCCTCGGCGGGCGCGCGCGTGGTTGCAGGCGACGATATCATCGACGACTTACGCCGCAAGATCGAGGCCGCTTGTATCGAGCTGATCTGGCGCCAGCAGCCGGTCGCGGGCGAACTCCGCGAGATCGCCGCCATGCTCGAGATCGCGACCGATCTCGAACGCGTCGGCGACTACGGCGTCGATATCGCCAAGAACGCGATCAAGCTCGCCGACGTCCCGATCCGTCCGCAGAAGGTCGAAGTCGATCGCATCGCCGGCGCCGCCCACGCGCTGTTGCTCGACGCGATGCGCGCCTATACGGAACGCGATAACGCGCTTGCCGACATCACGATCGAGCGCGACGACGAAGTCGACGCGCTCTACAAGCGCAGCATCAAGCTGCTGCAACAAGAGATGCAAGAGGACGCGGAGATGGTCCGCGCCGGCACGCGCTATCTGTTCGTCCTGGCCGCGCTCGAACGGGTCGGCGACCGCGCGAACAACATCGCGTGGCACACGAAGGACATGATCGGCCCGAACTAGCCTTGAGCACTCCGCTCCCCCGGTCCGAATTCGCGGTCATCGAACGCTACGCGTATCTCAATCACGCGGCGGTCGGCGTCTTGCCGCAACGAACCAAGAACGCGCTTGAGACGTTCGTCCGCGCGCAGGCGGAGGGCGGCGTGATGGGTGTCTTTCCGTACGAGAACCGGATGCCCGAGTATCGCGAGACGGTCGGGCGCTACATCGGTGCGTGCGGCGCGGATGTCGCGATCTTGCGTAACACCGGCGACGGCGCGAACGCGATCGCGGCGGGGCTGGATTGGCAGGACGGCGACGAGATGCTGCTGTGCGATGATGAGTTTCCGTCGAACGCGGTGCCGTGGCTTGCGATGCGCGAATGCGGCGTCGACGTGCGCTTGTTCGAGACGGCGAACGGACGGCTCACGCCCGCCGCGCTGCGCGCGGCGCTCACGCCCAAGACGCGCCTGGTCGCGGTCTCGTGGGTCGCGTTCCACGACGGCTACATGCACGATCTCGCGGGGTTGGCCGAGGTCGCGCACGCGAACGGCACGCTCCTGGTGGCCGACGTGATGCAGGGGCTGGGTGGATTTCCGCTCGATGTGGCTAGGTGCGGTCTCGACGCCGCCTATGCGGGCGGCGCGAAGTGGCTCCTCGCGCTTCAGGGCGTAGCGTTCCTGTGGATGCGTCCCGAACTGCGCGCGCGTTTGCGCCTGGCCGCGCCCGGCTGGCGCTCGACCACCGACATGTGGGACTTTCTCAACTACGATCAAGGCTACGTGGATGCCGGTTCGCGCTTCGAGGGCGGCACGCCGAATTTCATCGGCGCGCTCTCGCTGGCGGAGTCGATCGGCGTCATCCAAGAAGCCGGCCCCGCCGAGATCGCCGCCCACGTGATCGGCTTGACCGACCGTCTCTGCGACGGCTTGCAGCGCTTGGGAGCAACCGTGTTAAGCAAGCGGGGCGAGGGAATCTCTTCCGGAATCGTGACGTTTACCGTATCGGGGCACGAACCGGTCGGGCTCGGTCGCGGAATTCAGCACGACGACGGCGTCGTGACGACCTGGCGACCGAACGGGATCCGGGTCGCGCCGCACGGATACAACACGATCGACGAGATCGATCGACTGCTCGACGCGCTCGCGCGCCGCATTGCGAAAGGATCACCCGCGTGATCGCACTAGCCGCCGGAACCTACGCCTACGTCGCCACCGTCCAGGGCAAACAGTCGGGCAAGACGAGCGTCACCGTCACGCGCAACGCCGACGGCTCGATCA
>JBBRTL010000149.1:0-5988 GCA_038244445.1 Vulcanimicrobiales bacterium
CCGAGGACGAAAGCGGCCGCGATGTCGGTCGAGCCCATGCCGGTCGCGAACGCGCCGAGCGCGCCGTACGTACAGGTGTGGGAGTCGCCGCCGACGATCAACTCGCCCGGCGCGATCAGTCCCTCTTCGGGAAGCACGACGTGCTCGATCCCGCCGCGTCCGACGTCGAAGAAGTGTTCGATCTTCTGATCGATGGCGAAGTCTTTCATCAACTTCGCGAGCTTGGCCGACTGCGCGTCCTTGGCCGGGACGAAGTGGTCTTCGACCAGGGCGATCTTCGACGGATCGAAGACGCGGTCGGCGCCCTTGATCTGGCGCATGACGCCGATCGAGACGGCTGCGGAGAGTTCGTTGGCGAGCACCAGGTCGACTTTGGCATTGATGATCTGCCCGGGTTCGACGCGGTCGAGGCCGGCGTGGCGTGCGAGGATTTTCTCGGAGAGGGTCATTCCCATGATGGTGGAGTTACTGCGGCGAAAGACCGGAACCATGCAAGACCGCTCTTTCGGCTTTGCGACCCGGGCCATCCATGCCGGGACGCCGCCCGACCCCATCACCGGCTCGCGCGTCGCGCCGATCTATCAGACTGCGTCTTTTGTCTTCGGCTCGACCGAGCAAGCTGCCGAACTCTTCCAGCTTCGCTCGTACGGCCATATCTATAGCCGGATCAGCAATCCGACCGTCGCAGCGTTCGAAGAACGGATGGCCTCGCTCGAAGGCGGCCTCGGCGCGGTCGCGTTCGCCAGCGGCCTGGCCGCCCAGCTCTGTACCGTGCTCTCGCTCGCCCAGAGCGGCGACCACATCATCTCTTCGCAGAACGTCTACGGCGGCACGGTCACCCAGTTCTCGATCACCCTCAAGCGGATGGGGATCGAGACGACCTTCGTGCCGGTCGACGACCATGCCGCAATCGCGGCGGCGGTCCGGCCGAACACGCGTCTGCTCTTCGCCGAGACGATCGGCAACCCGTCCGGAACGATCGCTGACCTGCGCAAACTCGCCGACGTCGCGCACGATCACGGCATCCCGCTGGTCGTCGACAACACGTTCGCCTCGCCGTACCTGGTTCGGCCGATCGAGCACGGCGCCGACCTGGTAGTCCACTCGGCGACCAAATTCATCTCGGGACACGGCACCGTGATCGGCGGCGTCCTGATCGATGCGGGCGTCTTCCCGTGGGAGAACGGCCGCTTCCCGCTACTCTCGGAGCCGAGCCCGGGCTATCATCAGAAGAGGTTCACCGAGACGTTCGGCGAGTATGCGTTCCTGATGCGAGCCCGCGCCGAGGTGCTCCGCGATGTCGGCGCCCAGATGTCGCCGATGGATGCGTGGCTGCTCCTGCTCGGCCTCGAGACGTTGCCGCTACGCATCCGCGAACACGCGCGCAACACGGCGGCGATCGTGGCGTTCCTCAAGGACCGGCCCGAGGTTGCGTGGATCAAGCCGCCCGAGATGGGATCGATCTTCACGTTCGGCATCGTCGGCGGGCGCGACGCGGGCCGGCGCTTTATCGACGCGCTCGAACTTTGGAGTCACGTCGCCAACGTCGGCGACGCCAAGTCGCTCGTCATCCATCCCGCCAGCACCACCCACTCGCAACTCTCCGACGACGAGATGCGCAACGGCGGCGTCGAGCCCGAAGCCGTCCGCCTGAGCGTCGGTCTCGAAGACGTGGACGACCTCATATGGGACCTGGACAACGCGCTAAAGGCAGCATGCCTCGCAGAAACGGTGGAAGCGTGAGCTACGCAAGCGGACTAGCTCCTGTCATCCCGAGCGTAGCGAAGCGTCGAGGGACGAGATGATCCTCAACACCGTCTCCCAGCGGCGCGACTTGCTGGACCGCTCGAAGACGATCGCGATGGTCGGGGCGTCGGGGAACCCGATGCGACCGAGTTATACCGTCTTCTCCTATCTCCGCACGCGCACGCGCTACCAGGTGACGCCGATCAATCCGACGGTCGCGGCGATCGATGGCGTGGCAGCCTACCCGTCACTCACCGCCTATGCAGCGGCGCACGGTGCACCCGACATCGTCGACGTGTTCCGCAAGCCGAGCGAACTGGTCGCGGTCGTCGACGAAGCGATCGCGGTCGGCGCGAAGGCGATCTGGTTCCAGTACGGCGTCATCAACGACGAGGCGATCGCGCGCGCCGATACGGCCGGGCTCGACGTGGTGGTGGATCGTTGTCTCAAGGTCGAGGCGGCGCGTTTCGACGGCGGACTCTCGACCAGCGGCCTCAACAGCGGCCTGATCACCAGCCGGCGCCGTGCCATATAATCGAGAGACGGCCGAACTCGATGCCGAGATTCTCGGCGTCATCGGCAAGTGGCACAAGCGCGATCGCGACCCGGGCGAGGCCGAGTTCGAGGACCTGGCACAGCGTATCTTCGCCTATCAGCTGGGTTACAACGAACCGTACGCACGCTACTGCGCGTCGCTCGGCGTGACGTCGCATGCGCTACCCGCGACCTGGCGCGACATCCCGGCCGTACCGACCGGCGCGTTCAAAGAGGCGACCCTCGCGACGTTCGATCCGGCACGCGCCGTACTCGCGTTCGAGACGAGCGGCACGACGAAGGGCGTCGGCGGCCGGCACTTCATGGAGACGCGCGCACTCTACGACGCGTCGCTCCTAGCCGGCTTCGATCGCTTCATGCTCGCCGATCTCGAAGGCGACCGGCGCCTGCGCTACTTTAACTTCGTGCCGAATCCGGCCGACCGACCACAGTCCTCGCTCGGTTACATGATGGGGCGCGTCTGCGCCGAGCGCGGCGACGGCCAGACCGGCTGGTATCTGCGTGGCGACGATCTTTTCGTCGAAGCCTTCCTCGCCGATGCCAAGGCCGCGATCGCCGACGGCGCACCCGTCTGCATCGCCGGTACCGCGTTTGCCTTCGTCCAGCTCTGCGACGAACTCGCGAAGCGTGAGATCGCGCTCGCGTTCGCGCCCGGCTCGCGCGTGATGGAGACCGGCGGGTTCAAAGGCCGCAGCCGCATCGTCACCCGCGACGAACTCTACTCGACGATCGCCGCATGCTTGGGAATCCCCGTCGAACGCATCGTCGCCGAATACTCGATGACCGAACTCTCTTCCCAGTGGTACGATGCCGGCATAACGCGCGTCAAACACGCGCCGCCATGGCTGCGCGCGAAAATCGTCGGCGCGGACGGCAGGCTCGTGCCCGACGGCATCGTCGGCGCCCTCGTGCACGTGGATCTCGCCAATCGCGGGTCGTGCATCGCGGTCCAGACCGAAGACCTCGGCGCGATCGTCGAGGGCGGAATCGCGCTGATCGGACGCGAGCACGGCGCGGCGTTGCGCGGCTGTTCGCTCGATGCCGAAGCGCTACGAACGGCGCGATGAGCGGAGCCCTGGCCGACGTTCCGATCCGTGCGATCGTACGCGGACTCGCCGACGCAGCCGCGCGCTGGGCCGACGCCGACTTCCCACCGCGCGTCCGCGTCCTCGAGGCGATCGTCGCACGGACCGGCTACACCCTGCCGGTCGTCGAATACGCGCTCGACCGGCTCTTCGAAGCGATCACCGAACCCGCGCTCGCGGCGACCATCGCGGACGAACTCGGTTCGCTCGACGCGCTCGACGGCTTCGTCGCTCGCAAGGGCCGGTCGCCCGCGCGCGCGCTCTCGGTCGGACCGGTCTGCATCGTCTCGAGCCGCACGACCATCGGCGTCGCGATACCGGCCGCCGTTTTCGCGCTCTGCGCGAAATGCGACGTGGTCGTGAAAGACCGCGAGGATCACCTCGTCTCGGCCTTCTTCACCTCGCTCGTGCAAGAACACGACGCCTTCGCAACGGCCGCGCGTGCCGAGACCTGGAGCGGCTCGCACGACGCGCGCGACATCTCTTCGTTCGCAAGCGTCGTCGCGTACGGGCGGAACGACACGCTCGCCGAGATCCGCGCCGCCTGCGCCCCCGAGGCCCGCTTCACCGGTTTCGGAGCACGCGCGAGCGTCGGCTACATCACGCACGAAGCATTTGCCGACGAACGTGCAGCCGCTGCACTCGCCGACGGTGCGGCTCGCGACCTTGCCCTCTACGAGTCGGAGGGCTGCCTCTCGCTCCATGCGCTCTTCGTCGAACGCGGTGGACGCGTGACGCCCGAACGCTTCACGGAACTTCTGGCCGAAGCGCTTGAGCGCGCCCACGTCGAGTTCCCGCCGGGCGAACGCGGCGCGGGCGCGTCGGCCCGCTTGGGCAGCGCTCGCGCGCTCGCCGCGTTCCGCGCGGCCGGCGGCACGGGCACCGTCTACGGCGACGAGGCGGCACGCCATCTGCTCATCCTCGACCCGCCCTCAAGCGACCCGCCGCTGCTGCTCCCACGTGCGCTCAACCTCCACATCGTCGACGCCCCGGCGGAGGCCGCAACCTACCTCAAGAGCCACGGCATTGCCCTCGAGGCGCTGGCTACGAGCGGACTGCGCGAGGATGTCGTGAAGATGGCGGTCGATGCCGGTGCTGCCCGAATCGCGCCGTTCGGCGCGCTTCAAGCCCCGCTGATGGAAGGGAATCACGGTGGACGCCCTCGCGTCGCCGACTATATCCGATGGATAACGGACGACACGTGACCGACGACGACTTCGAGGACCTGCGCGGGCCGGTGCCCGGCGCGCGCACGCGCGAACTTACGCCGAGCCTGCGCGCGCGCGAATCGCACAACGTGACCTTCTTCTCCGAACGCTTCCCGATCTTCTGGGAGTCGGCGCTCGGCGCGACCGTCACGGATGTGGACGGCAATCGCTACATCGATCTGACCTCGGCCTTCGGCGTGGCCAACGTCGGGCATTCGAATCCGTACGTCGTCTCGACGATCGCCGACCAGGCCTCACGCCTGATGCACGGCATGGGCGACGTCCATCCCACCGAAGTCAAGACGAAGCTCTTCGACCGCCTCGGGCAGATCTTGCCGCCGGAACTCGACAAGGTATTTCTTGCGACGACCGGCTCCGAAGCCGTCGAAGCGGCGCTTAAGACGGCCATCGTCGCGACCGGCAAGCAGGCCTTCGCGTACTATCGCAACGCCTACCACGGCCTCTCGCTCGGGACCCTCGGCGTCTCCGGTATCGAGAAGTTCCGCGCACCGTTCGCCGGCGCGATCGCGGGGGTTGCGAATGTCGAGTTGACGTACCCCGGCTTCTTCGGCGACGACGCGACCTCATCGGAGGCCGCGATCGCGCGAACCCGCAAGGAACTCGGCACTCGGACGGACCTCGCCGCGCTGATCGTCGAACCGATCCAAGGCCGCGGCGGCACGATCGTCCCGCCGGCCGGCTATCTCGCGGCGTTGCGCGGGCTCTGCGACGAGCGCGACATGCTGTTGATCTTCGACGAGATCTACACCGGCTTCGGGCGGACCGGGACGTGGTTCGCGCTCGAACGCGAGAAGGTCGTGCCGGATATTCTCTGCATCGGCAAGGCGATGGGCGGCGGTTTCCCGATCAGCGCGGCGATCGCGCGCGGGAACATCATGGACAAGTGGCCCGTCTCGCGCGGCGAGGCCTTGCACACCTCGACCTATCTCGGCAATCCGATGGGCTGCGCGGCCGCGCTCTCGACCATCGACGAACTCGACCGCTTACAGCTCCCCGCGAGCGCCGACAGGCTCGGGCACGAACTGGGCGGTCGCCTCGAGGAGTTGCGCTCGCACACGATCGTGCGCGCGATCCGCGGACGCGGTCTGCTCTGGGGCATCGACTTCCCGGACGCGGCTTCGGCCGAGAGGGTCGTGGTCGAAGCGCTCGCGCGGGGCGTGATCGCATTGCAAGCCGGGCCTGAAGGCAATGTGGTCCAGGTCGCACCGCCGTTGGTCATCACCAAACGTCAACTCTATCGAGCGATCGACATCCTCGAATCCATCATCGTCACGCTAACGGGGACCTCAAAGTGAGCGACGTCTACAAGATCGGGCTGGTCGGCAGCGGCTTCGGCCTCAAGGCGCATCTCCCGGCACTGGCCGCGCACCCGC
>JBBRTL010000150.1:0-5975 GCA_038244445.1 Vulcanimicrobiales bacterium
ATACTCCGGAGTATAGGATATGGCAGATACCGGTACCGAGAAACAGCAACAGCTCTCGGGCGAACGCGTCCAGGTCGTCTCGTTCCGTCTGGGCACCGAAGAATACGGCGTCGACATCGCCCAGGTGCAAGAGATCATCCGCATGGTCGAGATCACGCACGTTCCGCGCGCGCCGCGCTTTATGGAAGGCGTCATCAACCTGCGCGGTCAGTTGATCCCGATCATCGACCTGCGCACCCGCTTCGGCATGAACCGGATCGACGCCACAAAGTCGAGCCGGATCGTGGTCACCGACATCGGCACCAAGCGCGTCGGCATGATCGTCGACAGCGTCTCCGAAGTGCTGAACATCCCGATCGAGAACATCGAAGACGCCCCCGAGATGATCGCGGGCATCGGCACCGAGTACATCCAAGGCGTCGGCAAGGTCGGCGATCGGCTGATCATCATGCTCGACCTCACGATGGTGATCACCAGCGACGACAAGCGCGATCTCGAAAGCCGCGACGCACAGTTGACCGCCTCGTCGTGAGCCGGCGCCGGCACCGGCGTTCGCGCCGGTCGGTCCGCACCGCCGTCCGATGGCTCGTCGGCGGCGTTTTGCTTTGCGCGCTCGCGACGTTGCTCTGCAACGTCATCGTGATCGGGTCGACCGAACGCTATCGCTTTGCGGCGATTGCAGCGGTACCGGCGCGGCCGATTGCGCTGGTGCTCGGTGCGGGCCTCAATCCGGATCAGACCCCGAGCGCCATGCTGGCCGACCGGCTGGATGCGGCCGCCGCGCTGCTGCGCGCGGGCAAGGTGCGCGCGCTCTTGTTCAGCGGCGATAACGGCACCCCCGAGCACAACGAACTTGCAGCCATGCAGACCTACGCGCTTGCGCACGGCGTCCCGGCCGATCGGATCGCGCTCGACTACGCCGGCTTCGACACGTACGACTCGTGCTATCGCGCCCGCTATATCTTCGGGGTGCGCCGCGCGGTGGTGGTCACTCAAGAGTTCCACCTGGCCCGCGCCACCTATCTCTGCCGAAGCCTGGGGATCGACGCGGTCGGCATCGCTCAGCCGGATTGGGGCAAATACGGCAGCGGTATGATGGCCCAGCAGGCGATGCGCGAGGTCGCCGCCCGGGTGAAGGCCGTCCTCGACGGGTTGATCCATCCACGTCCGGCCGTGCTAGGGCCCCGCGAACGACTCGGGACCAGCTCTTAAAATATTAGTTGACAACGCCCGGAGGCTTCCGTATAGTCAAACTAAAGATCTAGTTTGTCCAGCCAGCCGGAGGAACAGCGTGCCGCGTAAGAGATCGACGACCCTGACCGAAGCCGAACTGCGCGTGATGGAAGTGCTCTGGCGTAAGAACCGGGCGACCGTCGCCGAGGTGACGGCCGATCTCGGCCCCCCGCCACTGGCCTACAACAGCGTCCTCACCACGATGCGGATCCTCGAGCGGAAGGGCTATCTCGGTCACGAGGAGGCCGGCCGCGCGTATCTCTATCATCCGCTGGTCGAGCGCGAGACGGCCGCCCGGTCGGCGGTCGGCCAAGTCGTCTCCAAGTTTTTCGGAAACAATGCGGGTGAGTTGGCGCTACGTCTTATCGAGAACGAGCGGCCGTCCGACGACGAGTTGGCGCGCCTCCGTTCGCTGATCGAACACTACGAGGAGGGACGCTGATGCCGGATGCCTGGGCGACATTGGAACCGGCCGCGCGACTGATCGCCGCGATGCTCTTCAACGGGTTGTGGCAGGGCGCGCTCATCGCGCTCGCCGTCTGGGCCATTCTGCACATCTTTCCACATGCCAACGCGAGCACGCGCTATGCGGCCTGGAGCGCGGCGTTGCTCGCCGTGCTGGTCGTGCCGTTGCTGACCACGTTGCCGCGCGTAAGCGCCGAGTACGTCGCTTCGACCGCGAACGCGCCGGTGCAGTCGCGACTCGTCTCGTCGAAGCCGCTCGATCGTCTGCCGGTCGCGACCGGCCACATCTTCGCGCCCGTCGCCGCGCCCTGGACGCCGCCGCACCTCGCGGTACCGGCCTGGCTCGCGGTCGCACTCTTCGCGATCTGGGCGTTGGTCGCACTCGCGAGCTTCGTCCGCCTGATCCTCTCGCTCGTGCAACTCGAACGCCTCAAGGCCGATTCGCTGCCGCTCGGCGTTGAGTATCGCGACGTGATGGCGCGTTGGACGGGCGCCGCCAAGGGCGCGCGCGACGTGCGTCTGTGCGTCTCGAACGAGATCGAAGTGCCGGTCGCGATCGGCCTGTTCGATGCCATGATCCTGCTGCCGAAACATCTGCTCGATCGTCTGGAATCGCACGAGATCGATCAGATCGCGCTTCACGAACTCGCCCATCTGCGACGCGCCGACGACTGGACGAACGGTCTCCAGCGGATCGCGCAGGCGCTGCTGTTCTTCAATCCGGCGGTCGCGTTCATCGCGCATCAAATGGATCTCGAACGCGAAGTCGCCTGCGACGATTGGGTGTTGGCATCGACCGGCGACGCGCGACCGTACGCGTTCTGCCTTACCAAGATGGCCGAAGTGACGGCCTGGCCGCATCGCGCGCTGGCCGCGCCGGGCGCATTCGTCACGCGCAAGAACATCTCGATCCGGATCGAGCGTCTGCTCGCCGCCAAACGCGCGATCGGTTCGACGCTCTTGCCCGGTCCCTCGTCGGCCGTCTTGGGCGCCTTGATCGCCGCATTCTTCGTGCTGCGCACGGTGACGCCGAGCATCGCCTACACGTCCCAACCGGCCCCCGAACCGGAGGTCGCTACGACGGCTACGGTGGTCGCGGCCGTGGCCGAGCCGATCCCCAAGAATTCGCCGCACCATAGCTCGTCCGCTGCGCCCGCGCCGACCGAGCGCCCGCCCTCGGTCATCCCGGGCGGGCCGCGCAAGGTCGCGAAGGTCGCGACGCCCTCGGTCGTTCGGCTCGCGCCGATCGCCGGGGTTCCGGCTGACGTCTCGCGCCTCGTCGACATGAGTTCGCAACTGGCCAACACGATCGTCGCGCAAGCGCTGACGGCGCGAGCACCTTCTCCGGAGAAGCTCGGTGCGTTCAGCTGTCTCGGTTGCGACATGCACGGCATCTCGTGGCCCGGTCGCGATCTGCACGGTGCGACCATGACCGGCGCCGACTTCCACGGCGCGGACTTGCACGGTGCGAATCTTTCCAAGGCGCACTTGACCGGCATCGATCTGCGCGGCGCGAACCTGACCGACGCGTCGTTCGCCGGAGCGGATATGCAAGGGTGCGATCTGAAAGGCGCGCGTATCCAGGGCGCCGACTTCGCGGGCGCGAGCATGACGGGATGCTCGATCGATCCGAGCGCGCTCTCGCCGGCCCAAGCGGTCGTCTTGTTGCGCGCGTGCATCGGCTGCGACTTCCAGGGCGCGAATCTCCGCGACCGGGATCTCCGCGGCATCCACCTGACGGGCGTGGATCTGAGCGGAGCCGACCTGCGCGGCGCCGACCTGTCGCACGCGGCCTTCTCGGGTGTCGATTTCGAAAGGGCCAAGTTCGACGGTGCCAAACTCGAGGGCACGTCGTTCGCCGGTTGCGATTTGGGCCGCGTCGATCTGCGCAACGTCGACCTCTCGCACGCGAGCTTGACCGGCTCCTCGTTCTCCAACGCGATCATGCGCTAGACGCGACCCCCCGGTCGATGCGGCCGCTTTGCGGACCGCCAGCCGATCCTCGCTGGACGGCGTCCGGCTACCTTAGGGCCGGCTGACGTGGACAGAAATCGGCTCCGGACGTAACAAGCAAGGCGCCTCGGACGTTGGGGTGGTAGAATGGGCCTCATGCACAAAGCCATCTCGGCCGTCCTGATCCTGGCGGTAGCGCTTGCCGCCGCCCCGGCCGCCAAGCACGCGCCCGCGCCCCACGCGAAGCACACGCCCGCGCCGGCGCTCGCAACCCCCCTGCCGGAGATCAGCCACGTGGTCAGCCGTCCGTTCTGTTCCGCCCTTCGCAACGCGATCGGTCCGGCCATCGGCACGATCCTGCAGAACGACAACATCATCAAGCAAAACAACAAGAGCTTCGACGATTTCGTGAAGTACAACGCGAACGGGGCTACCAGCGAAGCCTCCAAGCAGATCACGATTCTGCACATGGAGAACACGGTCGGTCCGCTGGTCGGCAACATCGCGATCGTCGAGAAGCTCCTCAACAATCAAGCGGTCTTCCACGTCCCGCCGCGTACGGCCGAAGAGAAAAAGCTTCTCGACATGCGCGAATCGTTGCTGGATACGCTCGGACTCCAGAAGGCTTCGCTCGACGTGATCAACGGCTTCGTGCAGACCATGCAGCTCGGCCAGATCCAGCGCGAGGGTTCGGACGTCAACAGTCAGGTCAACGGCGACGTCAACTCGAGCAAGATGATGGGCACGCAGACGCCGGTGCCCGGCACGGTCGATCCGAACGCGGCCGGTCTGCCGGCTGACCCGCACTTCATCGATCCGAACACGATCCCGGGACTCTCGCTCGGCTCCAATCCGATCTCGCGTCTGAACGACGGGCTGAAGTGGACGCAAGCCCAGGCCCGCGATCGCGAGAACGCCGCCGCTCCCAAGGTGATGGACGCCGTCCACATCTGCAACGGTCCGGCGCATCCCGTAACCACCCCGGCGCCGGCGGCGACGCCGTAGGATGATCCGCGCGGCGTTGGCGATGCTCGCGATCGGGGGGCTCGGCATCGTCCCTCCGCCGCTTCCGACCCAGACCTCGCCGCCGCTGACGCAGATCGGACACGTCGTCTCGACCCCGTTCTGCACGATGCTGGGCGAAAAGGCCCGTCCGGCGATCGCCGGATTGATGTTGAACGACGGATTGACGGACTATGCGGGGCCGATCATCGCGCGCTACTATCGCGATCGGTATGAGAACCACTCCGCCTCGGCCAACTTCGACATCATCCGCTTGCGCGAAGTCGCGATGCGGATGGCGCACAACCTGGAGACGGTCGACGCGATCCTGGCTACCATCCCGAAACCGAACCCTGCGGCGGCACCGACCAACGCGCAGCGTCAGACCGAAGATCTTCGCGACAAACTCAACGCCGTCCAGATCGCGCAGCGCGATTCGATCAATGTGGTCGGCGGTCTCGCCGAGACCGAAGCGATGAGCGAGTTTCAGTCGCGTCCGAATCCGCTCGGCAGCGCGCTCGACGACGCCGGGGCCGGAGGCACTCGGGTCGGCGCGGGCGCATCGGGCGGAATGGCAAAGCTTCCGCAGGGCTGGGGCGGTCTCGCTCCTGGGGTCGCCGATGCCGGCGATCCGCGCGCGCTTCTTGAGGGAACGATCCTCGGCGGAAACGCGACCACGCCGTATCTCGATTCGCTCTCCGACGAACGCACGGCCGTGCGTCGGCGCGAAGCGACCGCGGCGAATGCGATCCTCAAGATGGCGCAGACGTGCAACGGTCAGCCGGTGCCGTCGCCGGCACCCATTCCGTAGCCGCCGCCGCCCGGCGTTTGGATCTCGATCGTCTCGCCTGCGTGCCAGGCGCGCGAGCATTTTCCCGGTAGTGTTTCGCGCGTGCCGTTCGCATTGACGAGCGTGTGGACGCCGCAGGTTCCCGGCTCGCCGCCGAGCGTGCCGGCCGGCGCGACGGTATGGCGATCGGCGAGTAACGTCGCATGCGCGTTGCCGTGCGTGAGTCGGAGCCCGCGGACCAGACCGTTTCCTCCGCGATAGCGACCGGCACCGCCGGTCCGCTCCACGAATTCGTAGCGCGTCACCAGCAACGGGTAGTCGCGTTCGATCGCTTCGATCGGCGTGTTGAGGGTGTTGGTCATGTGGCACTGGATGCCGTCGAGCCCGTCCGCATTCGGGCGCCCGCCCATGCCGCAACCGTTGGTCTCGTAGAACGCCCAATCGTCGCCGCCGAGCATCACGTTGCTCATCGTGCCGCCGCTATTCGCGGGCACGCGCTCGGGTGCGGTGAGTGCCAGCGCTTGGAGTACGA
>JBBRTL010000151.1:0-5928 GCA_038244445.1 Vulcanimicrobiales bacterium
AGCCTTGGAACATTCGTTCCGTCTGCCCGACGGCGCGCTGATCGAATCGCGCGGCGTCCTCCGCGACTATGGTAACATGTCGGCCGCGACCGTGATGTTCGTGCTCGAACGCGCGCTCCACGGCGGCTCGCTCGCGCGCCCGGGCTTCCGGCGCGCGCTGGTCACCTCGATGGGGCCGGGCTTCACGGTCGCCCTCGCGACCCTCGAGCGCACGTGATCGCGATCCTGATCGTCTGCGGCCTGGTCGCGCTGCAGCGCCTGTTGGAGCTACGCTACGCCGCGCGGAATACGCGCGCGTTACTCGCGCGTGGCGCGGTCGAGACCGGCGCTGCGCACTATCCGCTCTTCATCCTATTGCACGGTTCGTGGCTGGTCTGCACGGCCGTTGTCGCGCTCGTCACGCATGCGAGCACCGACTGGTGGCTGATCGGGCTCTTCGCGCTGCTCCAAGTCGCGCGCGTCTGGGTGATCGCGACCCTCGGGCCGTACTGGACCACCCGGCTGATCTCACTCGCCGGCGCGCCGCTCGTACGAACCGGTCCGTTCCGCTTCGTCCGGCATCCGAACTATCTGATCGTCACGATCGAGATCGCGACCCTCCCGCTTGCATTCGGCGAGGTCTGGGTCGCGATCGCGTTCACGATCCTGAACGCCGCGCTCCTCGCGGTCCGGATCCGCGAAGAAGAGCGCGCGTTAGCGGGGCGTCCGGTCCACTAGAACCGCCGCTTCAGTGGGCACCGAGCACGAGCGATGTGGCGTGCAGCGCCGCTTGATGCGCCAGTTGATCCGGAGCGGTCGTGAAGCCTGCGACGTCGGCCGCCATCCACTCCTGGGGATAGAGTTCGAAGATCTGCGTGTTGTTGTCGAGCCCGTACTGCAACGCTTTGCCGAGGTCGATCGGCGAGACGCCCGGCATCGGCGCCGTCGACGCGACGATCGTCTGGAACTCGAACGGGACCTGGCCGACGTGTCGCGTCAGCGCTTGGCACCAGTACAGGTTTACGATCTTGGCCTGTGGGTTGCACGCGCCCGGGATCGAGGTCGGCAACGCGACGTTCGCGATCCCGAGATTTTCGGTCCCGAAGCCGATGCCCTTATTGGCGGCATCCTGGGCGACCGCGTTCGGATAGTCGTAGAACGACGCGCCGCCGTCGAGTTCGTTCATCGCGACCAGGAGTTGCTTGTCGGTCGTCTGCTGGCCGAGCGCGTTGACGACGTTCTTGGCATGCTGCACCCAACCGTCGTAGGTGAAGTTGACCGGCGATTTCTGCCAGGTGCCGAGACAATCTGCATGGGCACCCGTGTCGAAGTGCGCGGGGATCGCTTCGACCCCGAAGCCGATCGCGAAGCGCATGTATCCGATGTGCGGGGCCATGGCGCTCGCGTTGTAGCTGTAGTGCGCGACCGCGTGGGCGATGAAGGCGGCCCAATCGCGCTCGAACGTCGGATCCATATAGTCCGGCGCAGGCGGCTGGCCGACGCAGTGCACGACCGGCACGTTATCGCCGTCCGCTGCGGTCACCCAGGCGGGCGTCACCGGGTTGTTCGGCCCGCGCTCCGGTCCGTCGGAGAAGAGCAGGTTCACGGTCAGGCCCGCGTTGACGTAGGGCGCGGCCAGGCCCGTGGTGGGATCGTCGATCTCGCTGAAATCGTAGGCGCCCTTGGTCGCCTCGAGGTCCGACCAGCGCACCACCAGGCTGACGCCGCAGAGCGTCGGATCTTTGCCGATCACGTACTGTTCGAGCGACGCTTCGTAGATGCCGCCATCGACAGTATACGGGTTCCACACGTACATCCCGTGCGGCTTGTTCGGAACCGCGACGTGCGGATCCGGACCGACACACGGCGGCGCGGCGGCCGGCGCGACCGGCGGTGGCGGCGTCGCGAAGCTCTGGTTGACCGCAAGCGTGATGCGTTGCGCCGGAACGCCGTTATCGGTGAGCACGATCGTGCTGCAGCCGAGCGCGTTGCCGGGCAACAGTCCATTGAACGCGACGGTCGCGCTCGGGCCCGCGATGCTCTGCGCGTAGACGCCGTTTCCGGACGTCATCTTGAGCGGCCCCACGAACGCGTTCGCGCACGATTGCTGGAGCGCCGAGCGGGTGACGATCGAGAACGACTGCGCGCCGGACTCGGCGAGCGTGACCGACCGGGTGGTCTGACAGGCCATCGGCGCGCTCGAACCGGCGCAGCCGAACTGTACGGCTTTCGGTGCGGCCGTGAACTTCTGCAGCGCCGGAATCGCAAGGATTATCGGAACGGTCACGAGGCCGGTCGCCGTATCCGCGATCGTCAGCGTGCACGATTTGGAGATCGCGCCTTGCCCGAACGGAAGAACGGTGAACGTCCCCGCGCCGCCGGTGACCTGTTTCGGGCTCACCTGAATACCGCTACCGCTGACGCAACCGCTGCCGACCGTCGCGACGGTCGTGCCGCTGAAGCCGCTCGCGGCGAGGGCCACGCTCTGCGTCGCCTGGGTGATGGTCGCATTCGACGGATTCACGCCCGCGCCCGGATCGACGGCGAGGGTGACGGACGGTCTCTTCTGCAGATTCGTGACGAGCGGAATGACCTCATAGGTGATCTGTGCGGTCGCGTAGCTCCCGTCTGAGCCCTTGACCGTCACGCCGCACGAGGCCGGCGGCGAAGTGCCGATCGCCGCTGCGACGAACATCAACGGAGCGCCCGCTTGGTCGAGTTGTGGTTGACCGTCGCCGGCGATCGCGATCCCCCCGTTCGGCGTCGTGCACGACGCATCGGAGGTCGGCGTGTAGGCGACGCCGGGCGTATCGCCCGAAGCGGTGAGCGCGTCGACCGGTGCACCGTCGTTGAGGTCCAACGGCGACGGGCTCAGTTCGAGGATGGGAGGCGGCGCGCCGCCGTTCGCGACCGGAACCGGCGTTACACTCCCGCCGTTCGAACACGCCGCGAGTCCGACGATCAGGAGAGCCGAGATAATGGACCGACCGCGCATCGACCGCCTCGTTTTCCCGCGCATGGCGCTTTGGTGGGCCTAGTAGGATTCGAACCTACGCGCTACCAGTTATGAGCCGGCTGCTCTACCGCTGAGCTATAGGCCCCAGCAAGCGCTAGATTCTTCCAACAAACGCTCCCATGCTCCCGCGCATCACGCGTCCACGCCACTTCTCACGTAGCTTTCATTCGCGGGACTCGCTGCTAACGAAGCGCTTTGAACGCCTTGGCGCCCGGGTACCGGGCGGTCTCACCGAGCTGTTCTTCGATCGCCATCAGGCGGTTGTATTTGGCGACCCGGTCGCTGCGCGAGAGCGAACCGGTCTTGATCTGGCCGGCGCCGGTCGCGACCGCGATGTCGGCGATGGTGGTGTCCTCGGTCTCGCCCGAGCGATGCGAGATGACCGAGGTGTAGCCGGCCTTGTGCGCCATCTCGACGGCGTCTAGGGTCTCGGTCAGCGTGCCGATCTGGTTGACCTTGATCAGGATCGAGTTGGCGGTATGCTCGCGGATGCCGCGCGCGAGGAAGTCGACGTTGGTGACGAACAGATCGTCGCCGACGAGTTGTACCTTGTCGCCGATCGCCTGGGTGAGTTTGTGCCAGCCGGCCCAGTCGTCTTCGGCCAAACCGTCTTCGATCGAGACGATCGGATACGACGCGCAGAGTTTCGTGTAGAGTTCGACCATGCCGTCGGACGAGATGCCGACCTGCGGATCGCGCGCGTAATAGTTGCCGTCGCGATAGAACTCGCTGGCGGCCGGATCGAGCGCGATCGCGATGTCGACGCCGGGCTTGTAGCCGGCCTTATCGACCGCTGCGACGAGCAGGTCGAGCGCCTCTTCGATGCTATCGAGTTTGGGAGCGTAACCGCCTTCGTCGCCGACCTGCGTCGCCATCCTCTTGTGGTGCAAGAGCGCGCCGAGCGCGTGAAAGACTTCCGCGCCGTAGCGTACCGCTTCACGTTCGTTCGCGGCGCCGAGCGGGACGATCATCAATTCTTGAAACTGCAACGCGCCGAAGGCGTGCTTGCCGCCGTTGATGACGTTCATCATCGGGACGGGCAACGTCGCGGCGGTCGGACCGCCGAGATAGCGGTAGAGCGGCAGGCCGAGGCTGGTCGCGGCCGCACGAGCGACCGCGAGCGAGACCCCGAGAATGGCGTTCGCGCCGACCTTGGCCTTGTTCGGGGTGCCGTCGATCTCGCGGAGCATCGCGTCGATCGCGCGTTGATCGGTCGCATCGAATCCGGTGACCGCCGGGCCGAGCAGATCGTTGACGGCCTTGACCGCCTTCTGCACGCCTTTGCCGTTGTAGCGTTTCGCGTCACCGTCGCGTAGTTCGACCGCTTCGTTCGCACCGGTCGACGCACCCGAAGGGACCATCGCTTCTTCCACGATGCCGAAGCTCGTCGCAACTTCTACCGCAACGGTCGGGTTGCCGCGCGAATCGAGGATCTCGCGCGCGTGCACGCCTTCGACGATGGGACGGCCGCCGCCGCGTAATGCTTCCAACGACATCGCGCCTACTTCTCGACGATCCAGCGCTCGAGGTCGTGCTTGCGCGTGACGAACTCGTTGGCATCGAAGAAGATCGCGAGTTCCCGCTCGGCACTCGCCGGACTGTCGCTGCCGTGGACCATGTTGCGGCCGATCGCCTGCGCGAAGTCCCCGCGGATCGTGCCGACGTCGGCCTTGAGCGGATTGGTCGCGCCCATCAGCTGGCGGCAACCCTCGATCGCGCTCTCGCCTTCGACGGCGAGGGCGACCAGCGGACCCGAGGTGATGAACTCCACCAGACCGGCGAAGAACGGCTTGCCGTCGTGCTCGGCGTAGTGCTTGCGAGCCTTCTCGCCATCGAGTTGCATCAGTTTCATCGCGACGATCAGGTAGCCGCGCCGCTCGAAGCGCGAAATGATCTCGCCGGACAGATTGCGCGAAACCGAATCCGGTTTGCAGAGGATGAGCGTACGTTCGATAGCCATAGTGCGCCCGTTTTACGGCCCCCCGTCGCGCGGAACCTTGAAGGCCATCCTTGCTAGCGCAGGCGAACGCGCCCGGGATGCCCGCATCGCCGAACCCCTACGCCGCCGTCGAGAGCGCCCTGGTCGGGACAGCCTTCGCCCGGATCCGCTATCTCGCCGAGACCGACAGCACGAACGAAGATGCCAACGCCCTGCTCGGTCAAGCCGAATCCGGCGGCCTCACGATCGTGGCGGATCACCAGACGAAGGGGGCCGGGCGCAAAGGGCGGAGTTGGCTCGCCCGGCCGGGCTCGAGCCTGCTCTTCAGCACCATTCTGCCCGAGGCGATCCCGGCGTCCAACCTCTGGACCGTCCCGTTCTGGACGGCCCTGGCGGTCCGCGCGGGGCTGGCCGCCTGCGGCATCGAGACCGATCTGCACTGGCCGAACGACCTGCTGGTCGGGGCGCGTAAGATCGCGGGCATCCTGTGCGCGTCGCGCATCTCAGGTCCGCGCGCGCACGTCGCGGTCGGGGTCGGGGTGAACGTCGCGCGCACGCCCGAAGCCGAGGCGGAGATCGCGCCGGCTCCGGCCTTCTGCGACGACGTCGCGCCGGTCGAGCGGGCCGACCTACTGGCCGCAATCCTGACGCAGTTCGCATCTTCGCTGACGATGCTCGACGGACCGCAGCGGATCGCACGGTGTTGGGAGACGGCGGCCGGATTCCCTGGCAAGCGGTACCGCATCCTGCTCGACGGCACGACGGAACCGTTCGAAGCCGAAGCGATCGCGCTCGCGACCGGTGGATCGCTCGTGGTCGAGAGAGGCGGCGCGCGAGAGACGATCGCGCTGGCCGACACGCGCGCGCTGCGCTGAAGTTTCGAGTGGTGCAAGGTCGACGGCGCGCTTGAAGTGCGGTGATATGCGCCGTCGCAACGGAGGCTACGTACCCGAGGATGCGTCTGTCCACGGCGCCGAAAGACCCGGGAGTGAGA
>JBBRTL010000152.1:0-5798 GCA_038244445.1 Vulcanimicrobiales bacterium
GAACGCGGGATCGATGCCGAGCAGGACGTCGCCCCGCTCGCAGTCGCGCTGGACGGCTGGATGCCGGGTGCGAGCGGTAGCGTTCTCGACGCCAAGGCCTGCATGTATGCTCTGACTCCGGATACCGATTTCGTGATCGACCTCCACCCGGCGCACCAGAACGTGGTCCTTTGCGGCGGGTTTTCGGGGCACGGATTCAAGTTCGCTAGCGTTGTGGGTGAGATCGCGGCCGATCTGGCGTTGCAAGGGGGGTCGGCGCTGGATATCGAGTTTCTCTCGCTCCGACGTTTCTCGCGCGGGGGCGCTTCGCCGGCGGCGCGAACCTAAGCGGGCATGAGCGCCTTCGAAGAGTTCTGCGTTCGCCCCGGGAGCCGCGTCGATCTGACCAAACTCGACCCCGCCCAAACTCCGGGGTGCAAAGGCAAGGACCACGCCGCCAAGCAGCTCGAACGCGACTGCGAAGCGTTGACGGAACTGCAATACCTGCTCTATGCCGAGAACAAGCGCTCGCTGCTGATCGTGCTCCAAGCGATGGACACCGGCGGCAAGGACGGCACGATCACCCACGTCATGCGGGCGATGAATCCGCAGAGCGCCTACATGCACGCGTTCAAGCAGCCATCGGCGCTCGAAGCATCTCACGATTTTCTGTGGCGGGCCCATGCCGCCGCGCCTGCGCACGGGCAGACCGCGATCTTCAACCGATCGCACTACGAAGACGTACTGACGGTCCGGGTCCACGACCTCGTGCCCAAGGACGTTTGGTCGAAACGCTACGACCGGATCAACGACTTCGAGAAGAACCTGACCGAGTCGGGTACGACCATCCTGAAGTTCTTCTTGCACATCAGCCCGGAGACGCAACTCGCACGCTTCAAAAAGCGGCTCGACGATCCGACCCGACAGTGGAAGATCTCCGAGAGCGACTACAGCGAGCGCAAGTACTGGGACGAGTACATGCGCGCCTTCGAAGCGGTGTTCGAGCGCTGCAGCACGGCGCACGCACCGTGGTACGTGGTGCCGTCGGATAAGAAATGGTACCGCAACCTGGTCGTTGGCGCCGTCATCCGTCGCACCCTCGAGAAGATGGATCCCAAAACGCCTCCGCCGAGCGTCGACATCGCGGCCATCCGACAGCAATATCACGAAGCCGCGAACAGAACCGAACAGACCTGATGGAACTCTTCCGCGCGAGCGGCCTGGAATGTCACTACGGCGCTCGAGAGATATTCTCGGGCGTCGATGCCGTCTTGAACGAAGGCGAGCGGATCGCGCTGGTCGGACCGAACGGCGCCGGGAAGTCGTCGCTGTTGCGCCAACTGGCTGGGATCGACGAACTGCACGGCGGCACGATCGTGCGTGCCCGCGAGACGCGCTTCGGCTACCTGGCGCAAGGCGTCGCCGACGAGACGCGCTCGAACCTGAACGAACTCGTAGCGGCCGCGCTTGCCAAGGTCCCGGATGCCGACTGGGCGTTCTCGAACAAACGTCTGCGCGCGCTTCTTGACGGCTTCGGTTTCGGTGCGGACGAATACGAACGACCGCTTCGCGAGTTCTCAGGTGGTCAGCGCTCGAAGGCGGCGCTCGCGCACCTGCTCATCGACGATCCGGAATATCTGATCCTCGACGAGCCGACCAATCATCTGGATATCGAGACGGTGCGCTGGCTGGAAGACTACATCGCCGCCGACAAACGCGCCTATGTGATCGTCTCGCACGACCGCTACTTCCTCGACAAGGTCGGAACGCGCGTCTGGGAGATGGATCGCGGATCGCTGTTCACCTACGCGGCCGCCCGGCCGGCCTACCACAAGTATGTCGAACAACGCGAGACGCGTCTCGCCGCCGAACGCGAGGCCTACGAACTGTTCGTGGCCGAGCGCGACAAGCGCAAAGCCTCGATCGCCGGTTTGCGTACGACCCTTACGTCGAGCAACTACAGCCGGGTCAAGAGTCGCGAGAAGCAGTTGGAGCGCGTCGAACGCGAGATGGCCGCGCCGCCGCCGGCGCCGGAGGTGCGTGCGATCGGCGTGCGCCTGCAGAGTTCGCGTCGCGCTACCCGGGGCTTTGCCTTCGAAGTCAAAGGCGTCGCGAAGGCCTACAGCCGTCCACTCTTCCACGACGTGACGTTCGACTTACAACAGGGCGCGAGGCTCGCGATCGTCGGACCGAACGGCGCCGGAAAGTCGACACTATTACGGATCCTCGCCGAGGAGATGGTCGCCGACGCCGGCGAGGTCCGCTACAACCCGGCGGCTCGCTTTGCGTACTTCACGCAGAACGCGCACGAGCAGTTGGACGTCACCGCTTCGGCGGTCGACGCCGTGACCACCGGCACGACCGCGAGCGAAGAAGAGGCGCGCAACCTGCTCGGCCGGATGCGCATCTCGGGCGAAGCCGCCGACAAGCCGGTCAGCGCGTTCTCCGGCGGCGAACGCCGTCGGATCATGCTCGCCCGTCTGATGGCGCGCAAGTGCGACGTACTGTTGCTCGACGAGCCGACCAACGATCTGGATATCGCGAGCCGCGAGGCGCTCGAAGACGTGCTCTCGTCCTACGAGGGCGCGCTCGTGATCGTCTCGCACGATCGATATCTCCTGGATGCGCTGAGCGACCGGGTGCTTTGGATCGACGACGGGCATTGGGGCATCGTCGAAGGCGGATACGAGGGCTACGAAAAGGCCCAACACAAGCGCGGCCTCGCGATCGCTGCGACCGCGTCGGCGGCGGCCGGGACGTCGAAGCTGGTGCGCGACACGCGTCTCACGCCGCTCAAGGTGCGCTCGAAGCTCCAGACCATCGTCAAACGCATCGAACGCGAGATCGAGAAGATCGACGCGCGCAAGGTGGAGATCGACGCGCTCTTCGCCGACGTCGCCACCTACAGCGATCGCAACGGCGTGAAGGCGCTCGAAGTCGAGCGGGACGAACTCGCGAAGCGCTCGGCCGAGCAACTCGATGCGTGGGAAACCGCGTCCGGCGAACTCGAGGCTCTGAAGGTCTAGCCGCGGGAACGAACGAGACGGCTAGATCGAGAACGAGACGATGTCGTTCTCGTCGCGGTAGCTCGTCCACCAGCGTTTGCCGTCGTGGGTGAGACCGCGCGCGAGGTCGTCGAGCGGGGCGATGTCGGTGACGAGGACGTCCGATCCGCCCAGGTCGATGGTCGCCAGATGAAGGTTCTCGAACTCTTCGTCGCCGGCGATGCCGTAGAGCGTTCCGCCCGCAAACCCGATACCGGTGATCCGCACGGGGAGCGGGTATTCGCGCAGGCTCGCGCCGGCCGCATCGAGCGTGACGATCTGTCGCTTGCCCATCTGGAGAAGATGCAGCGTCGTGCCGTCGGAGGCGAGATGCGAGCCGCTCAGATCGGGGAGCGCGATCTTGCTTTCGAGATCGAAACCTTTGCCCGGTACGAACGTGTAGAGATAACGATCGTCGTCCTCGCCGATCGAGACGACCACGCGGATCGTCCCGTCGAGGACGGCCATGCCATAGGGTTTGCCGGGGGCCGCGAATTCGGCGCATTTCTCCCAAGTGGTCGCCTCGATCCCGTAGACCGAGTCCGTATCCCAGCAGCCCGCGTAGATCGCGCTGCCGAGCGCGGCGAGGGGTTGCGGGTGGCCCGCCGGCGATGGTTTACGTTGGAGGTCGGTGACGCTTTGCATATGTGCAGAAAGAGCGGCCTACCGCAGAGGGTTGCAGTGGGAGGCCCGGGCTGGCCCCGCCACAGAGGAGATCGAAAGCAGACTTTGTACGACAAAGCATGGAATTGACGTTCGCACGGATTGGCTGGTTCGCACTCAGGGTGGCCATGGGTGCCCTCGTTGCCGCCGCGACACCGGTTGTGCTCTACCTCGATGACATAGCAGCGGCCGGAGCGGAGAATCGGGAACGCTTTGCACGTTGCCTCGTCGATCTTGCCGAGCGGATCTCGTTGGTGCCAGCGAAGGCACTCGGGATGTTCGGCGTTCGTAATGCCACGCTCGTCCGCATTCGGCGGCTCCTCGACGCAGGCTATAGCGGCGGCGCCCATATCTCTCGCCCACTTGTCGGAGGTGTTCTCGTGCTTGTCGCAACTCTCACCCTCGCGATCCAAGCATTCTCGCCCATCGTCGCCTTCGCAACCCCGGCGACTCCCAAGGTGGCGCGTT
The DNA here is from genome assembly GCA_038244445.1 of Vulcanimicrobiales bacterium. Classification (GTDB taxonomy): domain Bacteria; phylum Vulcanimicrobiota; class Vulcanimicrobiia; order Vulcanimicrobiales; family Vulcanimicrobiaceae; genus JALYSX01. The sequence continues at coordinate 4,155 of JBBRTL010000152.1, forward strand.
CTTTGGTCGCCGAGGTGGCCCGCGTCAATCCTGCGTGCACCGCTCCGGCGCGTGTGAAGAACGCGGTGCAGCCCGACTTTCCGGAATCGGCGATGGGTGCCGGCGGACCGTATTCCGTGACGATCCGCGTCGTGCTCGATCGTAACGGAAACGTCATCAATACGCGCATCTTCAAGAGCAGCGGTCGCGCCGACCTCGACGCGGCGACGATTGCCGCGGCGCACAAGAGCACCTATGCGCCACGGATCGTCGGATGCAAGCCGGTGGCCGGAGCGTATGTGTTCCGCGCGGACTTTTCAAAGAATTAAGGGGTCGAGCCTTCGCCGGCCCCAGTCGGACGTTCATCCTGGGGTCATCTCGGAGGCGTAGACTCGGCCCATGGCTACCATGCTGAACAAAGTCCCCGAAGTGACGATCTACTTCTGGATCATCAAGGTGCTCGCGACGACGGTCGGCGAGACCGCGGCCGACTATCTCTCGACGACGCTCCATCTAGGATTGGTTACGACCTCATACGTGATGAGCGGAATCTTCGTCATCGGCCTGCTGATCCAACTCAGGACCAAAGCCTACGTACCGGCGGTCTATTGGGCGGTCGTCGTCGCGATCAGCGTGGTGGGCACGCTGGTCTCCGACAATCTCGTCGACAATCTCGGCATTCCGCTCTCGACCACGACGATCGTCTTCGCAGGCGCGCTGGCGGTCGTCTTCGTCGCGTGGTGGCTAAACGAGCGTACGCTCTCCGTACATACGATCGTGACGCGAAAGCGCGAGCTGTTCTACTGGGCGGCGATTCTGTTCACGTTTGCGCTCGGTACATCGGGCGGCGATCTGCTCTCCGAGGCGACCGGACTCGGCTATCCGCTCGCGGTCCTGGCCTTCGCATCGATGATCGGCGTCGTAGCGGTCGCCTATTACGGATTTAAGATCGACAACGTCCTGGCATTCTGGGCCGCTTACGTCCTGACGCGCCCGCTCGGCGCGTCGCTTGGTGATCTGCTTTCGCAGACCACCAAAGACGGTGGCATCGGCTGGGGAACGACCATCACCAGCGTCGTCTTTCTCCTGACGATTCTCGCGCTCGTCGCGTACCTAACGATGACGCACCGGGACAGGATCGTCGACTACGCGGAACGGTAGGCGGCGTTCCCCGGCGCCATCGCGTTAGACGATCAGATGCGCGTCGCCGACTTCGTGAGAGTGGTAGCCATGCTCCGCCGCCTCGGCATAGGCATCGCGCAGGAACTCTTCGCCGAGGAACGCGCGGAGAAGCGACTGATGAGTCGCCCCGTCGTCATGGAAGCCGGTCAGGATGCCGTCGACGGTCCGCAACGCGGACGCCTCGTCGATCGTGAGATCGGTCCAGCCCGATGAGGCCACAACCCCACCACCGATCGCCGAGCTTTCGAGCGCACGTAGCGCCGTGCTCCCGACCGCGATCACGCGTCGGCCCTCCCCCCGCGCGCGATTGACGGCATCGGCGGTCGCGGGCGCAACGGCGAAACGTTCGGTCCCGGGCCGCTCCGGGCGTTCGAAGCTCGCGACGCCGCAATGCAGGGTGATCGTAGCGATCTCAACACCGGCGCGGTGAAGCGCGCACGTCACCCGCGGCGTAAACGGGCGCGCGGCCGACGGCATCTCGGC
>JBBRTL010000153.1:0-5731 GCA_038244445.1 Vulcanimicrobiales bacterium
CCCGCGGATCGATGAAGTCGTACTCGACCGCGTACCCGGGACGCGTCATCTCGGCGCGCTCGAGCCCGGGAATCGTCCGCAGGAACGCGAGCTGGATGTCGAACGGCAACGACGTCGAGATGCCGTTCGGATAGACCTCGGCCGAGTCGATACCCTCGGGCTCGAGGTAGATCTGGTGGCTTGCCTTGTCGGCGAAGCGCACCACCTTGTCCTCGATCGAAGGGCAGTAGCGCGGGCCGGTGCCGGCGATCTGCTTGGTGTAGAGCGGCGAGCGCGGCAGGCCGTCGCGGATGATCGCGTGCGTGCGCTCGTTCGTGTACGTGATCCAGCACGCGATCTGCGGCAGCGGTGGTGGCGGGCCGCACCACGAGAACGTCGGCGGCGGATCGTCGCCGGGCTGGACCTCGAGGCCTGCGATATCGATCGTCTTGCGATCGATCCGGCACGGCGTGCCGGTCTTCAGGCGCGCGAGGGGAAACCCGAGCTCCGCGAGCGAAGCGCTGATGCCGAGCGCCGGGGGCTCACCTGCACGGCCGCCTTGCGCACGCGCTTCGCCGACGAAGATCGCGCCGCGCATGAACGTACCGGTCGACAACACGACGCTCTTGGTCCGGTACGTGATGCCCATCGTCGTCGTGACCGCGACGATCTGCTTGCGCCCCGATGCCATGTCCTCGGTGTGCAGCTTCGCGACTTCACCCTGGCGCAGCGCGAGACCTACACAATTCTCGAGCCGCATGCGCATCTCGTCGCGATAGCGCCGCTTGTCGGACTGGCAGCGGGTCGAGCGCACGGCCGGACCTTTACTCGCGTTGAGCCGGCGGAACTGGATGCCGGTCGCGTCGGCGACGCTGCCCATCTCGCCGCCGAGAGCGTCGAGCTCCTTGACGATGTGACCCTTCGCGACGCCGCCGATCGCCGGGTTGCACGACATCTGCGCGACCATCTCGAGCGAGCCGGTCAGCACGAGCACCCGCACGCCGAGCCGCGCGGCCGCGAGCGCGGCTTCGCACCCGGCATGGCCGGCGCCGACGACGATCACGTCGTAGCTGTCGGGGTACTCGTACACCGGCGCGGTCTACCACGCCGGCACGGACAGCGCGCATGCAAACGACGCCGGCGCCGCGACGCAGCGCTCGCGGTCGCACGCGTGCGATGCGCAGTCGTCGGCGAGCACGCACGCGGCACCCTCGGCGTGGCGTGGCTCGCAGCGGTCGCGGTCGTTGCAGAACAGGCCGCGCCCGCAGTGTTGTGTGTGGCAGGCCGCGCCCTGTGGCTCGGCCTGGACGCATTGCCGGCTGGTGTCGTCGCAGCGGCCGTCGTCGCCGCATTCGTCGTCGGCTTGACACGCCGTGCCGCGCGGCTTTGAGCGCGCGCAGCGCCGGGTCGAGTGTTCGCAGTACAAGCCCGCGTTGACGTCGCACGCGACGAACACCTGCGAATCGGGCTGGATCGTGATCGCTCGCGCGCCGTCGCGCTGGGTGCCGAAACAAGGGCCCGCGCCAGGTTTGGCGCTGACCGCGACGAGCTGGCAGGTGTCGGGACCGCACGTGAACGCACAGGTCGAGCCGGCCGGCAGCTGCGGGCAGTCGCGATCACTGGAGCACGCGATCGCGGCATCGCTCGGCCGCGCGTCCGCCGGCGGGCTCGGAGGCGGGCTCGGAGGCGGGCGCGGCGGCGGCTCGTCGGTCGTACGCGTGCGTTCGCACGCCGCCTCGGCGACCGCGACGCCGGCGATGATGACCACGACCAAGATCACGCCAGGACGCACCCTGGACACGTAACACGGTCCACGAGGGCGTAGACGCCCCACCTCTTGCGCGCGCCGGCGTGCTCTGATGGGCGCGATGTCATCGCTTGCACGCATCGTCGTAGCGGTCACCGCCGTGTCGTCCGTCGGCTATGCCGACTCCAAGGTCCAGATCTCTACGCGCACCAAGACCGTCGAGATCCGCGACGACGCCTGGGGCATCACCGCGTTCCGGATCGAGATTCCCGCGGACTGGACGTTCGAGGGCGTGCTGCTCCGCGATCCGTATTGCGGCGGCGTACCGACGGTCGCGTATCGGATCTCGAGCCCCGACGGGCTCTCTGGTTTCCAGGCGCTGCCTTCGTTCGTGTGGCATTGGTCCGACGATGCGTCGAACTTGAAGATCTATCGCCAGGCGCACTGCAAGACGATGGAGGCGATGTCGCCGACCGACTTCCTGAGCTACGTCGCGCCGTCGATCCGACCGAACCCGACGCTCGGGCCGATCCAGCCGACCGTCGATGCCGCGCAGATCGATCAGATGATCGCGCAGTTCAACGATCAGGCGCGGCGCGCCCGAATGACGATGGAAGAATCAGGCGGCGGCGTCCACAGCCGGATCGAGTACACGTTCCGCGGTCACACCATCGAAGAGAACTTGCGCGTCGTGGTCCAGACCACCAAGACCCAGATCAACATGGGCCGCGGTCCGGTTCGCTACGCGTGGAATTCGTTCGCCGATGTCTCCGGTGTCCGCGCGCCGAAGGGTCAGCTCGACGCGGTGGCCAAGGCGATCGGCCCATTGATCGCGAAGGGCGCGTACACCCAGGACTGGCTGAACCGGCAGCACGGAAAGATGGCGAAGGACCAGGAGATCGCGATGGCGCAGATCAAGAAGACCGGCGACGAGACCTCCGCGATGTTGAAGAAGTCGCACGAGGCGTACATGAAGCAGTCCAAGGCGAGCTTCGAGAAATCGCAGAAGGCGGATCGCGATCGGATGGAGGCCCAGCACGCCGGCGCGGTCGCCTGGACGCTCTACGCGGGCGACGAGCAGCTCGTGCGCAACCCGAAGACCCACGAGGTCTCACGCGTGACGAGCACCGCGGGCAAGAACGCGCATCAAGACGAGGTCAGCGGCAATATCGTGATCACCGACGATCCGAACTACGACCCGAGCTACTACATCCGCGGGACATGGACTCAGCTCGAGAACGTCTCGCCGTAGCGAATCACGGCGCCGCGGAACCGGCGCCATCGTCGGCGGCCGGTGCATCACTTCCCGCATCCGCGGGCGGGCGACCCTTGCCGCACGTGTCATCGCCGTGCGGCTTCCACGGCGCGAACCGATAGACGTCGAGCACGAGCCGGACGACGACATCGGTCGGGTGCTCGCCATCGGGAGCCTTGCTCTGATCCCACGACAGCGCCTTGATCTTCGTCGACCCGCACTTGTCGTGCAGGTTGTTCGGCATCGCGGCGTAGTCGGCCTTGTTGCGATCGAGCTCGTCGAACGAGCACACGCCGGGCACTCCACACATGAAGACGAACGTGTCGTAGTAGCTCTTGGTCTTGGTGCCGAGCTCGCGGATGGCCCAGCCGCCGGCCGCGCCGTCCTTGTTCGACATCCGCAGCTCGACCGGCGAATTGCCGGACGGCAGATCGACGTAGAAGCAGGCTTCGGCGCGCTCGGCGCTCTTGTAGAGGTGATTCGTCCCGACCTGCGCCCACAGCTCCTGCGGCGACGTCAGGCGGACCTCGAACCGCTTGTGCGCCGCGTCGCTCGGCGCGCCTGCGCCTCCGTCGCCCGCGGCGTTGAGATCTCGGCACTTGCACTCGGCGCCCGCGCACAACGGGCCGGCGAGCACGCCATCTGTCACCTTGGGTGGAGGCGCCCCGATCGAAACCTGGTGCGCGGTCCCCGAGCAAGCGAAGCACATCACGGCACAAGCCGCGGCAGCTGGCAGCCTCATTCCCTACCTATATCAGGCATCTCAGGCAACCGGGTCCGCCCGGGCCGGGTCGTAGCAACGTTGATCTCCCGCTCCGCGCGGGTGTATGAGCGGAAAGTCTCGATGATCAAACCCCTTCTCATTGCCGTGGCACTCGCGTTCGGCATCGCATCCTCGGTCGGGTGCGGCGCCAAGTCCGGCTCCGGCGCGGTCGACTACTCGGTCTCCGCGCAAAAGAACTACGAGAAGGGGCTCAAGGAGCTCGACAGCAAGGACTGGATCGCGGCTTCGAAGTACTTCGCGTTCATCAAGAGCCGGTTCCCGTACTCGAAGTACGCCGTGCTCGCCGAGCTCCGGCTCGCCGATGCCGAGTTCGGCGCCGAGCAATACGTCGAGGCGATCGACAGCTATCGCCTGTTCATGAAGTTCCACCCGACGCACGAGATGGTCGCGAACGGCTACGCGTCGTTCAAGATCGGCGACGCGTACTTCCTGCAGCTGTCGAGCGACTTCTGGTTGTTCCCGCCGTCGTTCGAGAAGGACCAGTCGTCGACGGAAGACGCCGCGAACGAGCTCAAGGCGTTCCTCGACAAGTATCCGGACTCGCCCTATCGCGACAAGGCGAAGGAGATCGTCGTCAAGGTCGGCAAGCGCCTCGCCGATCACGAATGGTACGTCGCGCGTTACTACTGGGATCGCGGCAAGCCGATGGGCACCGTGCTCCGGCTGCGCCGCTTGCTCGAGCGTTATCGCGGCGTCGGTTACGACGTCGAGGCGCTGTGGTTGCTCGGCCGTGCGTATGTCGCGGTCGACATGCCTGACCGCGCGCGGTTGTCGTGGCAGGAGCTCGTCGCGAGGTACCCGCAGAGCGATCGCGCGGGCGAGGCCAAAGGCGCGCTCGCGTCGTTGTCGCCTGCCAAGAAGTAGCCGCGGGTCGTCCGCACGGGTGGCGTCACTCCCGATGCCCCAGAGCTGTTAGTCTGGAGTCGATGAGCAGTGACCGTGCCCAGGTCAGTGTCGACCAGCTGATCGCGCTCGGCCGCGAGCACTACAACGCGAACGAATACGAGCGCGCCGAACCGTTCCTCGCCGAGGCTGCCTCGGCCCGTCCGAGCTTCCCCGACCTCTACAACATGCTCGGCGTGATCTATCACGCACAGGGCCGGTTCTCGGACGCCGAGGAGGCATTCGAGAACGCGCTGCGCCTCAACCCGCGCTACACCGAGGCCGCGCTCAACCTGTCGGTCACGTACAACGACCGCGGCAAGTACGAGCGCGCGCGCGAGGTCTACACCAAGGCCGTGTCCGCGTCGGTCGGCCAGCCGAACGCGCTCGATCGCTTCGCACGCGGCAAGCTCGCGAACATGCACGCCGACCTCGGCGCCGCGTACGCCGGCCTCGCGATGTTCGACGAAGCCGTGCGCGAGTACTCGAAGGCGCTCGACCTGTGCTCGGACTTCGCGGACCTCCGCGTCCGCCTCGGCAACGTGTATCGCGACATGGGCATGTTCCACGCGGCCGTCGCCGAGTTCGAGCACGCGAAGAAGATCCGCCCCGATTTCATTCCCGCGCGCATCCACCTCGGCGTGACGTTGTTCTCGCTCGGCCGCAAGGACGCCGCACTCGTCGAGTGGCAGAACGTCTTGAAGGTCGATCCGAGCAACAAGAGCGCGCAGCTCTACATCCGTATGGTCAACGACGAGAACGGCCCGCAGCCCGGATCCGCGCTGCCGCGGTAGTCATTCGGCTTTGTTCTGTTCGCGGAGCTGCTTTTTCACTTCTTCGGGCATGTCGAGGTCGATCCCATCGCGCCGGCTTCGCCGCGCGGAGAGGCTCGCCGAACTATCGGCTTCGCTCGGGTTCGGGCGCTGCAGCGCCCGGGACCACTACTCGGCTTTGTTCTGTTCGCGGAGCTGCTTCTTCACTTCTTCGGGCATGTCGAGGTCGATCCCATCGCGCCGGCTTCGCCGCGCGGAGAGGCTCGCCGAACTATCGGCTTCGCTCGGGTTCGGGCGCTGCAGCGCCCGGG
>JBBRTL010000154.1:0-5669 GCA_038244445.1 Vulcanimicrobiales bacterium
ACTTCGAGATCGTTGCTGCGACGCCCGCGAGCGCCCGCGCCTGCGCCGCCGGAACGTAGAACGCGCCCGGAACGGCGAACCGTCCAAGCGCGTGAAGGAAGAGTCTGCGAACTTCCGGCGATGATTCGCGCAACGCGAAGACCGGTCCGGAAGCGTCGTCGGCCGAGATCGAACGATCGTCCGAAAACAGCACCGCCGCAACCGAAGCGCCGGCGATCTGCCGAGCGCCGTCGGCGATTGCGCGGACGCGGCCTTCATCGGAAGCGCCGTCGGCCAACGCGACGACGGCGCGCATCAGCTTCTCGACTATGGCGCGAGTCCGATCCCCACGAGCGTCCCGTTCGCGGTGAAGGTCGACGTCGGGGCGACGTTGCCGTTCGCACCCGCGGCGAATACGAAGATCTTGCCCGCACCGCTATCGGCGACGTAGATCTTGCCGGACCCATCGACCTTGACGTCGCTGGGCGAGACGAACCCCGTCAACGCGCCCGAGATGTTGGAGGTCGGCGCCACGTTGCCGTTCGCTGCGGCGGCGAAGACCAGGACGGCTTTACGACCCGCATCCGCGACGTAGATCTTGCCGCTCGTGTCGAGACCGATGCCGGCCGGATTGACCAGCAACGTGTTGGCGCCTGCGATCGTCGCCGCCGGTGCGAGGTTGTTGAAGTAGGTGGGGACGGCGGTCGGCACCGGAGTCGGGGTCGGGCCGACCGGCGTCGCGGTCGGAACCGGCGTCGGCGTCGGCGTCGGACTGGCGGTCGGGGTCGGAGAAGCGGTTCCGCTCGGCGTCGGCGTCGGCGTCGGCACGACGAACTTCTCGATGGACGCACCCTGCAGGTTCGACACGAAGATCGCGTCGTGGGAGTCGATCGCGACGCCCGACGGGACGTTCAATCCGGTCGCCGCACCGGTGATGACGAGATACGGCACGCTCCCGCCCCCGTCGCTAGTCGTGAAGAGTTGTACCTGGCTCGGTGCTGCCGGGCTGGTCGCCGTCGTATCGACGGAGGCGAGGGCGATCGTTCCGAGCGCGTTGTCGAGCGCGATGCCACGCACTTGACCCATATTCGTATAGGTGAAGCCGCCGATCGGAAAGACGTTGCCCGTCGCGAGAGCCTTGATCACGACGACGCTGCTCTGCGACGTGCTCGCGTTGTAGTTCGAGACGTACAGGTTACTCGACGCATCGAACGCGAGATACTGCGGACCGGAGATCGTGGTGTTCGACCCGCCGATCTGATACGCCGGGCCCGAGCCACTCGTGCTCGTGGGCGGATAGATGCCGACGGCGTTCTGCGTGCTGTTGGCCGCGTAGAGCGTGAGCGTGGGGAAGTCCGGACCGATCCCGAGCCCGCCGTTGAGGGCGGTCGAGTTGGACGAGTTGCAAGCCGCAACCGCAGCAGCCAGACTCAAGCCGACGAGTCCGAGGGAAAGCCTACGCAGCATGTGATCTCCTAGAATAGAACGCGCCAGATTCCTCGGCCGCAGGGGCGGTTTCCTGGATTCCGGCAGAAACGGGGGCTAGGGCACTGTGGGCGACACCTCCCCCGCGATGACCGAGGGTAAGGTAGAGCCCGATCAGGATCGCGATGAGCACTGCCACCAGAATGGCACCCTGGACGGCCCGGCGCCGGATGTACCGGGGCCGGCTGCTCGCTGTATCGATGATCTGACGGGGCATTCTACCACGGACTCCTTGAACTTAGACTGGGCCTTTAGCCGGATGGTTGATCGATTCTGCCGGAACCAGACGGATCAGGGCGCCGGCGGTGACGAAACGGTAGCCCGCCGCGCGGAACCGGGCGACCACCTCGGGGAGCGCCTCGATCGTGGCCAGCTTACCCGAATGGAGCAGGACGATCTCGGGCGCGGTCGCGTGATCGAGCAGATGGGTCCGGATCTCGTCGACGGTGAGCGTCCGCCAGTCGCCGGAGTCGTCGGTCCAGAGCACCATTCGATAGCCGAGCGATTGAACGACCTTGATCGTGTTCTCGTTATATCGACCGTGAGGTGGGCGCATCAAGGTTCGTAGCGACGGATCCGGAGCGATCGACCAGACGACGTCGCGGCCCTTGAGTATCTCCTCGCGAACCTGCGCGTCGGTCTCCTGGTCCAGATCCGGATGCGACTAGGTGTGATCGGCGATCTCGTTTCCGTCGGCGCGGATACGCCGGGTGAGTTCCGGCCACTGCTCTGCATCGCGCCCGATCAGGAAGAAGGTCGCCGGCACGTGGAGTGCCCGGAGTTGTGCCAGCAGCAAGGGTGTAAAAACCGGGTACGGTCCGTCGTCGAACGTCAGCGCGATCAGCTTGGGGCGATCCGTTCGGTTCGCTTCTTTCCGTTCGTTCAAGAGCCGATCGACGCGCGCGCCCAGATCCGGCGAGAGTGCTTCGTGCGCGTTCATCTTGGGCGTGATCAAGGCGGGCTTCGCGAGCGAACCGGAATGCAAGAGCAGACGCCACGCCACGAACACGACGAGGCCGACGACGACCAGCGCCGCGATCCAACCAATGCGGGACTTCAAGGTTTCGAGGTCGGCAGCGCCGCTCCGGGGACCGTCAAGGCCGCTTCGGCCGCCACGAGATCTTTGCCGACGACGATCGTCACGTCGCTGGTCGAAGGCGCCGCCGCCGGATCGTTCTCCGGGAGCACGGCGAGCGCGTGCATCGAGGGCGGTAGCGCGCTGCGGACCTTTGCACCGGCAAACGCGACCTGCGAATGCTCGTGGATTTCCGATTCGTCGACGGTCGCCGGTGCGTTGCCGACGGTGCCGATCAGAAACCCCTTGGCCTTCAATGCGAGCGCGACCTGATGCGCGGCGCCCGGGACGCCGCTGCCGTTCTCGACGTCGATCTTGATGGTGTTCGGCGGCACCGAGAGCAACGCCATCGAGTCGGGCGATGCCTCCGGCACCGGCGGAGCGATCAACATGTCGTGGATCTTCTTCGCCTTTTCGGCGGGGTCGACGAGGATCGCAGTTCCGCCGTCTGGCAGGGTCACGTTATCCGCCATCTCGAGCCGGTCTTGCTTGATGCCGTTCTTATCGATATCGCTGAAGTACGCGGCCAGTGTGAGCATTTCGCCCTGGGTCAGGTTCGTCGTGACGTTCTTGCGCACGAACGCGATCAGGTCACCCAAGTGCATGAGCGTATTGAGCTTGTTGCCACGCGCTTTGGTGACGATCGCTTGGAGGACTTGATCCTGCCGCATCGAGCGGCACGGATCGCTGCACCAGTCGTGGCGAAAGCGCGAATAGCCGACTGCCTTCTCGCCGTCGAGATGCTGGAGACCGGGCTTGAGGTGGATGTGCAGATGGCCCCAGTTGTCGTCGTAGTTGAGGGGGCTCTGATCTTTGCAGAGCTTGTTCTTGAGGCAGTCGGAGTCTTTGACATCGACCTCGACGCCGCCGATGGCGTCGATGATGTCCTTGACCGAATCGGAGCGCAGGATCACGTACCGGTCGAACGGCGGAGTGCCGAGGAAACTGGAGATCACCGACTCAGACTCTTTGATCCCGCCTTCGGAGTAGGCCTCGTTGATCTTCGCCTGTCGGCCGCTCGGCATCGTCGCGACCGTGTCGCGCAAAATGCTCAAGACGAACGCGCGCTTCTGTCCGAAGTCGAGGTTGATGGCCTTGATGACGTCGGTGCGCGAGGTCTTCGAAGTCTCGATGTCCTTGTCTGTATAGTCGTAGTCGAGCCCGACGACGAGCACCAGCAGGTGGTTCTTGCCGAAGACCTCTTGCGGCGTCTCGACGCCCGCGATCTCGCCCAGTACGGCCATCGGGCTCTTGTGCTGGAATATCGAAAAGCCCGCGACCACCGAGACGAAGCCGACCAGCAGAAGGATCGCGACGAGTGCGATGCGGCGCGCAAGCACCGGGCGCTGCGACCGGCGCGGTGCGAACTCGGGTTCGTTTTCGATTCCGGGACCTAGGTGCTTACCCAACGAGGACACGTTCCTTTATGCGACCGAAGAAATCGAACGGCCCGTGACCGTCGAGCGTGACCGGTACGAACTCACCCGGAGTCGCATCGCCGGCGAAGAACACGCCGCCGTCGACGCCGGGCGCCTCGCCCGCCGATCGTCCGAACCAGACTTCACCCTGGCCAAGGGCGGCCCGGAACGGATCGCCTTTGCGCAATGTCCGGCGTTCTTCGACCAAGACCATCACGATATCGCCGATGCGCTTTGCGCGCGCACGCTCCGATGCGAGACGCTGCGCTTCGCGCAGTCGCACCAGCCGTTTGCGCCGCTCGCGCGCCGGAACGTGGTTCGGCAGTTCCGCTCCGGGCGTTCCTTCCTCGGCGCTATATTCGAAGAACCCGACCCGGTCGAGTTCCGCTCGGCCGATCCACTCTTCCAAGTAGTCCACGTGGGCCTGGGTCTCGCCTGGGAAGCCGACGATGAACGTCGAGCGCATCGTGATCCCCGGAATGCTCTCGCGGAACTCGTTGATGATCTCCAAGTACCGCTCACCGTTGGACGGACGCAACATCGCGCGTAGCACTTCGGGGTGCGCGTGTTGGAGCGGCATGTCCATGTACTTACAGACCTTCGGCAAGCGCGCCATCGCTTCGATCAGTTCGCTATCGACGGTCGCCGGATAGAGATAGAGCAGGCGGATCCACTCGATGCCCTCGATCTCGTGCAGACTCTCGAGCAACTGCGCGAGACCGCCGCGACGGTGGCCGCGATCGCGACCCCACATCGAGGTATCCTGCGCGATCAGGATCAGTTCTTTGGTCCCGTTCGCGGCGAGCGCACGGGCTTCCATCAGGATCGACTCTTCGCTCCGGCTACGGAATTTGCCACGTAACTGCGGGATGATGCAGAACGTGCACGGGTGGTCGCAACCTTCGGCGATCTTGAGATACGCGGTCGCCCGCGGCGTCGTGATCAGACGCGGAAGAAAATCGTGTTCCGGTTCCGCATCGAAGTGCAGGCGCACCGGCCGATGCCCGGCGCGCACGTCGTCGAGCATCTCGACGATGCCGGCATAGGCGCCCGTACCGACGACGCCGTCGATCTCGGGGATGAGCGATTGCAACTGCTCGCCGTAGCGCTGCGCGAGGCAGCCGGCCACGACCAGTTGTTGGTCCGGCCCCTTACGCTGGGCGTGCTCCAGGATCGTGTCGGTCGACTCTTCTTTGGCCGGATCGATGAACGCGCACGTGTTGATGATGACGGTGTCGGCCTGCGTCGAATCGGGCTCGAGCTGCCAGCCGGCGGCGCCCAGCTTCGCGATCATGACTTCGGTGTCGACGAGGTTCTTCGCACACCCGAGCGAGACGAACGAGACTGACGGCATCGGTATTCCTAGCGGTAGTTGACGAACTGGAGGGGAAAATCGAAGCTCATCGACTTGAGTTCGTTCATGACCGCCTGGAGGTCGTCTTTGTTCTTCGAGGTCACGCGGATCTGCTCGTCTTGGATCTGGGCGGTCACCTTGAGCTTGAGCGAACGGATCTTCTCGGTCAGGATCTTGCTCTTGTCCTTGGGCAGCCCGTTGCGCAACGTGATCACCTGACGCACCGCGCCGAGCGCCGCCGAGTCGACCTTGCCGAGTTCGAGAGCTTTGATATCGATGCCCCGCTTGATCGCCTTCGCCTGCACGATGTCGACCACGTTCTTCATCTTCAACTCGTCGTCGGAGACGATCGTGATGG
>JBBRTL010000155.1:0-5654 GCA_038244445.1 Vulcanimicrobiales bacterium
AGCCCGTCATCGCGCCCATCGCGATGGTCGCGAGCGCCGCCGGCAGACGCAGAGCCAGCGCCGTGACGCCGAAGAGCTTCGCGAAGATCGCGGCGATCCAGAAGTAGAGCGGCGGCTGGATGTACCACGGATGCCCGTTGAGGTGCATCACGACCCAGTCGTGCGTCAGGAGGATCTCCCGTGCGACCTCGCCGTAGGCGGTCTCACTGTTGTCCCACAGCGTCCCGGCGCCGAGGCCCGGCAACGTGATGAGGGCGGCGATAACGGCACCCGCGATAGCGGCACGCGCCGGGCGTTCGGTGCCGGTATGCTCTTGCACCAAGCAGTTGTTTGCGGCCGGATTGCGAAATCATGCGCAGTTATCACATCCACGTCATTGCTTGCCGCACTTCGCGTCGCCGGACGCCGCATCGCCGTCATCGGCAGCGGCGCCGATGCGCTCTATGCGTCCCACGTTCTGCTCGATGCGGGCGCAGACGTCGTCGAGACCCTCGAAGGCGCGGTGCTGGCCGTCGCCGCGACCGGCGACCCGGTCCTCGACGCCGCGGTCGAGGAGCAGGCGCGCGTAGCCGGCGTTCCGACGATCTCGCTGGTCGCGAGCGCGCAGATCGGCGAACTCCGGTTCGGCGTCGACCCCGGGGCCAGTCCCGAACAGTTCGCGCTCCGCATCGCGCGCGACTTGCCCGAGCGCATCGGCGAAGGCTACGACCGCGCCGCTCGGGTGCTAGCCCACGCCCGCACCTATCTCGAGGCCATCCTCCCGGCCGACGAGGTCGCGCCGATCCTGCGCGAGCTGAGCGAACTTCCGATCGCGGAGCTTGCCGCCATGGATGCGATCCAGATGGAGCATCTCGCCGAGGATCTGGTCGAGCGTCATAAGACCGGCGCTCCCGATCCCGACGTCACCCACGCCGCCGTCTGCGCATCGCGCGCAAGCGCGCTCGCGCTGATGCAGACCAAGACCGTCGCCGCGCGGCTGGCCGAACGCGGCATCGCGACCACCATCCTCAACGTCACGACCACCGGCGATCGCGTGACCGACCGGCCACTGAACGCGATCGGGACCGAGAACGTGTTCGTCACCGAACTCGAGACGGCTCTGCGTGAGAGGCGCGCCGACTACGCCGTGCACTCGTGCAAGGACCTGCCGAGCCTGCTCGCCTCCGACATGACGCTCGTCGCCATCTCCAAGCGCGAAGATCCACGCGATGCCTATTGCAGCGAACACTATCCCACCTTCGCCGATCTTCCGGCCGGCGCGCGCGTCGGCACCTCGAGCCCGCGCCGGCGCGCGCAGTTGCAAGCGCTCCGGGACGACCTGCGCTACGACGACGTCCGCGGCAACGTCGACACCCGCCTGCGCAAACTGCGCGAGGGCGACTACGATGCGATCGTGCTCGCGATGGCCGGGCTCAATCGCCTGCGCGTACGCGCCACCCACACCGTGCCATTCTCGGTCGACGAACTCGTGCCGGCCGCAGCCCAGGGCGCGCTCGCGATCGAGATGCGCGCCGAAGAGAACAAGCTCGCCCAAGAACTTCGCGCCGCCATCAACGACGAAGCTGCCGAACGCTGCATCGTGGCCGAACGAGCGGCCCTGCGCGCACTCCGGGCCGGCTGCAACGCTCCGATCGGCATCCATGCGCGCTACGACGGCGAGCAGATGCACCTGATCCTCCGCTCTTACCTCGACGACCGCCTGAAGGTCGCGATCGAGAACGGCGCCGTCGCGACGCTCGAGGAGGCCGAAGCCCTCGGCGCGAGGGCCGCCCGCGGCATCATCGAAGAGGGAACGGCGTGATCCATCGTCCTCGCCGCCTCCGTCGCACCGCCGCCATGCGCGCCGCCGTCCGCGAACACCTCGTCAGCGTCGATGCGCTGATCCAGCCGCTCTTCGTGGTCGAGCGCGACGCCGACGCCGGCCCGATCGCCTCGATGCCGGGCATCTCGCGCACGACCGTCGAGCAGACCGTCGCCGAGTGCCGCGAACTCGCCGGTCTCGGCGTGCGCGGCGTCCTGCTCTTCGGCATTCCGGCGCACAAGGATGCGGTTGCGACTTCGAACTACGCGCCCGACGGCGTCGTCCAGCGCGCGATCCGCGCGATCAAGGCGGCCGCTCCCGAGACGACCGTCGTCGCGGATCTGTGCAACTGCGAGTACACCGACCACGGCCACTGCGGCATTCTCGACGATGCCGGCGACGTGAAGAACGACGAAACGGTCGCACTGTTGGTCAAGACCGCGCTGACCTATGCGGCCTGCGGCGTCGACGTGATCGCGCCTTCGGATATGATGGACGGCCGGATCGAAGCGCTCCGCAGCGCGCTCGATGCACACGGCTACGAACACGTGATCTTGATGGCGTACAGCGCCAAGTACGCATCGGCCTACTACGGACCGTTCCGCGAGGCAGCCGGATCGACGCCCACGTTCGGCGATCGCCGCAGCTATCAGATGGATCCAGCCAACGCGCGCGAGGCCCTCCGCGAGATCGCGCTCGATATCGAAGAAGGCGCCGACATCGTGATGGTCAAGCCCGGCCTGCCCTACCTCGACATCGTGCGCCAAGCGCGGGATGCGTTCGACGTGCCGATCGCGGTCTACAACGTGAGCGGCGAGTACTCGATGTTGATGGCCGCGATCGCGAACGGCTGGATGGACGGCGAACGCGCGATCGACGAGACTCTGGCGTGCTTCGTACGCGCCGGTGCCGACATCGTGATCACCTACTTCGCGAAAGACTATGCCCGCCGCCACAAGTGACGTCACCGTCGTCCTGCTGGCGGGCGGCGAAGCTACTCGGCTGCCTCGAAAGCTCGAGCGGACCGACCACGGAGATCCGCTGATCGTCCGGGCCTACGAGCGCTTCGCGCCACACTACCCGGTCGTGATCTCTGCATCCGCGACCTTCGCGCCCGAGATCGACGATCGTCTGGACTGCCCGATCGTGATCGATCGCTGGAGCAAGCGCGGCCCGCTCGCCGGCATGCTCTCGGCGTTCGCGGCGGTCGAGACGAAGCTCGCGCTGGTCGTCGCCGCCGACATGCCACACGTCGACGCAGATCTGGCGCGAGAGTTGCTCGATGCGTTTGGCGTCGGCGACGATGCCGTCGTGCCCGAGCATCTCCACGGTGTCGAGCCGCTATGTGCAATGTACGATCGCGCTGCGGTCCTGCGCATCGCGCCGCACGCCCTTCGGACGAGCGGCGCGGTGCACGAGATGTTGGCCGGCATGCGCGTCCGGTATGTAGCCGTAGAACCCGCTCGCTTCGCGAACGTCAACACGCGCGGCGACTGGAACCGGATGAGGGAGCGAGACGATGGATCAGAGATCCTGACGCATGGAACTCCGGGCGGAAGCAACTCCGCATGACTTCCTAGCGGGGCGACACGACCATCGCGGACTCGTCTTCGAAAAGTACCCGACCACAACTGCGCGCCGATCCGCGCCGCGATCTAAATGCTACCGGATCGGCCGAGAACTGATCGGCGACGACGAGCAATGCCCGATCGTGCCGCGCCTGATCGCACGGCCGAGACGATGCATCGGCGACGGCCGTCAATGGAGACACGACCGCTATCATTCCGCTTCGGAGATCCCACGCAACTACTCTTTGCGGATGTACCTTCTCTATCCAGTCGAACAAGCGCGTGGAGCCGATCTCCGCGTTGTAGTATCGCGCCGGTTGCATGCTTACGTGGGCGCCTATTACAATGCCGAGAACGACGGTCAATAGCCCGGCATACTCCCATCTCCTCACGCGGGAAATGGTCAAGAACCCGACGAGAACGATGCCTGCAATTTCGGGAGCCGCACGCACGCTCGCATCGTTCCAAAATACGGCGAGAACAGTCCACGTATTCGCCACCGCGATGACGATGGCGACCACCGCCGCAACGGTCTGTGCGCGTTTCAGCGTCGGCAAGAGTCCGACAATTGCGACCATCGCGGCCGGCAAAAGGAAGCGTAGCGATGCGCCGGTCGCCAATTGGGGCGCGGAGCCTTCGAAGCCGAACGGCTCGACGAGGAAGAGGGCGCCCAGCGTCATGACCAGGCCCCACATCCGTACCGAAACCTTGGCAAAGGGCAGGGCGACGATTCCCAATGCCAATGTGACGAAACCAAGACCTTGGTCGACAATCGCCCGCGCAAGCGTCTCGATGCCGACGAGACCATGCCCCGCGATGCTGGTAGAAAAGGGGCGTGGAACCGCCGCATAGGCGGGCGACGTCACCGCCGCCCCTAACAGCACAGCGTCGCGGACGAACCACAGCGCAAGCGGTACCATTGCAATCGTGGTGGCCGCCGCCCCCGCGCCTAACCATAAGCAGGTGAAAACGGCGAACAGAAAGCCAACGGGCTTTATGATTGCACAGATCGCGGCGCATCGTATGAGCGAGGTCCGGTCACGACGAACCGCCCACGCAATCTCGAGTACCCAGGCGGCGAGCCATACGTCGTTTTGCAAGGTCCCCGCTTGAAATGCTACGATTGGTACCGTCACTATCGCCGCGCTGATCGCGCCGGCAGCCCACGCGGTAAAACCCTCTGCGCGAGCAAATGCAACAATTCGAAAGCCCAAGAGAAGGACGCCAAGGCACCCTGAGAGCGGCAGAGCGCCGGCGCCCCCCACGGCGAAAATGCCCGCAGCGGAGAGTTCCGATCCCGGCGGATACCACCAGTACAAGGTCGACGCGGTCCACACCGAATGGGCCGTGACCCATGCCGCTGCATTCGGTAGATGATAGAGGAGTGAGTCGCCGTCGAGAACCGGTCGCACCAGCGCGGGCCAGACCACCGCGGTCGTTGCGGCCAGAAGAAGAGCATAGGCCGCTGAATAGCCGGGTGAATCCGCGTCGAGAACGAGCGCAAATGGCCGACGATCCTTGACGACGATCAGGCGCACCACGATCAGAAGGAGCGCGGCAAGAACACATGCGAAGGGGTATAACGCATGAATAGCACCCAGGAGCGCGACGATTGCGACGGAAAACACGATTGCATCGCGCACATAGTCAGCCGGCGACGTCTTCCGCCCAAGCAGATCGGAAGCGTAGGCGAGAGCAAACAGCCAGCACATCGCCCCGAGCATTTGGAACATCGCGATCGCCTGTTCCACGCTAACTTGCGCTCCGCCGCTCTACCAGCTGAGTTCGGTAGCGGTCGTTCCGGCAGAGGTCGTTTCGAACGATGACGTAGCGGCGTGCGTCATTCTGACCCATCGGATACGCACGTTCGCCGCCCATCGAAGGCTACATGCCGCATCGAACCCGGGGGGTTCAAGGCAGCTCAAGACCCAGGAACTATTCGGGCTCACCGGCTCGCTGACGTCGCGACCTCGTCACTTCACGAGCGCAGGTCTCAAGGAAAGATCAGTCTGCCGCGCAAGAAGATCGAATCATACAAGGAACGATGACGTATGCGATATTCGGCTATAGAATCGAGAACGGCTCCCCTTTCCCGGCGACCGCCGTCTTCGATGGGTGCCGATTTTCCAATGACCGCAGTTCGTAGGGAGTCCAGCACATCGTGAGCATCGAACGCTCGATCTCCGCTTTCGTCCGCGCGCGCAACGTAATTGCGGGCGGCGTCAACTCGCCGGTCCGTGCGTTTCGGGCGGTCGGCGGTTCGCCGATCTTCATGAAGAGCGGCA
>JBBRTL010000156.1:0-5637 GCA_038244445.1 Vulcanimicrobiales bacterium
GCGAGCGCCATCGCGGTGAAGATAAGTGCGGCGTTGCCAAGACCGCGCTGGTGGAACGTCAGCACGGCGAGCGAGAAGTTGACGCCGCTCTGGATCGCGGCGGCCACCAGGAACGCGATCGTCGGGAGCCAGAGCGAGCGCATGATGATCGTGCGCGAAGGCGATGCGGTCTTGACGTCGTGGCGCGACGGCAGGAGCCAGAGCGCGGCCGTGCCGGCGAGCGCGAGCGCAGTGCCGATATAGTACTGCTCGCGCGCGATGCCGTGCATCCAGAGCCAGACGCCGATCGCAGGTGCGATCGCGAACACGACGTTGGCGATCAGGCCGATGAAAGAGACCGACGAAACGGCGCGCTCGGGCGGCACGATCTCGGTGGCGTAGGCGAACTCGGCGGTGACGTAGCTCGTCAGACTCAGGCCACGTAGCGCCATGAAGAGGCCGCCCCACCAGGGTCCGTGCGTGAGCGCCATGCCGAGCATCGCAAACGCCATCAGCAAGGCCGAAGCGCGGATCGTGACCAGGCGGCCGATCCGGTCGACCAGCACGCCGACGGGAACGCTGCCGAGCAGATTGGCGAACATGCCTGCGCCCATCGCCAGCACGATCGAACTCTGGGCAGCGCCGTCGGCGAGCAGCGCGAGCGGCATCGAACCGGTCGGCAAGTTGCACGCGAACTCGAGGACGATGGTCGCGCCGAGCAGGACGGCGTACGGGCGGTTCAAGGTCACGTCGCCGCGGGAATCTCCCGGAACTGGGTGCGGTAGAGGCGCGCGTAGAGCACCGGGCGCCCGATCAGTTCGGCATGCGTGCCGTTCTCGACGATCCGGCCGCCGTCGACCACGAAGATGATGTCGGCGTTTTGCACCGTCGAGAGGCGATGCGCGATCACGAGCGAGGTCCGGCCGCGCATCGCGATCTCGAGCGCGGCTTGGATGGCGGCTTCGTTCTCGGAGTCGAGCGCCGAAGTCGCTTCGTCCAGGATCAGGATACGCGGATCCTTGAGCAAGACGCGCGCGATCGCCAAGCGTTGGCGCTCGCCGCCCGAGAGTTTGTGCCCGCGCTCGCCGACGATCGTCTGATATCCGTCGGTCAGGCCGCTGATGAACTCGTCGATGTTGGCCTTGCGGGATGCGTCGCGCAGCTCTTCGTCGGTCGCGTCGACCTTGGCGTAGCGCAGATTGGCGGCGATCGTGTCGTGGAACAGGTACGTCTCCTGCGAGACGATGCCGATGTCGCGGCGGAGCGATTCGAGCGTGACCGTGCGGACGTCGTGTCCGTCGATCGAGACGGCGCCCGACTGCGGATCGTAGAAGCGCGGCACGAGTTGGGTGATGGTCGACTTGCCGGCGCCGGAGGGGCCGACGAACGCCGCGACCTGCCCCGGCGCGACGTGGAGCGTGACGCCGCGCAGGATCTCGCGATCGGGCGAATAGGAGAAGCGCACGTCGTCGAAGCGAACGTCGCCGCCCACGTTCGGCAGGGCGACCGCGTTCTTCGGGACGTACTCCTCGGTCTCGTTGTCGAGATACTCGAAGATGCGTTCGAAGACCGCGAGCGCGCTCACGATCTGCACCTGGACGCCGGCGAGCGCCGCGGCCGGCCCGTAGAGGCGCGTCGCGATGTAGCCGATGAAGGCGGAGATCAGTCCGATCGTGATGCTCGGATCGTTGTGAAACGCGATCCAACCGCCCGCCAGCCATACGATCGCGGGCCCGATGGTGACGGTTGCGCCGATCGAGGCCATGAACCAGCGGCCGACGCTCGCGAGCCGGATCTCGAGGCCCATCAGGTTGGTGCCGACGTCGTAGAAGCGCTTGCGCTCGTAGCCTTCGCGCGCAAACGACTTGATCAGGGCGATGCCCGAGACCGAGAGCGTCTCCTGCGTGATCGATTCGATCTGGTCGCGCTGCTCGCGGGTCTTCTTGCGGATGTCGTACATCCGGCGGCCGACCGTGTTGAGCGGAGCGACCATGAACGGGACGATCACGACCGAGACGAGCGCGAGTTTCCAGTTCCAGATGAACATCCAAGAGACCGCCGTGAGGATCGTGACGATATTCTGGACGATCGTGGTGAGGGTTCCGGTGACGACGCTGTCGATGTTGTCGACGTCGCTGCTGACCCGGTTCATGATCTCGCCGGTCTTGGTCCCGGTGAAGAACGAAAGCGGCATCTTGTGCAGATGCGAGACCAGGCTCGTGCGGATGTCGCGCATGATGCCTTCGCCGACGATCGAGTTGACGTAGCCTTGGGCCACCCCGATCGCGGCCGCGATCAACGCCGATCCGAAGATGAAGCCGACCAGCTTGGCGAGGAGCGCGTAGTCTTTGTGGGGGAAGGCGACGTCGATGATCCGTGCGCTCAGATAGGCGGGAATCAAGCCCAGGATCTGCACCAGACAAATGCAGACGAGGACCAGCGCCAGCTGCTTCGCATACGGCAAGAAGAGCGCGCCGATCCGCTTCCAATCGACGCGCTTGCCGCTGGCGGGCTTGTTCGGCCCGTACATGCTCGACCACATCAAGTGGCCGCCGCCCATCATCGGAGCGCGCCCTTTAGGGTGACATCTATGCTAGTGGTGGGCTGTCGGTTGATGGGGCGTTTCCTTATCGCATTCGGCGTCCGGTGCCGGTTGCCGAACTTCAGGCCGAGGGAATCACAGGTTTCGCTTCCCTACTTGCTCTAGGCGAGCCTACTTCTTCCCGTTGCGGATGGCGGCGAGTTCTTTGAAGAGCTTGCGTTCTTTCTCGCTGAGGTTCTGCGGAAGTTGGCCGATCAGACGCACGTACTGATCGCCGGCGTCTCCGCCTTTGACCTTCGGCATGCCTTTGCCCGAGAGACGGAGCAGACGGTTGTTCTGCGTGCCTTCCGGGATCGTCATCGAGACCTGTCCCGCCATCGTCGGGACTTTGACTTCACCTCCGAGGACGAGGTCGAAGAGATCGACCGGAAGGTCGACGTAGAGATCGTCGCCCTTGCGTTTGTAGGTCGGATCCTCGGCGAGTTTGACGACCAGATACAGGTCGCCGCCGGCCGCGCCGCCGACGCCGGCGCCGCCTTGACCTTGCAGTCGAATGCGCTGCCCGTCGCCGACGCCTTTCGGAATCGTCACGTCGAATTTTTTCGCAGCCAGAATGCGGCCGGTGCCGTGACAGACCGTGCAGAGCCGTCCGTCGAGCGTACCGGTGCCGCGGCAGCGCGCGCAGGTGTCTTCCAACTGCAGCGAGACCGATTTCTTTCCGCCGTCATACGCATCCCGCAGACTGAGTTCGATCGTGGTTTCCAAATCTTGCCCCCGTTGCGAGAAGGCCGAGCTTTGCGCGGACTGGCGCTTGCCGACGCCGGTGAAGAACATGTCGAAGAAGTCCGAGAAACCGCTCGGGCCACCACCGGCCTGAGCGCCGCCGAAGTTGCCGAAATCGTAGAACGTCTCGTCCTGTTGGGTACGGTAACGCTTCTGCTGATCGGCCTGGCGCGAGGCCTGTTGCCAGTCGGATCCGAGCGCGTCGTACTTGCGGCGCTTGTCGGCGTCGCCCAGCACTTCATAGGCCTCCGAGATCCCTTTGAACTTCTCTTCGGCGGCCTTTTGGTTGTCGGGGTTCGCGTCCGGGTGCCACTTGCGCGCGAGCTTGCGGTACGCCGACTTGATGTCTTTCTCGGGCGTGCCTTTCGGCACGCCGAGAACGGCGTAGTAGTCCTTGTAATTCATGCCGCGTTGGTAGTTGCGACGATCACGCGAGCCGGGCGGAGCAGCTCTTCACCGATCGTGTAGCCCTTTTGGGCGACTTCGACGACGGTCTCGTCGGCGATGCCCTCTTGAGCGGGAACGGTGCCGATCGCTTCGGCGGTCTTCGGATCGAACGGCTTGTTGAGGACGTCGATCGTGCGGACGTTCTCGCCGACGAGGACGGATTCGAAGCCCTTAAGCGTCTGCTCGACGCCGGCCCGTAAGCCGTCGTTCGCCGACTCGACCTGCAAGGCGCGTTCGAGGTTGTCGATCACGGGCAAGAAGCGTTCGAGCAAGTTGCGGCGATGGTGCGTGACGACGCCTTCGATGTCGCGTTGCATCCGGCGCTTGTAGTTCTCGAAGTCTGCCATGGCGAGCAAGAACTTGTTGTAGTTCTCGTCCGCCTTGGCGTTGGCGACCGCGAGCAGAGCGGTCGGATCCTCGACCGGCCCTGCCGCGCTCGCCTGAGTTACGGCGCCTCCGGCTTCCGCCGAGACGTCTTCATCGAACACACTCATGGATGCGTGCTACTTGCTCTCTTTGAATTCGGCGTCGATGACGTCGTCCGGCGGCGGCGCCTGTTGCTCCGGTTCTCCGGCCGCGCCGTTGCTCGCGCCGTTCTGCGCCGCGCCGTCGGGTGCGGTCGCCTTGTAGAGCAGTTCGGCCATCTTGTACGAGGCCGTTTGGAGCTTCTCGATCTCCGGTTTGATCTCGGCAGCCGTGCCGTTCTCGCTGACGCGCTTGAGTTCGGTCAGCGCCGCCTCGACTTCGCCACGAGCGGTGACGTCGAGCTTTTCGCCGACTTCCTTGAGCGATTTCTCGGTCGAGTAGATCAGCGAGGATGCGTTGTTCCGGATCTCCGCTTCGTCCTTCTTGGCCTTGTCGGCGGCCGATTGGATCTCGGCGTCTTTGACCATCCGGTCGACTTCCTCTTTGCTGAGGTTGGTCGATGCGGTGATCGTGATCTGCTGCTCCTTGCCGGTGCCGAGATCTTTGGCGCTCACGTTGACGATGCCGTTGGCATCGATGTTGAACGTCACTTCGATCTGCGGGATACCGCGCGGTGCGGCCGGGATACCTTCTAAACGGAAGCGCCCCATCGACTTGTTATCCGGTGCCATCGGGCGTTCGCCCTGAAGCACGTGGATGTCGACCGACGTCTGACCGTCTTCCGCAGTCGTGAAGACCTGCGATTTCTTGGTCGGGATGGTGGTGTTGCGTTCGATCAAGGTCGTCATCACGCTGCCCATCGTCTCGAGACCGAGCGAGAGCGGGGTGACGTCGAGCAGGACCACGTCGCGGACTTCGCCGGCCAACACGCCGCCCTGAATGGCCGCGCCGATCGCGACGACTTCGTCCGGGTTGACGGTCTGGTTCGGATCTTTACCGGTGAGCTTCTTGACCAGTTCGAGGATGACGGGCATGCGGGTCGAGCCGCCGACCATCACGACTTCGTCGATCTGCGAGATGTCGATCTTGGCGTCCGAGAGCGCGCTCTTGAACGGCTGGATGCAACGATCCGTCAGGTCGGCGGTAAGTTCTTCGAACTTGGCACGGCTGATGTTGAGCTGCAAGTGCTTCGGCCCACTTGCGTCAGCCGTAATAAACGGCAGGTTGATTTCGGTCTGCGACATGCTCGACAGCTCGATCTTGGCCTTTTCGGCGGCTTCGGTCAGGCGTTGCATGGCCTGCTTGTCGCCGGAAAGATCGATGCCTTGTTCCTTGCGGAACTCGGTCGCGAGCCATTCCACGACGCGCTGGTCGTAGTCGTCGCCGCCGAGGTGGGTGTCGCCGTTGGTCGCCTTGACCTCGAAGACGCCGTCGCCGACGTCGAGGATCGAGACGTCGAACGTGCCGCCGCCGAGATCCCAGACCAGGATCGTCTCGCTGGCCTTCTTGTCGAGGCCGTA
>JBBRTL010000157.1:0-5593 GCA_038244445.1 Vulcanimicrobiales bacterium
AGACTGGAAGCCTGCCAAGAGCGATACCTATAATGCCAACATCTCGATGGGAAGTTCGGCGTACTATTACAGCACGAGCCGCTATGTGAGCGATCCGTTCTCCGCGGATTATGACTGCTACAACCATTCGATCTTCGTCTCCGGCGGAAACGACCCGACGAGCCATCAGTCACAACTCACGTATGCATTGACCTGGCGGCACGATTTCGGTCCGAACAACGTGACCGTGCAACTCTCTCGGCAGGACGCGGCCGGCCAGCTCTTCAACGCGGCGATTCCGATCGCGGCCGAGTCTCCGGCGGCGTTCCCGAACGGACTGCCGGCATATCTCGCATCCCTCCAGTCGGTCTGGAACTCCCCGAATATCTGCGGATCGATCCCGTTCCAGACCGACCGTATCTACGCGGGTCAGGGAATCGCCGGGCTCGGCCAGGTGACCAAGGGACTCGCGATCAGTGGGCGCGTCGCGATCGGAAACGTACTCGTGCTGCCGACGTTCGGGCTCTCCCGCGCCGTGCTCTCGTCGCTCGATGCGCGGATGGAGTACCCGGGGAGCTTCTATGCGCCCGGCGTGCAGTTGCCGAAGAAGCCGTTGATGACGGCAGGCCTGACGCTCGACGGCCTGCTCGCGCATGCCAAGATGGAATGGCTCTTCAACGCGCAGTTCCTCAGCAGCAACAACGCCTACAATCAGCCGGCCTTCACGACGTACACCGCGGGCCTGGTCCTCCACGTGCATCCGGGTTCGCTTACCATCTTGGACACGAACATCTTCAACACGCGCAGCGGACTCTTCACGACCTATCAAGGCGTCAACCCGCGCCCGGTCGTCGGCGGCGGCACGTTCGCCTATTCCACGTCGCCGCTCCCGCCGCGCCAGTGGCAAGTCATCTGGCGGATCCCGTGGAGCCAGCACATCTCGCCGCCCAAACGTACCCCGCCGGCCACGACGGGATCCCCGAAGCCCAAGCCGTCCGCCAGCCCCTCGCCAAAGCCCTGAAGATATCGCGCGCCTGCCACCCGGACGTCGCGCGTAGCCCTACATCATGCCCGGACCGGGTGCGCCGGCAGCGATTTGGTAGCGGCCGTCCCGGTGGAAGACCGTGACGCTCGACATGACGCGCGGCGTTCCGCGCAATTCGATGTCGCCGATCTTTCCGCCGCCCATATTCATGATCTCGGCGCGGACCGTTAGGGCCGAGTCCACGTTCCCGAAGTTGGGTTCGCACGACATGGTCTTGCCGATTCCGGGCTCGCCCGAGCAACGAATGGTGGTGACGACGTCGTGCGTGTACATCGTGATCCAGACGCGGGTGTGGCTCACGTTATAGACGGTGATCGTGATCTTTTGCGCCTGGGCCGGCAGAGCCATCTGCATCAGGAGTGCGAGCGCCAGGACGACCGAGCCGATGGCGCGTGAAAGAATGCTCATAGCCGGAGAACGTTAGCGAGCGACCGGGCGTTCCCTACGCGAGGCCGAGGGCGAGCGTGAGCGTTTCAGCCATAGTGATATCGTATCACGGGGGCGTATCACGGCACAGTGTTCCTCACGAGAACACGTGGTGTCCCGGAGATTGACAATCGAACATATGTTCGATTACGATGACTCTCCAATGTCGGCTCTTACCAGCGTCTCCGTTCTTCATACCGACCGGTTTGCGGCCTTCGCGGCGCTCAAATCGGAGCTGGCTTCGCGTGCCGAAGCGGGCCGGATCGAGCTTGCCGGCAAGCTCGTCTCGAGCGGGATCGAGGCGCTCGACGGCGTCCTCGGGGGCGGCTTGGTGCGGGGCACGATCGTGGCCCTCGAGGGCGGCTCGGGGCGGATGGCGATCGCCGCCCGGCTGTTGGCCCAGGCGACCGCGCACGGCCTGGCCGCGGTGATCGATGCGGGCGATCTCTTCCCGCCGGCCTTGGCCCGGGCCGGGGTCCGTTTGGAGCGGCTGCTGATCGTTCCGGCGCGGAGCGCGATCGGGATCGCGCGGGCCGTGGATATTCTCTTGCGATCGCGCGCCTTCAGCGTGGTGCTGATGCCCGCCGTCGCCTTGCGCACCCAGGTCTGGGCGCGCTTGGCGGGACTCGCACAGAAAGCCGGTGCGCTCGTCCTCGCACTGGGTCTCTGCGCGAGCGCCGAACTCGCCGCCTTCTCCGCTACTCGCCTGCGTTGTGTACTCGACCGGGTGTTGGTGAGCGGGGCGGGTGGCGTCTTCGCGCGACTGGTCGGCTACGACGTGCGCGCACACGTGCTCAAACATCGCTACGGACGCCCGGGCGGCAACGCGTTGGTCCGCGCGATCGAACGGAGCGACAGTACGTCCGTTCGCGAACGTGCCGTCATTCCGGAAGGCTTGATCCGATGCTCCTTTGCGTGACGATTCCCGACTATGCGCTCGCGGTCGCGCTGCTCGATGCGGGTGTGAGCGATGCGCCGACCTTGCTCGCCGATAAACGCGAACGCGGGCGCGCGATCGCGCTCGACGGCCGCGCCTACGACTGCGGCGCGCGCGTCGGGCAGACGATCGCGCAGGCCTCGGCAGCCGCGCACGGCGCGCGCGTGTTGGTGCACGACGCGGCCCGCGTCCGCGCACTCTGGGACTACCTGCTCGACGGGCTCGATGCGGTCTCACCATTGGTCGACGGCGAGGAACCGGGCGTCGCCTTCCTCGAGATGGCGGGCGTGCCGGGAGCGCCGGCCGACTATCTCTCGCGCGCGCACCGGGCGCTCGCGCCCTTCGGTCTGCCCGTGCGCGCGGCGTTCGCGGCGAACAAGTTCGCTGCTCGCGCGGCCGCGCTGATCGCCGATGGCACGGTCTGTCGCGAAGGCGGCGAGCGCGCGCTGGTCGCGCCGCTTCCATTGCGCGTCCTCGGCGTCGATCCGCGCGCGCTCGAACGCTTGCGCCTGCTCGGCATCCGTACGCTCGGCGAACTCGCGGCCTTGCCGTACGGTCCGTTCGTACGCCGCTTCGGTGGTGCGGGCGCGACCTGGCACGAACGCGCGAGCGGCGTCGATCGTACGCCGTTTCTGCCGCGCGCGCATGCGGTCGCGATCGAAGCGACGCTCTTCGGCGAGGGCACGGCCGAGGTCGAAGCTCAGGTGGTGTTCGCGTTACGCGTCTTGATCGACCGGGTATGTGCGGATATGGAATGCTTGGGCAAGCGCGCGGGCGCGCTCGGCATCGAACTCGAGTTGGAGAACGGAGAAGTACGCGTGCGCGAGATCGGGCTCGCCCAGCCGACCGCCCAAGCGCGCGCGATGCTCGGCGTGTTGCGCGCGAATCTCGAAGGCGTCACGTTTGAATCGCCGGTCGTCGGCCTGCGCGTGCGCGCCCTCCGGTTAGAAGAAGCCGGCGAATCGCTGCCGCTCTTCCGAAGCACCGACGACTTGGATCCGCAGACGATCGCGGTCACGCTCGCGCGCCTAGAGGCCGCCCTCGGCGAGCCCGCGCGCCAGGCCCGCGGCGTCCGCGCCTATGCGTTGGAAGAGCAGTTCGCCTACGATGCGTTCTCGATGCCGGCATCCTTCGAGACGCCGGCTGCGCCGGCTCCTCAGGATGACACACCTCTCTACAGCGCGCTGGTCGTGCCCCAGTTGCAGTTGCTGGAAGTCCGCGAGATCGCGGTCCGGGTGGCGGCCGGTGCGCCGGCCTTCGTCGGCTCGCCGCCGCGCGCGGTGCTCGAATGTACCGGCCCGTGGCGGATCGAGGAGAACTGGTTCTCGGTGCCGCTGGTCCGCGACGAATACGACGTCCTGCTCGAGGGCGGCGCGCTCTATCGTATCTATCGTCAAGGGCAGAAGTGGTATCTGCGAGGCTCCTATGATTGAAGCCGTACCAGACGTCAGCCCGTGCGAACGGTTTCAGCGGGCGGCGGCGGCTTGGCTCGGGAGCGGCGAGATGGATCGTACCAAGCATCTGCTCTCGCCGCTCGAAGAGTTCGCCGGTTTCAACTTCGGCTTCGTCTACCTGATGCGGATCGACGCACGCGCCGTCAAGATCGGGTTCTCGGAGCATCCGACTCGGCGTCTGCGCGAACTCCGTCCGGAGTACGGTGAAGGCTTGCGCCTGCAGGCGTGCTTCATCGGCGAACCGGAGGCCGAGCGCGAAGCCCATCGCCGCTTCGCCCACCTGCGCGTCGAGAACGAACGTTTTCTGCTCGCGCCCGCGATCGAGACATATTTCCGGGCCGAGCGCGAACGTATGCGCGACCGGGTCCGCGCGATGCATCTCTGCTCGGGCGATTGCGCGCAACTGATCAAGTCGCTGGACCTGCGCATGCTGCGCGCCTGGCTCGCGCGCTAGCGCGCGCCGATGGAATGCGCGGCTATGCCGAACTGCATGCGTGGTCGAACTTCACTTTTCTGGAAGGCGCCTCGCATCCCGAAGAGCTGATCGCGCGCGCCGCCGAGCTGGAGTTGGCGGCGATCGCGCTGACCGACCGCGACGGCCTCTACGGTGCGGTCCGGTTCGCGAGCGCCGCGCGTGCGAACAAGGTCGCGGCCATCGTCGGCTGCGAGTGCACCTACGAAGACGGCGGCCGGGTGGTGCTGCTGGTCGAGAACGCCGACGGCTATGCGAACCTCTGCGAGCTGATCTCGATCGCCCAGATGCGCGGCGCCAAACACGACGCGCGCCTGCGGATCGACGACTTCGCCGGCCGCGTCGACGGCCTGATCGCGCTCTCGGGCGGCGCGTTCCCGACCGAGGTGGCGGTCGCGCAGATGCGCGAACATTTCGGCGAGCGCTACTATCTCGAACTCCAGCACCATCTGACCGATGTAGATGCGGAGCGCTGCGAACGGATCGTCGCGCTCGCCCGGCGGATGCGCGTGCCCTCCGTCGCGACCAACGCGGTCGCATATGCGAACAAGGCCGACGCGCAGCTCGGCGACGTGCTCGCCTGCGTCAAGCACAAGACCGATCTCGTGCGGGCCCGCGCGGAGATGCTGCTCCGTCCGAATGCCGAGTATCACCTCAAAGATGCGCGCGCGATGCGCCGGGTCTTTCGCGCCTATCCCGAGGCGATCGAGGCGACCCTCGAGATCGCCGCGCGCTGCGCGTTCCGGCTGGAGCGCCAGACCGGACAGTTTCCGCTCTTCCCGGTGCCCGAGGGCACGACGCGTCAGCGCTACTTACGCGAACTCGTCGCAGAGGGTGCGGCCGGCCGGTACGGGACGCCGTTACCATCCGATGTCGAACGGCAGTTGGAGTACGAACTCGGGATCATCGCCAAGGTCGATCTGGCCGGCTACTTCCTGATCGTCTGGGATATCGTACGCGCGGCCGCGGAGTTGGGAGTGCTCTGTCAGGGGCGCGGGTCGGCCGCCAACTCGGCGGTCTGCTACGCGCTCGGCATCACCGCCGTCGATCCGGTCGGGATGGATCTGCTCTTCGAACGCTTCATGTCCGAGGAGCGGCAAGAGATCCCGGATATCGATATCGACTTCGCGCACGAAGATCGCGAGAAGGTGATCCAGTACGTCTACGAGCGCTACGGCCGGAGCAACGCGGCGATGGCGGCCGAGGTGATCACCTATCGTACCCGCTCGGCGATCCGCGACGTCGGCAAGGCGCTCGGTCTGACGCTCGATCAGGTGGAC
>JBBRTL010000158.1:0-5583 GCA_038244445.1 Vulcanimicrobiales bacterium
CCCAAGCGGCGGCGCCAGCGTGCGGAGGGATCGACCCGCACGAGACCGAGACGCTCGTGACCGGTAACGCGCTGATCTACGATCGCTACTTCGAAGTCGAACGTGCCGCCGAAACATCGCGCGCGCAGTTCGCCGCGTATACCCTGGCTGCATGGGCCGACGTGCTCGCGGATCTGCCGGAGACGCTTCTCGGTCGCGATGAGATCGCTGCGCTGTTCGCCGGTATGAGCGCGACCTGCGAGTGGCTCGGGATCGAGGCGCACGCATGAATGTGATGTTGCGCTGGAAGCGTGGTCACCACACCTTTGCGATCTTCGCGATCGCGGAACGGGCCGAGCTGCTCGCAATCGAGCGCGCCCTCCACGACAACGACGAGACCAAGGTCGTCGCACATCTGCGTGCCGCTGCGGTGCTTCGGCGCGCGATCGCTTCGGCGCAATGGTACGCGAGCGACTTTCCGCTGGCGGTCTATCGCGACGTGCTCCGCCCGACGATGCAGAAGACCGGTGCGACCGGTGGGTTTTCTGGCACGCTGAACGCCGACTACGAACGGCTGAAGCTCGCGCGCGAAGCGGCCGTCGAAGCGCTCTTCGCGACGTATGGAAACGACGGCGCGGCCTGGCCGCCGGAGATCTACGCGGCGCTCGAAGCGTTGCACGAAATGGAAGTCCAGGCGGCCGAGCATCACGTCCTGGTCGCGGCTTCGAAAGTTGACGTGGATCAGTCACTCGCGCAGAAGGCGGCCGGAACCACGCACGAGAGCGCGGTCGACGTGCTGCGCGAGATCGTGGATGCGACCGTCGCCGATCTGAACGATCGCTTCACCGACGTGCCGCGCACGAAAGCGTTCGCATGCAAGGTGGCCGACGTCTCGGTCGAGCGTCCGCACGCCGTCAAGGTGAACGGCAAGGACTTGCTGCTCTGTCACGCCTACGGCGCGATCTGGGCGACCGATGCCTACTGCACCCACGCCGACGCGGATCTCTCCGAGGGCCACATGGCCGGCGACTGCATCGTCTGCCCACTCCACGGCTCCAAGTTCGATCCACGCACCGGCGCCGCACTCCGCGCCCCGGCCAAAGACGCCTTGGCCGTCTACCCGGTAGTGATCGAGGGCGATGATCTCTACGTCGAGCTTTGAGGCTGTCCCTCGACTCTGGTCGCTGCGCTCCCGACGCTCGGCATGACAAGGGAGGGGTGGCTCGAAGCTAGGGGGCGTGGCCACTTTTGACGTGACGCCGGTCGCCTGGGATGGCGATGCGGTGCTCTATCTCGACCAACGCGCGCTCCCTCACGAGGTGCGCCACGAGCGTGCCCGTTCGGTCGACGAGATCGAAGGCGCGATCGTGACGCTCGCCGTCCGCGGGGCTCCGTGCATCGGCATCTTCGGCGCCTACGGCGTCGCGCTACTCCGCAAGAACACGACCGACGAGGCCGCCTTTCGTGCCGCCGCCATGCGCGTGCGCGACGCACGTCCGACCGCCGTCAACTTGGCTTGGGCCGTCGACCGCGTGCTCGGTAGCGAAGATATGCTCGCCGAAGCCCAGACGATCCATCGCGAGCAGATCGCGATGGATGCCGCTATCGCCGAAGCCGGTCTCGACCTGATCCCGAAGAACGCGAGCATCCTGACGCATTGCAACACCGGCCCGATCGCGACCGGTGCCGGCGGTACCGCGCTCGGCGTCGTGATCGCCGCCCATCGCGCCGGCAAGCATCCGCATCTCTTCGCCGATGAGACGCGCCCGCTACTGCAAGGCGCGCGCCTGACCACGTTCGAGGCGCTTCAGGCCGGCGTGCCGGTGACGCTCCAACCCGACGGCGCCGCCGCGATCGCGATGCAGCGCAAGCACATCGATCTCGTGATCGTGGGCGCCGACCGGATCGCGCGCAACGGCGATACCGCGAACAAGATCGGCACGTACGGCCTCGCGATCCTGGCCGCGCATCACAAGATCCCGTTCTACGTGGCCGCACCGCGTTCGACGTTCGACTTCGGCATCGAGAGCGGTGAAGAGATCCCGATCGAAGAGCGCAAAGCCGGGGAAGTCACGGGCTTCGGCGGCGTCCGCACCGCGCCCGAAGGTATCGATGTGTACAACCCCGCCTTCGACGTGACGCCCGGCCGGCTCGTGACCGCCTTCATCACCGAATACGGCGTGATCCGCCCACCCTACGCCGACGAAGTCCCCGCGCTCGAACACCGCCCGAACATCTCGGTCCTGATGCGGTAAGATGGTCTTGTCGATCTCACCCTCGGGTGGGATGGACGGACGTGAGGTATATATGCAAACCTTGGTTGACCGACCAGAACTCGAGATTCTCGACGGCGTTGCGAGGCGCAAGATGAGTCCGAAGCGCCCGCATTCGCGGGTCCAGGGCGCGATCTATAAAGCCTTGACCGAAGCGGCGGAGCGTTTCGGCGAGCTGAACATCGAATGGCGGTGTCGCCCCGGTGGGGTCGACGGTTCCGAGACCGTCCTCGTACCGGATCTATGCTTTGTCGAGCAATCGCGACTTGACGCGCTACCTGTGGCGAATCGCGATGTTCCCCCGATCGCTCCGGATCTGGTCATCGAGATCCGGTCGCCGAAGGAAAATGCTACGCATCGAACGGCGAAGGTGAAGAAATATCTCGCGTTGGGGACGTTACTCGTCCTCGACGTAGACCCTGAAGCGAAGACCATCCGCGCCATCTCAGCGGATGGCGTAGATGTGTTCGAGTGCGGCGAGACGATCGCGTTCGCGGCGCTCCCGTGGCTCTTGCTGCCCGTCTCGAAGGCGTTTGAAGAGTTGGACAAAGTTTGAAGTTCTACGATTTCATCGACAAGACGCCGGCGATTCCGAAGCTGGTGATCGTCGAGGGTGAAGAACGCGTCCTCGCGGAGCGCGCGCTCGATGTGTTGCTCGAACGGTTGTTGCCGCCGGACGTGCGCGATCTCAACCTCGATAAGATCCCGGCGATCGAGTTCTCGGATGCGGCACGCTTGCGCGAATCGATCCAAGCGATGCCGTTCTTGGCCGACCGGCGGGTCGTCATCCTGACCGACGCGCAAACGTTGAAGACGCAGCCGCGACGCGATCTGCTCGAAGCCGCGCAGGCCGTGCCCGACGGAAACACGCTCATCATCACCGATCTGCTCTCGCCGAAGTCGAAGCGGCCGGAACCGCTCGGCCCGCAGGTGGGGCGTGCGGCGCTGCGCATCGACACGTCCGTCGGTGCAGATGCACGCGAGCGCTTCGTGCACGAGACCCTCGACGCGCTCGGCGCAAGCGCGGACGCGCGCACCATCGGCGCGCTCGCGGCGAGCACGGCCGACCTTGCGGCGGTGCGCAATGATCTTGAGAAGCTCGCGCTGATGGGGAAGAAGATCACGTTCAAGGATCTCGAGCAAGAGAGTCTCTCGATCGAGGATCCGAAAGCGTACAAGTACGCCAGCTGCATCGTCGAGGGGCGCGTGGCCGACGGCCTGGCGATCGCGCACGAACTGTTCGCGAACGAGCCGCGTGCGGCGGCGATGCCACTCCTGATGGCGCTCGCGACCGAGTTCGGGTTCATCTGGGAGCTCTCGCGCCCGGGCGGCGAGCTGCCGGCCCGCGCCAAGTGGCGCGAACGGGTGCTCCGTCCGCTCGCAACGCGGATCGGCCAAGCCCGGGCCCAGCGCGCCTACGAACGCGCGGTCGGCGGCTGTGAGGCGATCGTCACCGGCCAGGCCGGCAACGACCCCGACGACCACCGCACCCTGGTCGAACGGATCAGCGCGGAACTCGCGCAGGCGGTCGTGCGTTAGAGGGAAAGCACTCGGTTGCTGATCCGCGATGGTCGCGCTCTGCCTGATGAATATTGTGAGGACTAGCATGAAACGTTCGCTCGTCACCTTAGCCCTGCTCGCGATGGCCTTCGCCGTCGCATCCCCGGCGATCGCGGGGGGCGAGAGCTACATCCGCACCCACAACGAGAGCAACAAGTGGGCCTGGATCACGGTCTATTCGAGGCCGATGGGAATGTACGACAAGATCGAAGGCTCGTGGTGTGTCGCGCCGCACTCGTTCGACGATCATGGTTTGCGCGCCGTCATCCATAAGGTGCGAGCCGAAGTGACCCAGGCCGGTTGCGGTCATCCCGTCGTGCTCGACCGCACTCTAACGGTCGAACCGCGCGAGATCGGTCGCTACAACGACATCACCTTCGCCGGCTATGTGAAGAACTCGGGAAACGGCTACACGTTCTCGCATTAGTAGATCACGTACGACGAACCGCCGCGGGTGGAGTATCCGTGGCCGAGGCAATCCAACATCCTATTCTGCCGTGGAAGCGGCAGGTATACTGTGTCGGATTCACCCGGTGCAACGGTCACTAACGATGCGACGACTGGGCAATGCGTGGTTTCCATCGGCTCGGCGGAGACGGTGTATCGACCGGATTCGAGTCCGAAGACCACGAACCGACCGCGCGCGTCCGTCCGCGCTTCGCGATAATCTGTGGCAGAAGCGATCCAAATGCGGGCGTTGACGACGGGCTGGTGCCCGACTGCGGTATACGCATAGCCTTGCAACACCGTGTCCGAATCCGCGCGCGATACGGCCGGCACGAGGGCGAGCAACGCGAGGGCGAGGAGCAAGGCTGAGCGTTTCATGTGAGGGCGAACGCATGGAAAATCGCGCGCGTGACGTAGTTCCAGCCACATGGTAGCAGCAGCCCAGGTCTTTTCCGCGGCGACCGCAGCGTGGCACGCGCGCGCGGTTCCCGCCTATGTGCAGTTCACTTTGCCGTGTGCGGATACGGCGCTCGCGGTGCACTGCGATCCGGGCGACGGCGCGCGCTTCACGGTCCGGATGACCGACGGCCGCACGTATGCCGAGACGGTTCCGAAGGACGGCGCGACCACCGTCAAGCCGATCATGAACGGCGGCCTGATCTTCGGCCCGGGTGGCACGCCGCTCGGGTTCTTCCGGCAGATCGGCGCCGACGCACAGGCTTTGCCGCCGCCGAACCTCGCGCCCGATCCGCTCCCCGCTTCGACGACCGCGATCGCGACAGTCACGGCCAAGGCGCGCTCGTACGACGTCAGCTTCGACGGCGAGGAGAGCGTCGGGGGAGTGGCCTGCTATCGTCTCAAGCTCAAGCCGCTCGGCGACCCCGAGCGCTACCCACTCCGGCAACTCTGGGTGGAGAAGGGCACGGACCAGATCCGGCGCCTGACATACGACTGGGACTTCGGCGACAACCATCACGGCTTGGTCCACTACGAGTTCGCGCCGATCGGCGACCCGGCGATCTGGTCGATCGTCCACATCGATGCCACCAAGGGCGGCCAGGCGGTCGCGGACGACCTGACCGACATCGCGTTCCCCGACACCGTCCCCGACGAGGACTTCCAGCAACCGTCGGGCGGCGGTCCCTCGTCCCTCGACTCTGGTCGCTTCGCTCCCGACGCTCGGGAGGACAGGTCAGGAATGGTCGCGTCGCTCCCGACGCTCGGGATGACACGTACGGTGTGGTCACGAAGGCTCTGGGCGTCCCATGGATCATTCTACGTATGCGTCACCGTTCTCGTGGAGATACGGCCGAGCCGAATTGCG
>JBBRTL010000159.1:0-5530 GCA_038244445.1 Vulcanimicrobiales bacterium
CGCGGTGAGCGCCGACGGCGATAGTATTCGCATCGACGGGCGCATGATCAAGGTGCTCGCCGAGCGCGATCCCGGAAAACTTCCGTGGAAGGACCTGGGCGTGGATGTGGTCATCGAATCGACCGGCCTGTTCACGGACGCCGCCAAGGCGCGCGCCCACATCGACGGCGGCGGCGCGCGTAAGGTGCTGATCTCGGCGCCGGCCAAGGGTGAAGACATCACGGTCGTCCTCGGCGTCAACGACGGCGACTACGATCCGGCCAAGCATCACGTGATCTCGAACGCGTCGTGCACGACCAACTGTCTGGCCACGGCGGTCAAGCCGATCGTCGAACATCTCGGCTGGGTCAAGGGCTTCATGTGCACGGTCCACTCGTACACCAACGATCAGAACATCCTCGACGCACCGCACAAGGATCTACGTCGCGCGCGCAACGCCGCGACCAACATCATCCCGACCTCGACCGGTGCGGCTAAGGCGCTCTACCTGACGATCCCGGAGATCGAAGGGACGTTCGACGGCTTCGCTTTGCGCGTGCCGACGCCGACCGTCTCGATGATCTACCTGGTCGCGCAAGTGAAGAAAGAGACGACCAAGAGCGAACTGAACGCGATCCTGCGCGACTCCGCCGCAGGTCCGCTGAAGCAGTACGTGCAGTACACCGAGGAAGAACTCGTCTCGAGCGATTTCAAGCAATCGGAATTCTCGTCGATCCTCGACGGAAAGCTCTCTAACGCCAACGGCGACCTGATCCAGATCGCCGCCTGGTACGACAACGAGTGGGGCTATTCGTGCCGCTTGGCCGATCTCACCGCTAAAGTCCTCGAGTCGCTCACCGCGACGGCCTAGTCGTGCTCGCGGTGACGGCGGCGACCGCGGCGACGTTCTTCGCGTCCGCCGACCAATACAAGGTCGTCGGCTTCTCGTCACCGCGCATCTCTCCCGACGGAACGCGCCTGCTCTTCACGCGAGCGCACGTCGACCTGGATACCGATCATCGCGACGCCGAACTGGTCGTGATGGATATCGCCTCGCGCGGCGAGCGCGTGCTGACGGTCGGGCGCACCTCCGTCTCGAACGCGACCTGGTCGCCGAGCGGCGACGCGATCGCGTTCGTCGCGCCGGACCCCGACAAGCGCAACGAAGTCTTCGTGCTGCCGGTCGGCGGTGGCGAAGCGACCCAGGCGACCACCGCCAAAGCCGGCGTGAACGACTACGCGTGGCGACCGGATAGCGAAGCGATCGCCTACGCGAGCGACGATCCGACGCCCGAGCGCACGGGCATCGCGAAGTTCCAAGACTCCTATCGGGTCACGACCAACGCGTATCTCGACGTCGGGCCGTTTCTGCCCTCGCATCTCTGGCTCGCGACCCAGCATCGCGAGAACGGTCGCGCGTGGTGGACGTCGCGTCGCTTGACCGGCGGGACCTGGAGCGTCGGCTCGGCATCGATCTCGTGGTCGCCGGACGGTTCGACGCTCGCCTACATCCGCGTGCCCGGACCGATCATCGCCGACGGCGACGATTCGACCGTGCAGCTGCTCGATCTCGCGAGCGGGCGCAGCCGTACGCTGACGACGCGCGCGTCGCTCGAATGGCAACCGGAATACGCACCGCACGGCGGCGCGATCGCCTACACCTACGCGCGCGACGGCGATCCGAACAACGCGGGCGATCTGTACGTGAGCAACGGCAACGGCGCCGGGCGTGACATCTCGCGCGTGCTCGATCGCAACGCGGTCAACTACGCCTGGTATCCGAACGGCCGCGGCTTCGTGCTCGAAGGCAACGACGGCACCCACAAGACGCTCTGGCGCGTTCCGCTCCAAGGATCGGCGAAGAGGGTCGAACTCGGCGACATGGATGTGTTCGGCGATTTCAACGGCAGTATAGCCGCCGACGGAGCGATCGCATTTCTCGGCGCGACCCCTGCCCATCCGAGCGAGATCTACTATCTCGCCGCCGGCGCGACGGCGCCGGTCCGCTTGACGGACGCCAACGCGTGGGCCGACGGGATCGACTTCGGCCGGACCGCGACGCTGGATTGGAAGTCGGGCGGGTTCGCCCCAGACGGCGTGGTGACGTATCCGCCGGGCTACGATGCCAGCAAGAAGTATCCGCTCGTGCTGACGATCCACGGCGGTCCGACCGGCGCGACCACGACCTCCTTCGACACGTTCTCGCAACTCGTCGCAGCGCACGGCTACATCGTCTTCCAGCCGAACTACCGCGGCAGCGACAACCTCGGCAACGCCTATCAGCGCGCCGTCTATCGCGACCCCGTGGTCGGCCCGGACAGCGATATCATGGCCGGGATCGCCAAGCTCGAAGCCACGACCGGCATCGACCGCGCGCGCGTCTGCGTCGGCGGCTGGTCGTACGGCGGTTTGATGACCTCGTGGCTGATCACCCACCACGACGACTGGCGTTGCGCCGTCTCGGGGGCCGCCGTCGACGACCAGGTCTACGACACGGTCCTGGCCGACGACCTCAACGTCAACGAGTACTCGATGTGGGGGCCGCCGTTCGCATCGCCGTCGTCGCTCGAACTTTTCCAGAAGGCTTCGCCGCTCACGTACTATCGCAACGTCCACGCGGCGACCCTGATCCTCGACGACACCTACGACGTCCGCGTTCCGGCAGCCGAATCGTACGCGTTCTATCACGCCCTCAAAGACGCGGGCAAGACGGTCGAGTTCTACCAGTGGCCGGTCCACGCACACTTCCCGGGCGATCCGATCCGCCGCGCCGACGTCTACACGCGTTGGCTCGGCTGGTTCGACCGCTACCTCCGCTGAAAGATTCCATGCAGTTCCGAACCATCGACGACCTCGACGTGCGCGGCAAGCGCGTTCTCGTCCGCGAAGATCTCAACGTCCCGATGAAGGATGGCGCGGTCGGCGATCCGACCCGGATCGACGCGGCGTTGCCGACGTTACGCGCGCTTTCGGAGCGTGGTGCGAAGGTCGTGATCCTCTCGCATCTGGGTCGGCCCGACGGCGTCGCCGACCAAAAGTTCTCGCTTCGTCCGGTCGCGGCGGCGCTCGCCGAGCATCTCGGCAAGCCGGTCGCGTTCGCGGGCGACTGCGTCGGCGAGCCGGCGCGTACCGCGATCGCCGCGTTGAGCGACGGCGATCTGGTGTTGCTCGAGAACGTGCGCTTCCACGCGGGCGAAGAGCAGAACGATCCCGCGTTCGCCAAGGAACTCGCCGCGCTCGGCGACCTCTACGTCAACGACGCGTTCGGGACGGCTCACCGCGCGCACGCCTCGACCGAGGGCATCGCGCATCTTCTTTCCAACGCAGCGGGCCTGCTGATGCAGGCCGAACTCCGCGCGCTCGGCGGACTCGTGACGAACCCCGCGCAACCGTACGTCTGTGCGATCGGCGGTGCGAAGGTCAAAGATAAGGTCGGCGTCTTCACCAACCTGATGGAGAAGGTCGGCGCGTTCTGCATCGGCGGCGGCATGGCCAATACGTTCTTGGCAGCCGGTGGACTCGACGTCGGTGCTTCGCTCAAGGACGACGATCTCGGACCGGCCGCCGGCATTATCGCGCTCGCGCAACGCAAGAACGTCAGCCTGCACCTACCGACCGACGTCGTGGTCGCTCCCTCGTTCAACGCCGACGATCAAGCCCACGTGGTCGGGATCAGCGCGGTCGGCACCGAGATGATCCTGGATATCGGCCCCGAGACCGCCCGTGCCTACGCACGCGCGATCGAACGCGCCAAGACGATCGTCTTCAACGGCCCGATGGGCGTCTACGAGAAGCCCGCGTATCAAGCCGGCACCCGCATCGTCGGCGAAGCGATCGCCCGCGCCACCAAGAACGGCGCCACCAGCATCGTGGGCGGCGGCGATGCCGCCGCAGCCGCCCACGAACTCGGCTTCGCCGACGCCATGACCCACGTCAGCACCGGCGGCGGCGCAACTCTCGAGTTTCTCGAAGGCAAAGTCTTGCCGGGCGTGGCGGCGCTCGCGATATGAGTCTGTCGCTTGTTGGAAGCGCCCGGGAGTCGGAGCGTCCGCCCCTTGTCATGGCGATTGTAAGGGCGCCACGTGTCATCCCGAGCGTAGGCACGCAGCGCCGTAAACGAGCGGAAGGCTTCGCCATCGGGGTTGGTACATGAGACATCTGGTCGTTGGGAACTGGAAGATGAATATGACGGGGACGCAGGCGAATGCGTTTCTCGACGATTTCCTCAAAGAAGCACTCTCGGACGAGGTCGACGTGGCGATCGCGCCTCCGTTTACGGCACTCGCGCAGGTCAATCTGCGCCTACAGGGGAGCGCGATCGCGCTTGCCGGGCAGAACATGTACTGGGAGCAGAGCGGCGCATTTACCGGCGAAATCTCGGCGCCGATGCTGGCGGATGCGGGCTGCACGTACGTGATCCTCGGACACTCCGAACGGCGCGAACGCTTCGGCGAGACGGATGCGGGCGTGAATCGCAAGGCACGGGCCGCGCTCGCGAACGGATTGACGCCGATCGTCTGCGTCGGCGAGACCGGCGACGAGCGCGACGCGGGCGAAGCACTCGCTCGGGTGGTTTCGCAGGCTCGGGCCGCCCTCGACGGCCTCGGCCGCGACGGCGCCGCCAAGGTGGTGATGGCCTACGAACCGGTCTGGGCGATCGGCACCGGCAAGAACTGCGATGCCGACGATGCCGATGAGGTGATGGGCGCGATCCGCGCGAGCGTCGACGGTCTGCAGAACGTGCGCATCATCTACGGCGGCAGCATGAAGGCCGAGAACGTGGCGAGCTATGCCTGCAAGACCAACATCGACGGCGGGTTGGTCGGCGGCGCCTCGCTCGATCCCATCGCTTTCGCAACGCTCGTCCGCGCCGCTCATCAAGGAACGCAGAACGCATGACCTTTCGCCCTCTCGTCCTGGCCGTGCTCGACGGCTGGGGTTGTCGCGCCGCCACGCACGGCAACGCCATCGCGGCCGCCGACCTTCCGCATTGGAACGCCTACTTCGAGAAGTACCCGTGGACGACGCTCGAGGCATCCGGCGAGTACGTCGGATTGCCCAAAGGCATCATGGGCAATAGTGAAGTCGGGCACATGAACCTCGGGAGCGGCCGGGTTGTGCCGCAAGGCGTCACCGTGATCGACGCCGACATCGCGGCCGGCGAACTCCCGTCGAACCCGACGCTTATGAGAGCCTTCGAGACGGTGCGCGCGAGCGGTGGAACGCTACACTTGATGGGCCTGCTCTCGGACGGCCAGGTCCACTCCTCGATCACTCAGCTCTTCGCGCTGATCGACACAGCCGTCGCCGCCGGTGTGCCGTTTGTGGTCGACGGGTTTCTCGACGGTCGAGACACGCCGCCGCGCTCCGCCCTCACGTATATCGCGCAGCTCGAGACGCACCTCGTGCAGGTCGACCGCGCCGGTGCGATCGCAAGCGTGAGCGGGCGGTTCTATCCGATGGACCGCGATAACCGCGCGGAGCGGACGGCGAAGGCGTACGAACTCCTCGCCCGGGGCAAGGCCGACCATACCGCGCCCGACGCGAAGAC
>JBBRTL010000160.1:0-5428 GCA_038244445.1 Vulcanimicrobiales bacterium
CAACAGCCCAGTCGTTAAGCGCTCCCACCCTGTCTTGCCGAGCGTCGGGAGCGAAGCGCCTGGAAGGGCGCGCTGCTACACCGCGACGATGGCGTCGTAGCCGCTGGTCGTTTCGGCGATCGTGTTGCGTCGTTCGTCGAAGACGTGGTAGACGCCGAGCGGGGTTGCGTAGAGGTGAAGCGTGGTCGTTCTGTTGACGGCGATGCAGCGATGGACGTCGGCGTCGTCGGCGCGATAGTCGATCGTGCCGACGACGAGTGACATCTCGCCTAAGCGGCTGACGCGCGCGTAGCCGGCGCTCGAACCGTCGTCGATGCGTCGGTAGTTCTCGACGGTCATGGTGCCGCCGACGACCGCGAACCAGCATTGCCGGCCGCCGTGGTCGTGCAGGCTCGTGAGCGCGCCGGGCTGCCAGTGCAATGCGAGCAGTTCGAAGTCCGCGTTTTTGTGCAAGAGGGTGCGCGTGTAGGACTGCCCGGCGTCAAATGCCGCGGGCGGCGCGAACGCCGAACCTTGGGCGCTCGCCTCGGAGAGCCACTGCAGAATACGATCGCCGTCGGATGCCGACGCGGGGGCCGGCAGACGGTCGAGATCGTGCGCGATCCGAATCATCTATGGGCGCCTTCGCCGCACTCGACGCGGATGCCCTCGCCCGCCTCGACGCGCCCGACGATCGTGCCGAACGACGCGTTCGATCCGGCGGAAAGGGCCACGAGCAAGCCGCCCGAGGTCTGCGCGTCCGAGAACGCGATCCGTAGCGCCGCGGAAATCTCCGACGCGAACGTCGTGAAACCGGCATGGGTCGCGGCGTTCGTGCGCGTTCCGCCGGGTATGTAGTCGGCGGTGATCAGTTCGAGTACGCGATCGAAGAGCGGGACCGCGCTCGCGTCGAGCACCAAGCGGACGCCGGACGCGCGCGCGACTTCGCCGGCGTGACCGAGCAGACCGAAGCCGGTCACGTCGGTCGCGGCGTGCGCACCGGCCGCGAGCATCGCTCGAGCTGCGACGTCGTTGAGCATCGTCATCGACGTGATCGCTTCGCGCAATCCATTGTCGTCGATAGCGCCACGTTTGTGTGCGGTCGTAAGGATACCGGTGCCGAGCGGCTTGGTCAGCACGAGCACATCGCCGGCGCGCGCGCCCGCGTTAGTGACGATGCGGTCCGGGTGGATCGTGCCGGTCACCGCCATGCCGTACTTGGGCTCGTTCGATATGATCGTATGTCCGCCCACGATCGCGACGCCGGCGTTCCGCGCAACGTCGGCGCCGCCGCGCAGGATCTCGACGATGACGTCCTCTTCGAGGTCTTCCGGAAACGCGCAGATGTTGAGCGCCGAGACCGGCGTGCCGCCCATCGCGTAGATGTCGGAGATCGCGTTGGTCGCAGCGATCCGGCCATATTCGTACGGATCGTCCACGATCGGCGTAAAGAAGTCGACCGTCTGCACGATTGCCAGATCGTCTCGGAGCCTCACGACGCCGGCATCGTCGCTGGTGCTCGTGCCGACCAGCACGCGTTCGTGCGTCGGCATCGGCACGCGCGCCAGGATGACGGCGAGTTCCGCCGAGCCAAGTTTGCTCGCACATCCCGCACATGCGGAGCGTTCCGTCAGACGAAGTGCCACTTCGCGCAAGGTACGCCGCGCGAGCGCCGAATATCTCCGCGACTATGAGGAAGACCCTGCTCTTTTTGCCCGGCCCGGTCGCCGTGGCCCAACCGGTTCTCGCGGCGATGGCGCGCCCGCTCGAAAATCACCGCGGTCCGGAGTTCGCGGCGCGCCTGACGAGCGTCGCCGACCGGCTCAAACCGATCTTCGGGACGAGCGGTCCGGTGGTGCTGCTCGGCTCCTCGGGGACGGGCGGCATGGAAGCTGCGGTCACGAGCATGTTCTCGCCGGGCGACGTCTTGCTCGCCTGCCCGATCGGCGTCTTCGGCAAACGCTTCGCCGAGATCGCGCGCGCCTACGGCTGCACCGTCGAAGTGCTCGATACGCCGGCCGGCGCGGCGCTCGATCCGGATGCGTTCGCGGCGCGCCTCGAGGCCGACACCGAGAAGAAGATCACCGGCGTCTTGCTCACCCACAACGAGACCTCGACCGGCGTACAGAACGACATGTCGCGCTACGCCCAAGCCTTGCGCGCGCACGGCGCGATCTCGGTGGTCGATTCGGTCAGCGGCTTCGGCGCGACCCACTTCAAGATGGACGAGTGGGGCTACGATGTCGTCGTGACGGCCGCGCAGAAAGCGCTCGCCGCGCCGCCCGGGATGGCGATGGTCGCTCTCGGCCCGCGTGCGGTCGCGCGGCTCGAATCCTCGACGTGTTCGCGCTACTACTTCGACTTGAAGAAGGCGCTCGAGTTCTCCAAGATCGGACAGACGCCGTGGACGCCGCCGCTCTCGATCGTCTACGCGCTCGACGCCGCCCTTGACCTCTACGAAGCGGCCGGCGCGGATGCCGTCGTCGAACGGCACGCGCTCTACGCGCGCGCGATCCGGGCCGCCTTCGAAGCGCTCGGCTTCGAGATATTCTCGCATTCCGGCGCGCATTCGGTCACGGTCGTCGCGGCGGTGCCGCCGGCGGGCGTCGATCCGGGCAAACTGCTCGATGCGCTCCGCATCGATCGCGGCGTGATCCTCTCCGGCGGTCAGGCGGAACTCGCGGGCAAGATCGTTCGCATGGGCACGATGGGCGCCATCTCGGAGACCGACATCCTCGGCGCGATCGGCGCGATCGAGATCGCGTTGCTCGAGGCCGATGCTCCCGTCCGTCTCGGCGCCGGCGTACAAGCCGCGCTGCGCGAACTGATCGGCAAGGCCGGCGTTCCGGCGTAACGGCTTCGGTTAGACGCGGTGCCGTTTGAAGAACGGTTCCGCGACCGGCTTTGCGAACCACGGCAGCGTCGAGTAGAGCATGCCGTCGATGGTCGGATCCCACGCCGTGACGGCGGCTGCGAGCGACGACTTGTGCAGATCCGCGCGGATGTCCGGCGAGAGCGGGAAGAAGAGCGCGACGTAGAGCACCAGCCAGCAGAAGATCGCGGCCTTCGCAAGGCCGATCGCGGTGCCTGCGGCGGCGTTGAAGATGCCGAGGATCGGCAATCGCGCGATCTTGTCGAGCACCATCGAGATCGCGATCAGCACCGCGTAGGTGATCAGGCCGGTCAGACACATACCGATCACGTGTGCCGAACCCGGGCCGAGATGGGTGATGCCGGAGATGGCTCCGTCGAGCGCACCGTTGTAGAACCACGGCGTTAGGATCGACAAGAAGAGCGCGACCGCGCCGCCCAGCTCCTTGACGAACCCGCGCCGAAATCCTTTGATGCCCGCGATGATCGCGATCGCGCCGATCACCAGGTCCGGCCATGCGAACTGCATCAGCTGCGGATCACCGCATCGAGGCGCTCGCGCAGCGCATCGAGCGCGCGCGCGATCGCGGCGTCGGCTTCGGTATCGGTGATGGTCGCGTCGCGATGCTGGAGCGTGATCCGCACCGCGACGCTCTTCTTGCCTTCGCCGACCTGCTTGCCACGGTATTCGTCGAAGACGCGCACGCCGGTACAGAGAGCGCCGATCGCCTTAGCGATCGTCTCGTGGACCGCGTTCGCTTCGACGTCGAGCGCCACGACGAGCGCGAGATCGCGATAGGTCGACGGGAACTTCGAGGGCGGTACGTAGTGCGGCGTCTGATAGTCCGGCAGCGCGTCGAGATACATGTTGCAGACGTAGATCGGCAGATTCACGCCGAAGGCCGGCCCGATGCGCGGATCGATCTGTCCGATCGCCGCGACCTCGCGTCCGTCGAGCATCAACACGGCGGTCTTGCCGGGATGCATCCCATTGCGCACGT
Source organism: Vulcanimicrobiales bacterium (assembly GCA_038244445.1). Classification (GTDB taxonomy): domain Bacteria; phylum Vulcanimicrobiota; class Vulcanimicrobiia; order Vulcanimicrobiales; family Vulcanimicrobiaceae; genus JALYSX01. The sequence goes on from JBBRTL010000160.1 coordinate 3,852, forward strand.
CGCGGGTCGTCTCCGGCGTGCGGCCGGTGACGGTGCGGATCAACGCGATCGCGTCGCCCTTCAGACAAAGGAACGACGGATCCGTGCCTTCCGGTTCGTCCTTCGGCTCGACCGAGAACCCGAACGAGAGCAGGGCCGACTCTTCGACCAGGCCTTCGACCGTGGTGAACGCGTGGCCGATCTCGAAGACCCGGACGGCTCGCCCGACGCGCGCGAAGTACTCCACCAAGCCCGGCCCGAGAGCGTGGCGCAGATAACGTTGCTCCTCGGAGAGCGGATTGCGGACCTCGACGGACGGGTGACTCGGTGCGACGCCCGCGCGTTTAGACTTGGCGAACAGCCCCGGACCGTGGAGCGCGTAGCTCGAGATCTCGTTGTAGCCGAGTGCGGCGAGCGAATTGGCGAGCTTGCGTTCGAGCCGGTACGGGCGGCTCGAGATGTCGTGGGGGTAGACGGCCGGCATCGAGGCGATCACGTTTTCGTAGCCCGCCATGCGCGCGATCTCTTCCACGATATCCGCGCCGATGACGATGTCGCGGCGCCAGGCCGGGGGCGTCACGTCGAGATGGTTAGCGTCGACGATCGCGACCGTGCATCCGAGCGCGCGCAGATGCGAAGCGATCGTCTGGTTCGGCAGTTCGAAGCCGAGCAGGCGCTTGACGTCGCGGACCGGGAAGCGGATCGGCTCGGCCGTCGCGAGCGGTTCGCCGAACGCGTGAGGCGCATACGCGGTCGCGCCGATCGCGACCAGCAACTGGGCGGCGCGCGCCGCGCCGATATCGGTGAGCGCCGGTGCGAGCGACTTCTCGTGGCGAGAGGATGCGTCGGTGCGGAAGCCGAGCCGGGCGCCGGTGCGCCGGACGCGCGCACCGACGAAGTTCGCGGCCTCGAGCACGATCGCGGTGGTACTGGCGCTCACTTCGGAGGCTTTGCCGCCCTTGAGGCCGGCCAGGCATTGTGCCTGAGCTTCGTCGGCGACGACCAGTGCCTGCGGCGTGAGTTCGTGCTCGACGTCGTCGAGCGTCGTGAGCTTCTCGCCGGCGCGCGCGTCGCGCACGATCAGGTGATGGTTCGTGATCCGGGCATCGTCGTAGAAATGCAACGGTTGACCGGTCTCGAGCATCGCGAAGTTCGAGATGTCGACCAGGTTGTTGATCGGACGTTGCCCCGCGAGCGCGAGGCGCACGCGGATCCAGGTCGGCGCGACGTCGACGCGGACTCCCTCGAAGCGTTGGGCGACGAAGCGCGTGCAGTCCGGCGATTCGATGCTGACGACGGGCGCGCTTCCGGCGGGATCCGCGGCGGTGCCGGGATTCGCGGTCGAGGGTACGCGTAGCTCCGCGCCGGAGGCGGCGGCGAGTTCGCGCGCGAGGCCGACCAACGAGAGCGCGTCGGGACGATTGCTGGTGACGTCGACGTCGAGGACCGCATCGGCCAGACGGAAGTGCTCGACGATATCGGTTCCCGGTGCGACGTCGGCATCGAGTTGGAGGATGCCGTCCTCGAACCACTCGGCCGGCAACGCCAACTCATCGGCGGAGCACATCATGCCTTCGGACTCGACGCCGCGCATCTTG
>JBBRTL010000161.1:0-5272 GCA_038244445.1 Vulcanimicrobiales bacterium
ACGACCATCGCCATCTCGCCGGCCGGTGCCGGCACGGCTTCGACATTCACGATCGCGATGCGCGCGGCTTCCCGGGCGATCGCTTCGGGATCGTGCTCGTCGTAGTAGTTGATCGATGTCCGCCCGCCGTCGGCCGCATAGCCGGAGCCGCGCTCACTCCCCTCGGCGCTGACGGCCTGAACGCCGAGCGTCACCAGGGGCCGACGGTCGTGGACGATGCGTCCGTCGCTGCTCGCGATCCAGACGTCTTGAACTTCGTCGACCACGTGCGCGTTGACCGAGGTGACGCGCGGATCGAACGCGCGCGCGGCCACGTCGGCGCGCGAGAGCAGATCGGCGTAGAGATGCGAGGCGGCATGATCGGTACGATGCTGATCGTAGAGCGGTACCACTTTGGCGGGCGCGATCGCGATCGAGGCGTGCGCGCGATGCGGCGCGTTGCGCGCGATCAGCGAAGCCGCATCGGCGGCGCGCATCAACGCTTCGATCGAGAGATCGTCGGAGTAGCCGTAGCCGGCCGATTCGCCCACAATCACGCGGATCCCGACGCCCTGCGTCAGGCTCAATCCGCTCTCGTGGATCCGCCCGTCCTGCAAGCGATACGAAAGGGCGTTGCGGCGCTCGCAGAACACGTCGGCGTAGTCGCCGCCGTTCCGGAGCGCGCGGGCGAGCAACCGGTTGAGTATATCGTCGTCGAGCATCGTCTCGGCTTACATCGCCATGCAAGACCTCCGTGCCTGCTCGGGTCGGCGGGATATCCGAAACCGCCACGAACGGCGTCGATGTGAGTTTTACGATCCGCACGGTCGCAGTCGACGTTGGAGTCGTGACCCTGGTAGTCGCGGTAGGTTGGTTCGCCGCGCCCTGGATCACGATGATCGCGATGAATGCCGCGGACGGCATCGCGTCCGCGAACAGCATCCGATCCGGGGGTCGAGCCGACAGCGCAAGCCCCGCCGACATCGCCTCCCTCCGAAAGCTGACCTGGAAGAACTATGACGACAAACCTCAGTTCGCGCGCGTCGTCACGCGTGGCGACTATGCCATCACCCTGACCTTCCCGATGGCGGTCGAGTCCTTTCTGTTCCGGCGCGATCGAGGGATCTGGACGCAGGTCAAAGCGCTGGATAACGACGACGCCTGCGTGCTGGTCAAACTCGGTGTCCCGGAATTCACCGCGCTCCAACTCGACTCGGCGGTATATTCAAGCGACCTCAGGCCGCCCCACCACGACCGCTGCGGCGAGTTAGGACCGCTATAGCGCCAACGCATCGACCGCTGCGACCATCGCATCGTCCGCGCGCCGCGAAACGCCGTCGATGACGAACGCGAACGCGACCCGGCCGTGATGCCGGGTGCTCACGTAGCCCGCGAGCGAATCGACGCCGTCCAGGTGCCCGCTCTTCGCGCGAACCCGGCCGAGCGCGGCCGTGAAGCGATAGTCTTTAAGGGTGCCCTGCTTGCCGCCGAGCGGAAGCAGCTCGAGCAACGATGAGGCGCCGCCCCGGCGCTGCGCGTCGACCAGGATACGCGCGAACGTGATCGCGGCCGCGCGATTGGCATGCGCCAAGCCGCTACCGTCGACGATGTGCAGGCCCGGGATCGGAATGCCGCGCTCCTGCAAGAACGCGCGCTCTGCCGCCAGGCCGTCGGCATCGGTCGCGCGTCCGTCGATCGCGCCGAGCCGGCGCATCAGTTGCTCGGCGAAGTGGTTGTTGGAGTGGACCAGCATGAAGGCGGCCAGCTTGCGGAGCGGGGCGGAGCGATGTATCCAGAGGATCCGCGTGTCGAGCGGCGTGAGGCCGGTGCTCGCGGGCGCACCCACGGCGATCCCGTGGTCGCGCAGCATCCGATCGAAGACGGCGCCGACGTAGTGCGCGAGACCGTGCACCGGAACCCAGATCTTCTCTTCGTCGCCGGCCGGAATGCTGCCGGAGACGCGATAGACGTTCGGCAGCGCGGTCGCGTCGATCGCGACATCCGGGGCCGCGTACGCAGAGACCGTCTGCACCGAGCCGTCGAAGCTCACGGCGGAACTCGGCGGCACGAACGTGATGCGCGCGCTCGAGCCCGGCGAACCGGCGACGACGTGGAACTCGACGGTATCCTCATCGAGCGAGATGCCGCTGGTCGGCAATTGAAAGCCCTCGTTCGCATCGGCCGGATTCCAGAGCGGATTGATTTCCGGTGGTGCGACGGCGTTCGCATCTACGATCACGCCGCCCCCGACGCGGCGTAGACCGCTCGCCGCGAGCAGCTTGGCGGCACCGCTCAAGTCCTCGCGCACGAGCGACGGATCGCCGGAGCCGGCGAGCCAGAGCGGCCCGCCGAGGGTGCCGTCGGCATCGATCGGATCGCGCGCCGCGAGGATGGTCGAGAAGCGATAGTCGGGACCGAGGCGCGCGAGCGCGGCCGACGCGACGATCAGTTTGAGCGTCGAGGCCGGCGTCAACGCGCGCTCGGGACGATCGGCGAAGAGCGTACGCCCGTTCGCGTCGAGCACGACCAAGCTCCAGTCGTCGGCATGCGCGAGCGCCGGTGCGAACGCGCGTTCGAGGGCGGCGTGCAACCCATCGGCACGCGCGGGCGCGATCGTAGCCGTCGCTCCGAACGCGAACAGCGCAAGCAGCGCGAGCCCGCTACGGGCGCGCGAGTGCTTCGATCTTCTCTTGGAGCTTACGATGCTCGTCACGGAGCGCGTCGACGTCCTCACGGAGACCGGAGACCTGCGCCGGCACGGTCCGACCCTCACGGATGCGGATAGATGCCTCTTCCGCATCGCGACGGATCCGTCCGTCCGCGGCGGCATCTGCGACGCGTGCGAGCGTGCCGAGATGGCGCGGATCGCCGAGCGTTTCCATTGCGGCGATCGCCGCCAGCGAGACCAGGAACATCGGATCGTCGGCGTAGCGATCGAGCGCACCGACGACCCGCGTCCGTTCGCTCTCGACCAGTTCGCCCTGGCGTCCGAGCGCGACCATCGCCGCGCGACGTAGGCCCTCGTCGCGGCCGATCGCACAGGCTCCGAGAATCGCGTCGGTCGCACGCGCATCGGCAAGCTCCGCCAATCCGCGAACGGCACCGGCTTCGACGGTCGCGTTCCACGAACGCCCGGCGAGCGCCGCCGTCAACGCGTCGAACGCGCGCGCGTCGCGCGTGCGTCCGAGCGCACCGAGCGCCGCCGAGCGCACGAAGTAGGAAGCGTCCTTCTGCAATGCGAGCAAGGCGCCGGCCGTCTCCGCGTTACGGAAGTTGCCGAGCGCGGCGGCCGCGGCCCGACGGACTTTGGGATTCGCATGCGAGAGCGCATCGCGCAGGATCGCATTCGCCCACGGCGCGCGCGTTTTTCCGAGCGCGGCTGCGGTCTCCGCCAGCACGCCCCAGAACGGATCGCTTTGGAACGCTTGTGCGAGGGCGGCCCGCGCCGGCGCGGAGCCGTCCTTGGCGAGTTCGCGTGCGGCACGAATGCGCGCCACGACGCTCGGATCGCCGGCCAGAACGGCGGCGGCGCGACCCGGCCCGAATGCGGTGGTGACGCTTCCGAGGATGAACGCGCCCGAGTCGTAACGGATCAGCTTGGGCTCGGCTTCGAGCGGGATGGTAAACGTCTCGTGTTCGCGCTCGACGTGAAGCTTGATCCGCTTCTCGCCCGGCAGCGGGCCGGCGCCGAAGTTCGCGGCCGGCATCGCGGGTGCATCCGCGAGCACGCCGAGTTCGACGTCGAAGCGATAGGCGGGCGCGTCCTTCGTGATAGCCTGCTTCTGATCGACCGTGATGGTCGCGACCTTGCGCTCCGCATCCCAGCCGGCCTTGATCTCGAGTTCCGGATGGCCGCCGCGGAAGACCCACTGGTCGAAGAAGTCGCGCATGTTCCGACCGGTCGCTTCTTCGATGGCGCGGATCAGGTCGATCGTCTCGACGTTGCGTTGCTTGTTGCGGTCGACGTAGTGACGGATCGAGCGCCAGAAGCGCGCGTCGCCGAGTTCGCCGCGGAGCATATGCAGGGTCGCGCCGCCCTTTTCGTAGAGATGTCGGTCGAACAGTTCGATCGGATCGCGGTAGCGGTTGCAGACGATCGGACGACGATAGCGGTCGCCATCCTCTTCCACGTAGCGCGCGACGCACTCGAAGTTGTCGAACAGGTACTCGTCGTAGCCGAGATTCGCTTCGCGCCAGATCGTCTCGAAGTAGGTGGCGAAACCTTCGTTCAGCCAAGCGTGCGACCAATCGCGACAGGTCAGCAGATCCCCGAACCACTGGTGCGCCAGTTCGTGCGAGACCAGCGGATCGCTCGAGAAGTCGAGATGCGCGACTTCGTCGTGCAACGTGCGATCGGTCTGGGTCGTCGCGGTCGTGTTCTCCATTCCGCCGAAGATGAAGTCTTGGACCGCGATCTGCGAATAGCATGCGTACGGGTATGCGGTCCCGATGCGCTCCTCGAACGCTTCGATCATCGCGGGCGTGCCGCCGAAGGCGCGTTCGCCGTCCGCTTCGCGACCGGGCAATACGTGGTACGCGACCGGCGTCTTTCCGCTGCCGGCGACGCGCTGCTCTCGCCCGACGAACGGGCCGACGACCATCGTCACCAGATAGGTGGAGTGCGGGACGTCTTGGCGATAGACGAAGGTCGTCGTCGCACCGTCGTCGGTCCGCGAGACGAGCGCGCCGTTGGCGAGCGCGAACTCGCCCTTGCGGACCACGATCGTCGTCTGGGTCGTCTGCTTCTCGTGCGGATAGTCCAGACAAGGGAACCAATACCGCGCGTTCTGATCCTGGCTCTGCGTCCAGGCGTGCGCGACCTTCTCCGGGTACGCCGGATCCGGCGCGATGAAGAACAGTCCGGCGCGCGGCTTCTCGACGCGATAGGTCAGCGCGAAGGTCGCGCGTTCGCCGGCGGCGATCGGCGGGTCGAAGCGGACTTCGACTTTGCCGTCGCGCGGTGAGAACGCCAGCATCTTGCCGTCCCGCTCCGCGCGCGAGACCGCGATGTCGATCGCGTCGAGCGTCAGCGACGCGACCGGCTCGTCGAGGGCGCGGACCGTCGTCGTGACGACACCGTCCAGGCGCTCCTTCGCGAGATCCGGTACGAGGTGGAGATCGATGTGTTCGACCGCGACGGTCTTATCCGGACCGTAGTGCGGGCGCGAGCCCGGCAGCGCGAACGAGCGGTGGCCGTTTGATTCATCCAACATGAGCATCCAGCGGATTCGGCGGCTACGGTTGGGCGGCCTTGGGCTCCGAGGCTGCCTGGAGGCCGCCGGTCACCGCCAGC
>JBBRTL010000162.1:0-5227 GCA_038244445.1 Vulcanimicrobiales bacterium
CGGGAGTGCGTCGCGGGCAAACGTATCGCGGTGGGCGCTCGTCACGCGCCGCCACCGAGCGTCTGACGTGCGATCACCACCTGTTGGACCTCACTCGCGCCCTCGTAGATGCGGAGCGCACGCACGTCGCGGTAGATGCGTTCGACGATCTCGCCGCGCTTCACGCCGCGCCCGCCGAACAACTGCACCGCCCGATCGGCGACCCGCCCGGCGGCCTCGGTCGCGAACCATTTGGCCATCGCGGCCTCGCGGGTGATGCGCGCGGCGCCACGATCCTTGGTCCAGGCCGCGCGATAGACGAGCAGAGCGCTTGCGTCGACGTCCGTCGCCATCTCCGCGATCGCGCTCTGCGTAAGCTGCAGGTCCGCGAGCGGAGCGCCGAAGAGCGAGCGGCTCTTGGCGTGCGCGACGCTCTCGTCGAGCGCCCGACGCGCGAAACCGAGTGCGGCCGCGCCGACCGTGCTACGGAAGACGTCGAGGGTCGCCATCGCGATCTTGAAGCCCGCGCCTTCGTCGCCGAGACGGCTCGATGCATCGACGCGCACGCCGTCGAGGCGCAGGCGCCCGAGCGGATGCGGAGAGATCGTCTCGATGCGTTCCGCTACGGTCAGCCCGCGCGTATCCGCCGGTACGACGAACGCGGAGAGCCCGCGATGGCCGTCGTCCGACGTGCGCGCGAAGACGACGTACGTATCGGCGATGCCTGCGTTCGATATCCACATCTTCTCGCCATCGAGCACGTAGGCATCGCCATCACGTCGCGCTCGCATCGCAAGCGCCGCGACGTCGGAGCCCGCCTCCATCTCGGAGAGCGCAAACGCCGCGACCGCATCGCCGGACGCGATCGCCGGAAGAAACCGTTGCTTCTGCGCCTCGGTTCCGAAGAGCGCGATCGGGCCGGCGCCCAGTCCCTGCATCGCAAACGCAAAGTCGGCAAGCGCACTACGGTATGCCAGGGTTTCGCGTGCGAGGCACAGCGTACGCACGTCCTTCGGCAGGACGGCGTATTCCAACCAACCGCCGCTACCGAGAGCTTTCACCCAGCTGCGGCACTGCGCGTCGAGGTCGCCGTCCTCCGCATCGAGCGGACGCGCATCGGCCCAGGTCGCAAGCGATGCGGCCGCATCGCGATGAGCGTCGTCAAAGAACGGCCAATGGAGAAACGAAGCGTCGCTCATCAGTCCCCCTCGAAGACCGGCGTCCGTTTGCCGGCGAACGCTTCGTAGGCGCGCCGGAAGTCCTTCGTCTGCATACACTCGGCCTGGGCGCGCGCCTCCGCATCGATCGCAGAGTCGAGATCGAGCGCCCATTCGCGATGGAGCATGCGTTTGGTGGTGGCGTGCGCTTGCGTCGGTCCGTCGGCGATGGTTCGGGCAACGGCGCGCGCTCGGTCGTGAAGATCGTGCGGGTCGAACAGAGCGTTGAAGAATCCCCACTCGTGCGCCTCGCTCCCGGAGATCGAGCGGCCGGTGTAGAGCAGTTCGGCCGCACGTCCCTGACCGATGATGCGCGGCAGCATCGCGCAGGCGCCCATATCTGCGCCGGACAGACCGACGCGCGCGAATAGGAACGCGACCTTCGCGTTGGCACTCCCGTAGCGCAGGTCGGAGGCCATCGCGAGAATCGCGCCCGCGCCCGCACAAACACCGTCGACGGCTGCGACGATCGGCTGCGGACAGGCGCGCATAGCCTTCACGAGATCGCCCGTCATCTGGGTGAAGGCGAGCAGTTCGTCCGCGCTACGACCGATCAGCGGACCGATGATCTCGTGGACATCGCCACCCGAACAGAAGTTTTCGCCGGCGCCCGCCAGCACCACGGCGCGCACGCCGTCGTCGCCGGCAAGTGCGCGGAAGCGTGCCAGCAACTCGGCGTATAGGTCGAACGTGAGCGGGTTCTTGCGTTCCGGGCGGTTCAAGATGACGGTCGCGATCCGATCGGCGACCTCCCAGCGGAGTTCGGTCATCAGCGAATTTCGAACGGAAGGTCTTCTTCCGTCTCCACGCCGGCCGTATTGCGCGCGATCACCCGGAGTGCATACTTTCGCACGAAGATCGGCGGCGTGTCGAGCACGTCGAGCGAAAAGGCGAAACGCCCGTATCCGGTCCGTGGGACGTCGATCGAGAACAGATTCGTACGGACCTCGACGCTTGCGACGTTGCTTCCGGTCACGAACTCGCCGATCCAACGTTGGCCACGATTCACGGCAAGGGAATTGAAGCGCATCGCAATCACCTCGGGCGCGGCGCCCGGCGTGCGCTCGAGCGGCGATGGAAGCGGACTCTTCGCAACGAGATCGCCGACGACTCTTACGTTGGCTGGAACGCTCGGCGACTGCGACGCGCAGGCCGCGAGCGCGCCGAGCGCACCGAAGAGTACGAGTCTGGGGACGGCACGGAGTAGCATCCCGGGCTGTGTCGGCATCCCGAACCGCAGAATCCTCCAAAGGGGGCTCGGGGCGCGCGCTCGTAAGCAGAGGCGCATGCAGAGCAGCGTTCCACGCAGCCTCGTTCTGGACTATGCCGTCGGGATATGTAGCGTCTGGATCGCGGCCGGGTTCTTCCTCGACGCATGGGCGCACGGTCACGTCCCGGTCGAGAGCTTCTTCACCCCGTACCACGCGGCGTTCTACAGCGGGATGCTCGCGATCATCGCGGTCTTCGCAATTTTCGTCTTCAATGCGCGTCGCCGGGGGTACGGTTGGCGCGAGTCGCTGCCGCCCGGCTATCGGCTGGCGGTGCTCGGGATACCGATGTTCTTCGTGGCCGGAATCGGCGACATGCTCTGGCATCTGGTCCTGGGCATCGAGGAAGGGGTCGACGCGCTCCTGAGCCCGACCCATCAGGCGCTCGGGCTCTCGATGTTCTTCATGGCGGCCGGCCCGATCCGTTCGGTCCTCGCCGATCGCGCCAACTCGACCACCCTCGCGAAGCAGTTCCCGCTGGTGCTCGGGCTCGCGTCCTGGCTGATGCTGATCCACTTCGGAACCGCCTATGCGTTCGACCCCGGCGCCGGTCGCGTCGACGCCCCGCCCTCGATCGCGCAGTTCTCTCCCGCCTATCTGACCGCGATCGCGATCGGCTACTACAAGATCTCGACCGGCGTGCTGGTCTTGATCTTCCAATCGCTCGTGATGGCCGCGTTCGCGCTCTGGGCGGCCGCACGGATCCGGTTGCGTCCCGGGGCGTTCACGGCGTTCTTCCTGATCGCCAACATCCCGGCGGCGGCGGCCTTCACCAACGCCGGCCCGTTGCTGGCAGTCACGATCGCGCAATCGCTGATCGCGGGCATCGTCGCCGACGTGTTGATGGCGCGGCTCGATCCACACGCCGAGAGCCCGCTCGGCTTCCGGATCTTCGCCATCGCCGTACCGCTCGTCTATAGCGGGACGTACCTGATCTCGATGCTGATCGCCGAGCGCCTGTGGTGGGACTGGAACGTCTCCCTCGGCGCCTGGTTCTGGTGCGGGATCGTGGGCGCGGCGCTCGGCGTGCTCGCCACCGCGCGACGCACCCCGGCGTGATCGCGCGGATCGTCGCGCTCGGCACGCTGCTTCTGCATCTGGCGACCATCTGGCGCTACGGCTACTTCCGCGACGAACTCTACTTCATCGCGTGCGCGCGTCACCTTGCGTGGGGCTACGTCGACCAGCCGCCACTCGTCGCATTCGCGGCCTGGCTTGCCGGCCCGTTCGGCTACGCACTGCCGGCACTGCGTCTGCTGCCCGTGCTGGCCGCCGCGATGGCGGCCGGCTTGGCGGTGCAGATCGCCGAGGATCTCGGTGGCGGGCGGTTCGCGCAGTGGTGCGCCGGCATCTCGGTCGCGCTGGTGCCGGCCTATCTTTCGCTCGGCAACGTGCTGACGACGACCTCGTTCGAGGCACTCTCGTGGCTACTCGCGCTCTGGTGCACGATCCGCATCGTGCGCGGTGGCGGGACCGGCTGGTGGATTGGCCTCGGCGCGTCGTTCGCGTTCGGCATGTACGGCAAGTACTCGATCGCGCTGCTCGCGGTCGCCTTGATCGTCGGGCTACTGTGTACGCGAGAACGACGACTCTTCGCCTCCCGCGGTCTCCCGATCGCGGTCGCGACCGCCTTCGTACTGCTCGCACCGAATCTGATCTGGCAGGGCCTGCACGGTTGGCCGATGTTCGAAGTACTGCACGGCGACGCCGCCCATCGCCCGGCGTTCGCGAACGGCGTCGCGCTCGAGTATCGTAACCTCTGGAGCAACGCGATCGCGTTCTCGGTCGAACAGGTGCTCTACACCAATCCGGTCGCCGTGCTGCTCTGGCTGACGGGCGTGGCCGCGCCGTTCGCGATCGCACGTCTCCGCGATCTGCGCTTCATCTCGATCACCTACGTCGTGCTCTTCGTTATCGCCGCGGCGCTCGGCGCCAAGGGCTACTACATCGTCGGCATCTACGGGACGCTCCTCGCGATCGGAGCGGTCGCGCTCGAAGGCGCTCGCGGGTGGCTACGCGGGCTCGTTCTCTCGCTCATCGCCATCGTCGGCGTTGCGACCATGCCGATCTCGTTGCCGGTCCTCTCGATGCCGCAGTTCCTCGCCTACTCGCAGGCCATGCACCTGACCGGCACGCCGCCGCATTTGATCCAGCCGATCTACGCCGAAGAGTTCGGATGGGAGCGCCTCGCCCGCGACGTCGCGGCCGTCTACCGGAAGCTCCCCGCCGACGAACGCGCGCATGCCGCGGTCTATGCCGACACGTATGCCGACGCCGGCGCGATCGATCTGTTCGGGCCGCGCTACGGACTGCCGTCCGCGATCGCGAGTCAAAATACGTACTACCTCTGGGGCACGCACGGACAAGAGGGCCGCACCCTCGTCGCGGTCGGCGCCACGCGCATCGATATCCTCAAGCAGTGGTACGGTTCGTGCACGCTCGCAGCGACCTCGATCGAACCGCTCAAGTGGGTGGTCGAAGGCCCCGATCCGATCTACCTCTGCACGCATGCGCGCGCGAGTCTCGAGACGATCTGGCCGCATCTTCGCTGGTACGGCGCCTAGACGGTCAACCCGCCGGCAGAACCACACACTCGCCGGTCGTGTCGCCCTCGATCAGCGCCATCGCGGCGGCGGCGACCTCGTCGACGTGGACGATCCGGCCGCCGGGATTGGTGTGCGCGAGCTGCGCTCGCGCCGCTTCGGCCGTGACGCCGGTGTGCTTGACGACGTTGACGATCGCTTGTTGCATCATATCGGTCTC
>JBBRTL010000163.1:0-5178 GCA_038244445.1 Vulcanimicrobiales bacterium
CGTCGTGATCGGCGCGACCGCCGAAGGCCTGGGCGACTTCGTCGCGACCGCCGACGACGGCCATTATCCGGGCGTCTACGTCAACACCCGTCTGATCGATCAGTTGCTCTCGCGCACGTTCATCCGGACCGCACCGCCCTGGTTCGAGATCCTGCTGCTCTTCGCGCTCCCGCTCTTCATCGGCTTCGCGCTCGCCGAGTTGCGTCCGTCGATCGGGATCGCGGTCTCGCTCGTCGCGACCGTCGCCTACGTCGAGGTCGCAGTCGCAATCTACGCTTATAACCTCTACTGGCTCGACCTGATCCATGTCGCGCTCGGGATGCTCCTCGCCACGCTATTCGTCGGCCTCTATCGGGTCGTCACCGAGACATCTCAACGCAAGATGGTCACCGAGATGTTCGGGATGCACGTGAGCCCGGCCATCGTCGGCGAGATCCTCAAGACCGAGGACCCGCGCCACGCCCTCAACCTCAAAGGGACTCGCGTCACCGCGACCATCTTCTACAGCGACATCCGCGGTTTCACCGCGATGTCCGAGACGATGACGCCCGAAGAGATCTACGATCAGCTCAACGAGTATTTCGATGCGATGTGCGGCGTCATCTTCAAGTACGGCGGCTACGTCGACAAGTTCATCGGCGACTGCGTGATGGCGGTCTTTTCGGCGCCGTTTCAGACGCCCGACGATCCGGCCAAGGCCGTCTGCGCCGCCGTCGAACAGCAGGCCCTCATCAAGCAGCTCTCGACCAAGTGGCAAGCTCAGGGCAAGCACGCGTTCACGGTTGGGATGGGGATCAACACCGGCGACGTGGTGATGGGCAACCTGGGCGCGTCATCGCGCATGAACTATACGGTCATCGGCGATAACGTCAACCTGGCTTCGCGGCTCTACAACGTCGCGCTCGGCGGCGAGATCATCATCAGCGCGGCGACCTACGAGCACGTCCGCGACATCGTCGAGGTCACCGAGATGGAGCCGGTGATGGTCAAGGGCAAGAGCGCGCCGATCCGCATCTACAACGTGACCGGCATGAAAGGCGCAGCCCCATCGACGCCCTGAGGCTCCCCCTCGAACTCTTCGCCGCCGGGCTCGGCTCGAGCATCTTCGGATCGATGGTCGGCTTGGGCGGCGGCTTCATCCTCATCCCGATCCTCCGGCTCTTCTTCGGGCTCGCGCCCGCCGAAGCGGCCGGCACTTCGCTCGCCCTCGTCGTCGCGAACAGCGCGAGCGGCGCGTTCACCTACTTCTTGCAGAAGCGCGTCAACGTCAGGATCGGCCTGATGCTCGCGCTCGGTGGGCTACCCGGCTCGATCGTCGGCGCGATCGTCGCGGCGCGCATACCGGCGCTTGCCTTCGATTGGATCTTCGCGCTGTTGCTGTTGTTGGTGACGTCGGATATCTACTTCAACCGCAAAACCCGGCTCGCGGGACGCGTCGATGCCGGCGATGCGAGCACCATCAAGGGCATGTCGTACCGCGTCGCCGTGCTGGTCGGGCTGGTGGTCGGCTTCGTCTCGTCGCTCTTCGGCGTCGGCGGCGGCGTGATCGTCGTCCCGTCCTTGCTCTATCTCTCGGAACTGCCCGCGCATGCGATCGCGGCGACCTCGCACTTCGCGATCTTTCTGACCTCGCCGGTCGGTCTCGCGACGCACGCGGTTCAGCACGACATCAACCTCGGGGACGTCGTCCCACTGGTGGCCGGCGGTCTGCTCGGCGGACCGATCGGCGCGCGCCTCTCGCTCCGGGTCAGTGGGCCGCGACTGATGACCCTGGTGAGCGTCGCAATGGTGGTCGCGGCGGCGGCCATGATCCTCCGCCACCTATTCTAAAGCCCACGTCGGGCTACGGTAAAGTTTCCATAAGGTAGCGTCGAGCTTCAGAAGATTTTCAGGAACCGGACCGATGCTGATGATATGGAACCGGACGTGCCCTTGAATACGCTCGACCTCTTCGCGTTCGACGATCCGTCGTTCATCCGCGATTGGTTCTTCGATCTGCAGAGTAGCGAAGCGCTCGGGCCGTCGCTCGCGGAGTTCGTTCCCGCGCAGTTCGAGACGCACACCAGCGCTCTCTACCGCCCCAACTAAAAAGAGGCGCTATTTCGGATACGTCATCTCTTTCGGGATCACGTACCTGTCGAACTCTTCGCTGGTCACGTGACCGAGGCCGACGGCCGCTTCCTTGAGCGTCAGGTTCTCGTGGTGGGCGTGCTTGGCGATCGCCGCCGCCTTGTCGTAGCCGATCTTCGGCGAGAGCGCCGTGACCGTCATCAGCGACTGGTCCAGATACGACTGGATCTTGCTCTCGTTGGCTTCGAGGCCTTCGACCGCATGCTCGCGGAACATCGCGCACGTATCGCGCAACAGGTTGCACGAGTGCAAGAAGTTGTAGATCATGACCGGATTGAAGACATTGAGTTCGAAGTTGCCTTGCGAGGCGCCGAACGAGATCGCAAGATCGTTGCCGAAGACCTGCGCGACCACCATCGTCATCGCTTCGGACTGGGTCGGGTTGACCTTGCCCGGCATGATCGAAGAGCCCGGTTCGTTCTCCGGCAGGGTGAGTTCGCCGATGCCGGCCCGCGGGCCCGAGGCCAGCCAGCGGATGTCGTTGGCGATCTTCATCAAGGCGGTCGCGAGCGTCTTGGTCGCGCCCGAGGCGAACACGAAGTCGTCGTGCGAGGCGAGCGCCGCGAACTTGTTCGGGTGCGAACGGAAGGGCAGTCCGGTCAGTTCGGAGAGCTTCTTGGCCATCCGATCCGCGAACTCCGGGTGCGCGTTCAAGCCGGTGCCGACGGCCGTGCCGCCGATCGCCAGATCGTAGATGTGGGCGAGCGCCTCGGTGCATGCGACCATCGCGCGATCGAGCTGGCTGACGTAGCCCGAGAACTCCTGGCCGAGCGTCAGCGGCGTCGCATCTTGAAGGTGCGTGCGGCCGACTTTGACGATGTGGGCCCAGGCCTTCGCCTTGACGTCGAGCGCATCGCGCAACTTCTTCACCGACGGAAGCATCTCGACCATCGCTTCGGCGGCGGCCATGTGCATCGCGGTCGGGAACGTATCGTTCGAAGACTGCGACATGTTGACGTGATCGTTCGGATGGACGGGCTTCTTGGATCCCATCGCGCCGCCGGCCATCTCGATCGCGCGGTTCGAGATCACTTCGTTCACGTTCATGTTGGTCTGCGTGCCCGAGCCCGTCTGCCAGACGCGCAGCGGGAAATGCGCGTAGAGCTTGCCGGCGATGACTTCGTCGGCGGCCGCCACGATCAGATCGGTCTTCTCTTGGTCGAGCTTGCCGAGATCGTGGTTCACGAGGGCGGCGGCCTTCTTGAGGGTCGCCATCGCGCGGACGACCTGACGCGGCATCACGTCGCGAGGCGTCTGACCGTCGCCGATATCGAAGTGGATCAGCGAGCGGGCCGACTGGGCGCCGTAGTACATGGCGTCCGGGACGAGGATCTCGCCCATCGAGTCCGTCTCGGTGCGGGTCGGCACGCCGGCCGGAATCGTGCTGGTATGGTTCGTCATTGCCCGGCTATCTTCGCCGCTCCGCCCCGCCGCCCGCTACGATAGGGGTCGCACCGCACCGGCTTTTCGTCCCCTACCCAGCCAGGGCGAAGCCCATCCCTCGGAACACGAAACCGCGTGCCAGATTCATTGCGTCGGGTACGATGCGAAGTTTACGCACGCAAGCGTTCCTTCTTTCGGGCGATGCGGTATGCGGTCTCGATTTCCTCATCGCTCGCTCCGCCTCCGAGCGAAGCGAGTGCCGCGGCCCTGGCGGATTCGAAGAGTTCTTGTCTATTCATGTCGCGAAACTCGTCGCTCAGAAGTCGGTCGACGGCCCTTCGCACCAGATCCGAGACGTTTCCGCCCCGATCCGCAGCTAGTAGTCGCAGTTTGCGTTTCTGGTCTTCATCCAAGTAGATCTGCGTGCGCTTCATGTCTCAATCATACACCATGGTGTATAATGAAGCAGCGCTATTTGCGAGCCTTTTGAGCGGCCCGTTCGAGCGTCGTGCCAAGCGGGCGGGTCTCGAGGACTTCGAAGATCGCCAGCGGGTAGCGCTTGTCGAAGCGGGTCCGGTTGCAGCGGCCGCAGCTCATCGGCTTGGAGGGCAGACGCTTGCGGAGCAGTTCGAAGCCGCAGTGCTCGCACCGGAAGATGTAGCGCTTGGACGACTCGTTGAGCGCGCGGACGCTGCCCAGGTCGTGGTAGATGGTCGTGATCCCGACCTCGCGCATCTTTTTCTTGAAGACAGATCCGTGACCGGTGTCGCGATGGCGGTCGAAGCTCCAAGCGTGGACCATCTCGTGAAGCAGCGTCTCCTCGAGCGCCTCCGGGTATTTGCGGAAGTGCTTGGGTGAGAGTTCGATCAGCAGCGGGCGGACCGAATAGGTGATGCGCCCGGCCGAGTTCGAGAACCGCTCGTTGTAGGCGATCCGGCACGCGGGCGCCTCGCCGTTCAGGCGCTCGTAGTTCAAGCGCGCGAAGAGCAACTGAAGATCGGCTTCGGAAGGCAACTGCACAATGGTTCCTTTCGTCGCGCGTCCAAACGAGTCTTGGTGAGCGAACCAACGCCGCGCGGCCTGCCCGCGCGTTTCTCCCTCCCGATCTACCTCGGACTCGCGGCCGTCTTCATCGCACTGATGCTGGTCTTCGTCAGCCAAGGCTTCGGCGTGAACGGCTCGGTGCTCGGCGCCGGTGGTGCCCAAGCCAAGCAAGCGCCGTCCAACACCAACGTCCAAGGCGGCCCGCCGCCCGCCGTGATGGCGCAGGTCCAGACCCTGCAAGCGCGCATCGCTGCGCATCCGAACGACGACGTCGCGCTGACCCAGCTCGGCGATATGTTCCTCTCGGTCGGCAAGTACGCGGATGCGATCCCGCTCTACAAGCGCGCGCTCGCCGCAAACCCCAAGAACGTCGCCGCATCCTCCGGCCTCGACGAAGCGACCACCGGACTGAAGAATCAGAACTCGTGAAGATCTATATCTCGTGCGATATGGAGGGGACCGCCGGCGTCTGCTCGTGGGCGCAGTGCAATCCGTCCAACACCGACGAGTATCCGATCTATCGCCGATACATGTCGCGCGAGGTCCGCGCCGCGATCGACGGCGCGCGCGAGGGCGGCGCGACCGAGTTCCTGATCAACGACTCGCACTGGGACATGCGCA
>JBBRTL010000164.1:0-5162 GCA_038244445.1 Vulcanimicrobiales bacterium
GATCCGCTGACCGGTGGCGGCGAACCGCTCACCAATCCAAGACCGGGCCATGCCGACTACGCGGGCGCCCTCAAATACCGTCAGCGCGATCTGCGCAACATCCTCGAACGGGCCAGCGCCCGCGAGACCGCGATGCGCGTCTGCCTGGGCGCGATCTGCGAACAGTTCCTGTCGGCCCTCGGCATCACGACCCACTCGTACGTGCATCGGATCGGTCCGGTCGAAGCACCGGTCCTGGATTCGTTCTCGCAGGACGACGTCGAGAACAGCGACGTACGCTGCCCGGACAAGGCAACGGAAGAGAAGATGATCGCGGCGATCGATGCGGCCAAGGCTGCAGGCGATACGCTCGGCGGGCAGTTCATCGTCCGGATCGACGGGATGCCGGTCGGCATCGGGAGCAACCGCCAGCCGGACACCCGGCTCGACGGCGTGCTGGCAGGCGCGCTGATGGGCATGCAGACCGTGAAATCGGTCGAGGTCGGCCTGGGCGCCGACGTCGCCGACAAGCCCGGGTCGCAAGCCCACGACGTCTTCGCGTACAACGGCGCCGACGTCGTCCGCACCAGCAATCGCGCGGGTGGCATCGAGGGCGGCATGTCCAATGGCGAGCCGATCATCCTGCGTATCTCGGTCAAGCCGATCCCGACGTTGATGAAGGCGCTGCCGTCGGTCAATCTTCACCAAGGCACCGAGGCGCCGGCATCGATCGTGCGCTCGGACGTCTGCGTCGTGCCGGCCGCGGCGATCGTCGGCGAGGCGATGGTGCGATTGGCCCTGGTCGCGCCGATCTTGGAGAAGTTCGGCGGCGATTCGATGGAAGAGACCCTTGAAAACCTGCAGCGCGCAAACGCTGCGGCGTATGCGCTGTTCGAAAAGGCGAAGGAACAAGCATGAAAAAGCACATCGCTCTGGTCGGATTCATGGCCGCCGGCAAGTCGACCATCGCCAAGAAACTTGCGCGAAAACTCGAGACCGCCTCGTACGACATCGACGAGCTGATCGTCGAAGCGCACGGGCCGATCAGCGATATCTTCTACGCGCAGGGCGAGAAGGCGTTCCGCACCTACGAACGAGACATCATCGAGCACGTGATCGAGACCGAGCCCCCGGGCGTGATCGCGCTCGGCGGGGGCGCCGTCACCAACGACGACACGCTCAAGCTGCTGAAGAAGCGCACGTATCGCATCTTCATCAAGGTCGCGCCGGAGCAGATCCTCGGGCGCCTGCGCCGGAGCCCGCGCGTCCGGCCGCTGATCGGGCCGACGCCGTCGCTCTCGAAGATCAAGGAACTCTACGCCGCGCGCATGCCGCGCTACGCGCACGCCGACCTGGTCGTCGAAGCCGACGACCTATCGACCCCGCAGATCATCGAACAGATCGTCACGTGGACCCACAAGAAGAAGATCGAGCTGTAGCCGTCAACGGCGACCTGGGCTATCCGGTCGTCGTCGGTCCCGACCTGCGAGCGGAACTGCACGCGTTTCTCGTCGAACGCGACGTGCGCCGTTTCGTGGTCCTCTGCGATGCGCAGGCCGACGTCGTGCGTCTGGCGCGCCAGATGACCGATGGCATCGGCGGACGCATCGCGGTCGTGCCGTTCGCGCTCGGCGAGCGGAACAAGACCCTCGCGACCCTCGAACGTGTGCTGGACGGATTGATCGCAGTGGACGCGGATCGGGGAACGACCATCCTCGGCATCGGCGGCGGTGTAGCGAGCGATCTGTTCGGATTCGCGGCCGCCACCTTCATGCGCGGCGTTCCGTACGTGCACGTCGCGACCTCGCTGGTCGCGATGGTCGATGCGGCGATCGGCGGGAAGACCGGCGTCGATCTCCCGAGCGGTAAGAATCTTGCCGGCGTCTTCAACGATCCGCTCGCGGTCTTCGCGCCGACAGATGCCCTCGAGACGCTGCCGTTCCGGCATCTTCGCGAGGGCCTTGCCGAGACCGTCAAGCACGGCGTCATCGAGGGCGGCGACTTCTTCGATGCGCTCGAAGCCCTCGCACCGCATCCGTTCTCGAAGTGGCCGTGGCACGCCCTCGTCAACGATTCGGCCAAGGTCAAGACGATGATCGTGGCCGACGATCGCACCGAGCAAGGCGTGCGCGAACTGTTGAATCTCGGGCACACCTTCGCACACGGTATTGAGCGCGCGAGCGCGTTTCGCATCTCGCACGGTGCTGCCGTCTCGCTCGGCCTGCGTGCGGCCGGCCTGCTCGCATTGCGCATCGGGCGTTACTCGGAGGGCGATCATCTCCGCGTGCTCGCGTTGCTCGCTCTATTGCGTCTGCCGATGACCATGCCGCTGGAATCGGGGCCGGTATTCGACGCGATGCAAGCGGATAAGAAGAAGCGCGACGGACGCTTGCGGTTCGTCCTGCCGAACGCGGTCGGCGATGTGGAGTTCGGGATCGAGGTTCCGGATCGTGACGTTCGGGCCGTCCTCAAGCGGATGACCACTCCTCCGACCGACGCCGAAGTCTCCTGACGGTGCGCGTCTGCGACGCGCTGGCGGCGATCCGGTCCTCGCGTTTCGATCTCCCTCTGACGTACGCCGTCGGTGACCTCGATCTGCGCGTCGGCGATGTCGTGCGCGTACCGCTCGGCTCGCGGGAGATGGTCGCGTTCATCGTCGCGCCGGTCCGCGAACAGGCCGACGACGAGCGCATCCGGTTCGTCGCAGAACGGTGCGACGTGCCTCGCGCCTTCGATGAGGTCGGGCTACATCTCGCGAGATTCGTCGCCGAGCGGTACCTCTGCACCCTCGGCGAAGCGCTCGGGGCGGTCGTGTTGGCGGCTGCCGTTCCGCGGATGGTCGATGCGTTCGCACGAGCCGAGCGCGCGAACCCGGCACGCTATCCGTCGGTTCCGGAGCGGCTCCTGCGCACGATCTGGGAAGATCTGCCCGACGGTTTCGGGCTCGAGTCGCTGCTTCGGCACCCCGAAGCCCGCCGCGCCGGCGATCGAGCCACGCTCCTACGTCACGTGCAAACCCTGTCGCGCAGCGGCGACCTCACTCGGGTCCGGCGCTTCCTGGCGCCGAAGACCCATGCCTACACGGTGCGCGTGCTCTATCCCGGCGACGCAGCCATCAAGGGGAAGAAGGCCGAGAGCCTGCTCGCGTTCGTACGCGAGCAGCCGGGAACACCGCGCGCCGACGCGCTGCTCGCCGGCTTCACCAACGCGGTGGTCGCCCGCGCCGTCAAGGCCGGTGCGCTGATCGAGCGGGAGGTCGAACCGGCGCGCGAACGCACCACGCGCATCGATGAGCCGACGCCGTTCGAAGCGACCGAGGAACAAGCGGTCGCGATAGCCCGTCTTGCCGAATGGTTGGACGCCCGCGAACACCGGGAGGTGTTGCTCTTCGGCGTCACCGGAAGCGGGAAGACGTTCGTCTACCTCGAGGCGATCAAACGCGTCGTCCGCGCCGGCGGCCGGGCGATCGTTCTAGTCCCTGAGATCTCGTTGACGCCCCAGACGGCGCGCCGATTCGAAGCGGCCTTCGGGGAACGCGTCGCGGTGCTGCACTCCGCACTCTCCGAGCGCGAGCGCTTCGATGCATGGCAGGCGAGCGCGCGTGGCGAGGTCGATGTCGTCGTGGGCGCGCGCAGCGCCGTCTTCGCGCCGTTGCCGGACGTTCGCCTGATCGTCGTCGACGAGGCGCACGAGACGTCCTACAAACAGGATACGGTGCCCCGCTATCATGCGGTGGCCGTGGCTCGCGAGCGCATGCGCGCCGTCGGTGGCGCGACTATCCTCGGCAGCGCAACGCCGTCGCTCGAAAGTTGGGCGGCAGCGCAGAGCGGTGCTCTGGAACTGCTGACTCTGCGCGAGCGCGCGACGAAGCAGGCGATGCCGCGCGTCCGCGTCGTCGACATGGGCGAAGAGTTCTCGGCCGGCAACAAGCGGATCTTCGGGAGTGCGCTGGCGCAGGCGCTCGCCGACCGGATCGGCCGCGGCGAGAAGAGCGTGCTCTTCGTCAATCGTCGGGGTAGCGGCGGGTTCTTGCTCTGTCGCAAGTGCGGTCACGTTCCCGAGTGCACGCGGTGTAGTGTTTCGCTCGCGGTGCACCGCGCGGAGGGGCTACTGCGTTGCCACTATTGCGATCTGCAACGTCCGATCCCGTCCTTCTGCCCGAACTGCGGTGAGGCCGCGGTCAAAGAGTTCGGCGTCGGTACGGAGCGGGTAGCCGAAGAGGTGGCGACGCTCTTTCCGCAAGCGCGGATCGTGCGCATGGACTCGGACACGACCACGCGGATCGGCGATCACGCGCGGCTACTCGCCGAGTTCGAGGAGAGCGGCGACGTGCTGGTCGGAACCCAGATGGTCGCCAAGGGCCTGGACTACCCGACCGTCACCCTGGTCGGCGTGGTCGCTGCCGATATCGGCTTGCATGTCGCCGACTTCCGTGCATCCGAACGCACCTTCGATCTGGTCACCCAGGTCTGCGGCCGAAGCGGGCGCGCCCGCCCGGGCGAAGCGATCGTCCAGACGTATGCACCGACCCATCCGGCGATCACCTTCGCATCGACGCACGACTTCGAAGGGTTCGCAGAAGAAGAGCTTCGCGAACGACGCGAACTCGGCTATCCGCCGGCCTCGCGCCTGATCTATCTCGGCGTGATCGGCCGCGACAAGGTCGTCACGAGCGACGCCGCCGCAGCGTACACGAAGATCCTAGAAGCCACCGGGCTGTGCGAAGTCCTCGGACCCGCGCCCTATCCGATCGCGCGGCTGAACAACGAGTGGCGCTACCGCATCATGCTCAAGACTACCAGGGCCCGCGCGCTGCGCGAAGCCATCCGGGAAGGCATCGTCCCTCGCGCCCGGGCCGATCGCGCGACCAGGATCGCCCTCAACGTCGATCCGTGAGGAGATCACCGTGGGAGTAAAGCGGCGCCTATCGATCGTGGCGCTGGCGGTCATCGTGCTTGGCGCGTGTGCGCACCAAGTATCGAAGCCGGTGATCTTCACGTACCACGGCACCCTGCACGAGAGCGATGCCTCGTCCGGGCCACCGTACCGCTCGTATCCGGTGTCTGCGGCGCTCGGGCGAGGGGGTCCGGCGTGACGCGTAAGGCAATTTCAGGCCGCTGATAGTTGTGAGGTGTGGTGCTTTTTCGATTTGTCCGCGAACTCCCGCGGGGTGAGGAAGCCGA
>JBBRTL010000165.1:0-5118 GCA_038244445.1 Vulcanimicrobiales bacterium
CGCATCAAGGACGATCAATATTTTCGGCCCTCGTCAATGAGGTCGCGAATCGTGAGATCGCCGAGCGGCTTCCGCGGCCGGTTCTTGAAAATCCATGCGATGGCCGCTCGCGCTTTCTCGTGGTCGAACGGTGCGGGGACGAGCGACACGATCGGGCGGCCATTGCGCGCGAGCATTGGGATGGGTCCTGAATCGGGCGCCAGGCATAGCTGCGGATTTCCGCCCAAGAGGGCAGTAGGAGATCCGCCCCATGCGCAAGAGCAAGTTCACCGAGGCGCAGATCGCGCGTCGCCGGCGGCGGAGTTGCGCAAAGTACGTTCGCGGCCAGGCGTTACAGCGAGCGACGCGGCCCAACGAAATATGGACGATGGACTTCCTGAGCGATCGCCTTCTTCACGGCAGGTCAGTTGGCACGATGTTGTTTGGATCGTCGACCATGACTCGACCATGATCGGCCAAAAACGAAGGCTGCATGAAATTGCAAAAACCCGCTATTCGCTAGGAATGACGGGCTTTCGAACTGGAGCCGACGAGCGGATTCGAACCGCTGACCTGCTGATTACGAATCAGCTGCTCTACCAACTGAGCTACGTCGGCGCAAAAGGGACGGCGGACCTGGTTCGGCGAGGCCCTGCCCGCCCCTGCCCGCAGAGGTCGCAGAACGTCAATCTCGCACCTGGACGTTTAGCCAACGCCGTGCTCGGGCCACTGCCCGGACGGTCGCCGACCGAACAATGTCCGTGGTCAATGTCCGGAAACTCCGATCCTTGCTATGCTTGACGTATGCCCTATATCATCACCGAACCGTGCATCGGGACTAAGGATCGTTCGTGCGTCGACGTCTGCCCGGTCGATTGTATCAAGGGCACCGATGCCGACGAGATGCTCTACATCGATCCGGCCGTCTGCATCGACTGCGGCGCCTGCGTCTCCGCCTGTCCGGTCGAGGCGATCTTCGCCGAGGCGGACGTCCCGCCGAAATGGGAACCGTTCGTCGAGATCAACGCCGCCTATTTCCGCGAACCCTCCGCGTGAAGGGGTGGATCCCGCCGCTGCCGCTCGTCTGCGGTCTCGGTTCGTTCGGCCTCTCGTGGGTCGTGCTGTTCGCGATCGCGCGCACCGGCCTACCCGACGCGTCGCTACTATCCCTCGCCTGGGTCCATCTGGTCGCGCTCGGATGGATCGGCACGATCGCGCTTGCGGTGATCTTCTTCGCGCTTCCCACGTTTCTCGATGTCGAGTGGAGCGGACCGTGGCAGGCGACCGCCCGCACCTGCACGCTCGTCTTCCCGATCGCCGCACTCGCGCTCTCGCTCGGGTTCTGGCTCGGATCGATCCCGCTCTTGCAGGTCGCCGGCACCGTCATCCTCGCGACGCTCGTCGTCTACACGCTCGCGATGGCCCAACCACTCGCGATCGCCCTGCGCGGCGAACGCGCCGGCCGCGCGATCGCGCGCGCCTTCTCGATCACGTTCTGCGCTCTGCTCCTGACCGCGATCCTCGGTGCGAGCTTCACCTACGCGCTCGGCGGGCGACTCTGGCCGGCGCTCCTCGTCGGCACTCCGCAGGCGCATGCATTGCTCGGCATCGGGGGTTGGCTGACGCTCCTGGTGTTCGGCGTCTCGGGACGCACCCTGGGCCCGATCGCAGGTGCGCGTTCCCGCTCGCTCGCGCTGCACATCGCAAGCTCGAGCCTCGTTCTGGCCGGCACGGTGATCGCAGCGACCGGCGCGGCGGCCCGCCTCCCGCTCGTCGTCGTGGTCGGATCCGCGCTGATCCTGAGCGGAACGATCGCCTACGCCGCCGACATCCTCGACGTCCTCGGTCGCGCGACCGTCGCGCATCGACCGCCGCAGGCATGGATGGCCGCCGGCGCGATCTGGGCGATCGTCGCAGCGACCCTCCTGCTCGCATCGGCGTTCGGCGCACCGTTCGCGCCTGCCGGGATCTTCGTCGCATTGATCGGTTGGATCGGGAGCGCCATCCTCGCACACATGCACCACATCGGCGTCCGCGTTCTGTTGACGACGCTGCGCGGCGAAGATGATGAGACGCGTCCCGGAGCCGTGCTCTGCACCCCGATCAGTTGGACGACGTTCGCGCTCTACCAGTTCGCCGCACTCGCCGGGGCATACGCGCTCTGCGCGAACGCGCCGCTCGCCCTCGAAGTAGCCGCCGGGGCCGGCCTTCTCGCCTTCCTCGCGACTGCGGTCAATGCGGTCTACGCGCGCAGGGCGGCCGTATTTGGTACGATACGCCTATGAAATCTGCGGCGGACGCGTTCCTCACGGAAACTATCGCGGTGACGGTCCGGTCGCCCAGTTCACGGCGCGCCAAGCAGGGCACTATCCCTTCGTGACGCACTCCTTCGGGGATGCCGATCTGGGCGCGATGGGGTCGTTCCAGACGATCCGGTAACTGTCGAAAGGATACTGCATGAGCGTAGAAGCTCGACTGACTCGCGACGCCAGTGAGCCCGAGGATGCCGCGATCTTCTCGGCGTTCACCCTCACGGCGACGTTCTGGCTGCTCCTCGCAACCGCGGTCGGCCTGCTCCTCAGCTTCAAGTTTCCGTATCCGGATCTGGCCACCAGCCCGTTCCTTTCGTTCGGGCGGTTGCGCGCGATCCATACCAACGATACGTTCTACGGTTGGGCCTCGATCGCGCTCGTCGGAACCGCGATCTACGTCGCCGCACGCACGTCCGGCGTCGCGATCGTCGGCAAGCGGCTCGCCTGGCTCTCGTTGCTCTGCTTCAACGTCGCGGCGGTGGCCGGCACGGTCGCGTTGGATCTTGGCTTCAACGACGGCGATCAGGAATATCGTGAGTGGCTGCTACCGATCAAGCTGATCTTTCTTTTGGCCGTGGCGCTGGCAGGGACCACGATCGTGCGGACCGTCGCCCATCGGATCGATCGCGAGATCTATATCTCGAACTGGTATACGATCGGCGCCTTCATCTGCACGTTGATCTTGAGCCTGGTCGCGGTCGTTCCATGGTATCAGGTCGGCCTCGGGCAGGTCGCGGTCCAAGGCTTCTTCATGCACAACGCGGTCGGCATGTGGTTCACGTTGCTCGCGCTCGGCGTCACCTATTACGCCTTGCCGAAGACGCTCAACCGGCCGATCTATTCGTACGCGCTCGGCGTGCTCGGGTTCTGGACGAACCTGATCTTCTATCCGATCATCGGCGCGCATCATTTCGAGTTCTCACCCCTTCCCTGGTGGTTCCAAACCCTCGCGATCGTCTTCAGCGTCGGCATGCTGGTGCCGGTCTGGTCCGGGTCCGCCAACTTCTTTCTCACCATGCGCGGACACTGGGAGACGATCCGACGCTCCTATAGCCTGCCGTTCATCGCCGTCGGCGTCGCGTATTACTTCCTCGGCTCCACGCAAGGGACGGTCGAAGCCTTTCGAAGTCTCCAGACGATCTGGCATTTCACCAACTATACGATCGGGCATTCGCACGCGACCATGTACGGGTTCGTCACGTTCATCGCGTGGGGCGTGATCTACGCACTCCTCCCGCGCGCGACCGGCAAGCAGCCGAACGCGCTTTTCACCGGGCTCCACTTCTGGTTCGCGACGATCGGTGTGACTTTCTACGTCCTCTCGCTCTCGGTCGCCGGCACGTTGCAAGGGATGACCTGGGCGCAGGGCGATCCGTTCATCGCCTCGGTCGACGCGGCGGCGCCATATTGGGCCGGCCGCGCGGTCGCCGGTACGTTGATGTTTCTCGCGCACGTCGTGTTCGCATACAACGTCTGGCTGATGACGCTCGGCGGTTCGAACGAGGGCGGCAACTACGAGGCGTCCGCGCGCAAGGCGGTGACGCCATGAACCGCGGCATGAACAACGTCTGGGCGCTGATCGCCGCGATCACGCTGATCTACGGAACGCTCGCGATCGCCATGGGGACCATCCCCGGCATCGTACTCTCGAGCACGCCGCCAACGCCCGGAAAACATCCGTACTCCGAAGCGGCCCAGCGCGGTCGCGCGATCTACGTGAGCGAGGGTTGCGAATACTGTCACACCCAGAACGTACGCCCGCTTAAGCAGGACGCGGTATTCGGACGCGCTTCGGTCGCCGGTGACTACGCCTACGATACGCCCGAACTGCTCGGCGATCATCGCAACGGTCCCGATCTCACCAATATCGGCAACCGGCAATCGAGCGCGGTCTGGCAGTACATCCACCTCTACGATCCGCGGTCGGTCGTCCACGATTCGATCATGCCGCGGTATCCGTGGCTCTTCGAGGTCAAGGCCAAGGCCGACCCCGGCGACGTCACGGTCGTACTTCCCCCCGGTTTTGCGCCGCCCGGTGGCGTCGTCGTAGCGAAGCAAAGCGCTCAAGACCTGGTTCGGTATCTCTCCGAACTCAAGCAGGTCCCGCTCGGAAAGGCGCCCACGCCGTGAACGGTATGCAGATGGCCGCAGCCCCGCACGATCCGATCGGCTGGACGATCGCGATCGTCGGTGCGATCGTGACCGTGTGGACGATCGTGATCTCCATCTACTGGATGATCCGCCCGGGCGAGAACGATCCGCATCATCCCAAGAATGCGATCCTGCGGAGCGACCGCTGATGCACGGCGAAAGCGTGGGGCCCGAAGCGCCCGTCTCGATCAGCGTCTATCTCGACGATGCGATCGAGCCGCTCTGCACCTACAAGCCGCCCGCGCACGTCGAGATCGATACCGCTGCGATGCGCGACGGCGATCACGTGCTCCGGATCTCCGCGATCGATTCGATCGGCAACGTCGGCGTTCGCACGATCCCGTTCACCGTCGCGAACGGTCCCGGTATCACCGTCACCGGTCTGCGCGCGGGCGCGCGCGTGCGCGGCTCGCTCGCGCTCGACATCAACGCGTTCGGTTCGGACGAACCCTTCGATGTCGTCCGGGCGGAATCGTCCGGCCCGGTTCCGGTCTGGACCTGGGTCTTCTTCGCCATCGTGGTCGGCTGGGCGGGCTGGTACGGAATCGAATATCTCTCGACGCCGGCGGCGTTCTTACAGACCCCGACCTACGCGACCGATCCGGCGCTCGTGCGGGCCGGGCAACCCGGTGCGACCGGCCAAGCTCCGGTCCTGGCCGGCACCAAGACGGTGGCC
>JBBRTL010000166.1:0-5100 GCA_038244445.1 Vulcanimicrobiales bacterium
CAGGACCAGATCGGAGCCGTTCAGATCCGCGGCGAGTTCGCCGTTGCCGAGGCTCCGGGTGGCTTCGAGGGTGAGGATCCGGGCGTACGGGTCGGGCGGCGTCTGAGCCGAGGCGGCGGTCGTAAGCGTCATCGCGAGGCTCGCAACCGCGAGCGCGCCGAACCATTTCATTCCGATCCTCCTAAGGCGACTCTCAGGTTGTATGGCGGGCGGTCACGATTCCTTCGCTACCCGTCGTTTTAAGAAGGCTGGGCCACGGCACGGCGAAGCCTGAAACGGAGATGGGCGTGAAACGCAATCAAATTATCTGGGGCGCGGTCGTCGTCTTGACGTTCGCTTTGACGTTGCCGTTCGGTGCGCCATCGAGTGCCGTGCCGGTGCCGACCCCGCCGCCGCGTACGCGCGAAACGCCGACCGAATCGCCGCCGCCGGGCACGACCGCGGCCAACCTTCTGCCCTACGATTCGAGCGTGATGCTCGTGCTCGACGATGCGATCGGCTCCGCCATTTCGCAACGCAATCAGGTCGCCCGCGCGCATCTGCGCGACGCGCTCGTGATCGGCACCAAGACTCTAGCGCCGGCCGGCACGCCCGTCTCGATCGACATCATCGGATCGCAAGGCGCCAAGGCCGGCGACGTCTACGGCTACGTCGACATCTCGATCGAGCCGCTCGTGCTGAGCGACGGCAGCCGGCTGCCGCTGCGGGCACCGTACTCGCACTTGACCGAAAACGTCACCGCCGGGCACGAAGCGACGGTCGGGGTCGAAGACACGATCGGCGACATCTTCATCCCGGGGCACATCATCTATCGCGCACTCCGGCGCGGGCGCAACGTCACCATTCCGGCGGGCTCGATGGTCCGGACGCGCACGCTCGGCACCGTCAGCATCGACGCCAACGGCGAGGTCGCCGTCGCAACGCCGAAACCGATCTCGATGCCGTCGATCGCGCCGATCGGCGATTTCAAGCCGATACCGTTCGCGACGGCGCCCAACCTCAAGCCGAATGCGCGACCGACCGTCTTCCAGGTCACGCCCGAACCCACCGACACACCCACTCCGTCACCCACTCCGTCACCCACTGCTGCTGCCACTACAGGAGGAGTCTCCCGTGAAGCATCGCATCGTCGCGATCGCGGCGTTGGCCGCGTTCTTGATCGCCGGTTCCGGCGCGTTCGCCGCGACCAAACTCTCGCCGCAACCGCAAGGCGCCGAGGTCGCTTTCATCACCGCCATCCAAAAGGATCTGAACGCGCGCTTTCCCAATCCCGCGGCCGCCGAAGCTGCCGGTTACTTCCGCTACACGAACGAAGACAACACCGGCGCGATCTCGTACGCGAATACCCAGTGGACGAGCGACATCCATCACCCGAGCCAGCTCTGGTTCGACGTGAACGGCAACCTGCTCGGCGCCGATTTTTCGCAGCCGGACGGACCGAGCGCGCCGAACCTATGGGGCGTGATGCCGGCCCGCTGGGATCACTTCCGCCCGCACGTGCATTACGTCTACGCGGAGAACGGCACGACCGTCTACGGTAAGGCGACCAGCGTGAAGAAGTTCGTCGCAGCCGGTGGGAGTCTGACCGCACCGGACGCCGCGACGATCGCCAAACTCGGCCTCGTCAAAGACGACGATCAGGTCACGCACGTGTTTATCTTCCCCGCCATCTGGGACTTGATCGTCTGGGTCAAACCCAACCCGTCGGGCGCGTTCGCCGATATGAACCCCGATGTCCATCCGAGCGCCAACGCCGAAAAGATGAGCGAATAACGTCCGTCGCGCTCCTCAGGCCTTTTCTATTTGCCGCAGTGGGTGGTCGCGATGTCGTAGGCGATGTCGCCGGCGTCGCTTTCGGCACTGCGGATGACGTCGCGTTGACCGTCGAACTTGAGATAGGACTTCATGTCCTTCATATCGTCCGGCATCGACTGCGTCTCGCTGTCCTGACCGTTCAGCGGGTGGACGCCCTCGAACTGGTTGTACTGCATCATGTTCTGCGCGAGCGCGAGCAAGTCGTTCGTGAGTTGGAACTGCTTGTTGTAGGCGAGCTGCATCTTCTCTGCCAGCCGATGATTCTTCTGCGCTTCGATCGGGTCTTTGGTCAACGTTTCGCCGCGACGGAGCTTGTTGATCTCGTCTTGGAGAACGGGCAGACGCTTCTGCATGGCACCCACGAGTGCGACCAATTTTACGCGCACGGTCGTGAACTTCTGCGCGAAGTTGGGACCGTTCCAAACGTCCTTGAGGTCGATCAACTGATCGTCGACGCGGTCGAGAGCGTAGTCGTTGGCGATCATCGGGCGAAGCGCGCCATTGAAATGGTCGACCATCGACGTACAGTACGGATTGGATTTGACGGTCGCGATCACGTGAAGCGACGACCCGGCATCGGGCGAGGGGCTGCTGGTCGGGCCTGCGGTCGAAACGACCGGCGGCGGAATCAGGGCCAAGATCAGGACGGCGGCGGCGAGGTTCATACGTTAGGGGCTAACGCTTGCGACGCGAGGTTTGTGCCCGACCCGTGCGAGCCGGGTAAAACTACTCGTTGCTCCAATAGTCCTTGAGGGCCTTGCCGCGCGAAGGGTGACGAAGTTTGCGCAGCGCCTTGGCCTCGATCTGACGGATCCGCTCGCGGGTGACGCCGAACTCCTGTCCGACCTCCTCGAGCGTCCGCTGGTGGCCGTCTTCGAGCCCGAAGCGCAGGACCAAGACCTTGCGCTCGCGCTCGGTCAGGTTCTGAAGCACGTCCGCCATCTTCTCCTTGAGGAGCATGACCGAGGCGGCCTCCGCCGGAGCGATCGCTTCTTGGTCCTCTATGAAGTCGCCGAGATGCGAGTCTTCTTCTTCGCCGATCGGCGTCTCGAGCGAGATCGGCTCCTGCGAGATCTTCATGACCTCGCGGACCTTCTCGGGCGTGAGACCCATCGCGGCCGCGATCTCGTCGACCGTAGGTTCGCGGCCGAGTTCCTGGAGGAGCTGGCGCGAGACCTTGGTCTGGCGGTTGATCGTCTCGACCATGTGGACCGGAATACGGATGGTGCGGGCCTGGTCGGCGAGCGCGCGCGTGATCGCCTGACGGATCCACCAGGTCGCGTACGTCGAGAATTTATAGCCCTTGCGGTAGTCGAACTTTTCGACCGCACGAATCAAGCCTTGATTGCCCTCTTGGATCAGGTCCAGGAACAGCATGCCGCGGCCGACGTACTTCTTCGCGATCGATACGACCAGGCGAAGATTCGCTTCGGTGAGTTGGCGTTTCGCATCCAGACCGTGCGTAACGATCGCCGAGTCGGCGGAGCCGTTCTTCTTCTTCTCTTCGTCGCCGGCTTCGATCGCCATCGCGAGACGCTTTTCGTCGTCCATCGAGAGCAGCGGAACGCGCCCGATCTCCTTGAGATACATGCGGACGGGATCGTCCAGCGACATATTGTCGGGAATCGGATCGGGCTCGCTCTCCTCGACCTCGCCTTTGGTCTCGACGGGCTCGTCGACGACATCGATACCGAGGGCGACCAGCTCTTCATCGAGATCGTCGCGCATCTCGGGTAGAAAATCTTCGAGGGTCTCGAACATGCGCGAAATCTCGTCTTCCGAGATCGAGCCGCGCTTCTTCCCGGTCGCGATCAGACGTTTCTTGATATCTTCATATGTCAGCGGCGCGGCTTCAACCGTCGCGGCTGCGGTACTTTTCTTGCGTGCCATTCTTGCTTCTCACCCCCTTTCATCGGAGTCTATGACCGTAGTTATTAACGAATCACCCTTTTAATCTTGCCTTGAGCGTGTCGAATTCGCTGCGCAACTCGTCCGGGACGGGTTGCCCGGCGTCGTAGACCTGATCGATCGCGCGGGACAACTCGTCATAACGTCTTCTCAGGTCGTCGAGTTGCAGACGCTCGACCACCCGGTCGAGATGCGCCCGCCGCTCGGTGGCATCTCCGTACTGCCGGGTCTTGCTGCGGTCCCGGCGACCGAGATCGGTCAGCACTTCCAGGGCGCCCGGATCCTCCGCGAAGAGCACGTAGAGATCGCCCGTCTCTCGAACGCGCCCGGCCGACTCGGCGATCCGTCGGAAGATCGAACGGTAGACCTCGTTGGCGAAGCGGTCGGCGTCGATGCGATCGGCGAACTCCGCAGCGAGCGCCGGTTCTTCCACGACGACCGAAAGCACCTCGCGCTCGAACGATTGAGGCTGCGCACCCGCAGCCACGTGGCGACTTCCGGCGACGCCGGCCGAACCGTAGGTCGGGACGAAATTCGCACCATTCGCGAAGAAGCGGCTATTCCGAAGGTCGTCTACGTTCACCTTTAGGCGACCGGCTACGTAGACGCGCCAACGATCCCACTCTTCGCGCGGCGTCATCTCGCGGATCATCTGCTCGGCCGTGCGCGCGATCGCGGAGGGCGAATCGAATCGTCCTTTCAACCGGTCGATCTGCGGATCGAGCTTGAACTCGATCGACGGCTTGGCGTCCGCAAGCAAGCGCCGGAAGCCTTCGGCGCCATGTTCGCGCACGTACGAATCGGGATCTTCGCCCTTCGGGAGACCGACGATCCGGACGGATCGACCGGCATGCTCGAGGACCCTGGTCGCGATGTCGATCGCCTTGAAGGTGGCCGCCGTCCCGGCGCTGTCGCCATCGAAACAGAGGAACACGTTCTCCGCATACTTGCGCACCTGGGCGGCCTGCTCGTCGGTGAAGGACGTGCCGAGCGCGGCGACCGCGTTCTCGAAACCGGCCTGATGCAGTGCGATGCAGTCGAGGTAGCCCTCGACGATGATCAGCGTCTTCTCTTTCTGGGTCGCGCGCTTGGCGACGTTGAGCGCGAAGAGATGCTCGCCCTTGGTGTAGACCGGCGTGGTCGCGGTGTTCAGATACTTCGGCTCTTCGTCGCCGAGCGCGCGCCCGCCGAAGGCGATCACCTCGCCGGTCGTCGCGTACGTCGGGACCATCAACCGGTCGCGATAGAAATCGTACCAGCCGCCGCGCTGGCTCGGTTTGAGCAGGCCCGCTCGTTCGGCGATCTGCGGATCGACCCCGGCCTCGGCCAGAACGTCGCGCAGCGCATCCCAGCCGGCCGGCGCGAAGCCGAGCCCGA
>JBBRTL010000167.1:0-5062 GCA_038244445.1 Vulcanimicrobiales bacterium
CGCAATAAAAAACAAACGACACCCGGGCCTTGCGGCCGTCGGTGTCGAAACGGCGTTCTTCAGGTAATAATAACAATGACCACCAACAGCGATGAATAAAAACGACCATGCTTCGTAAGGGCTTGCCCTGCGGAGTGTGCGGCCGCGCCCGAGGCGCGATCGCTAGGTAACTGCGCGGACCCGCATCGGGGCTCGCGCGTGAGCGCGCGGCGCCGATTTGAAGGGGATACAGCAGACCTTGGCCACCGGTAAAGTCAAAATTTATGAGCTCGCAAAAGAAGTCGGGCTCACCTCGAAAGACCTCATCACGTTCTTCAACGATCGCCTGCCCGGACGGGTCGAGGCGAAGAACGCCCTGAGCGTCGTGCCGGACGCCATCGCCGATGCGGTCCGCAAGACCCTGATCAAGAAAGCTCCCGCAGCCCCCGCTGCGGCCAAGGCCGTTGCCGCGCCGCCCGCCGTTGCGCCGCCCGTCGAGGCTGCCAAGCCGGCGAAGAAGGCCGCGCCGGCGCCCAAGCCGGCCGCCCCCGAAGCGCCGATCACCCAGCTCAAGCCGGTCACCGGTGCCGCCGTTCCGCGCGTCGCCAAGGTCACCAAGGCTGCCGCGGCTGCCGCGGCTTCCGCCGTCGCGGAAGCGCCCGCGCCCGTCGAAGCCGGCGCTCCGGCCATTGCCGAAGCCGCACCCGTCGCCGAGGCTGCACCCGCCCCGGTCGCCGTTGCACCGCCCGCCGAACCCGAAGCGCCGCCGGCCGTCCAGGCCGCGCCCCCAGCCGTCGCGCCGAAGCCGCGCCCGACTCCCAGGCCCCCGGTCGTCGACGCACCGATCGTCCGGCTGAAGCCGGTTCCGGCCGGCCAGTCCTCGATCCGCCGTCCGGCACCGGCCCCGACCACCACCGCATCCGCCGAGCCCGGCCCCAAGACCGGCATGCCAGGTCGCCCGGGCGTCTCGCCGCGCCCCGGCATGGCGATGCCCGGTCAGGCCGCCAAGCCCGGTGCGCCGATCGCGCGCGGCAACGGCCCGCTCACGCCCGCCACCGGCCAGCGTCCGGTCGGCAACGGTCCGTTCCGCCCGCTCGCCCCCGGTCAGCGTCCGATGACGGCCGGCCCGACCGATCCGACCAACGCGCCGTCGCCCTCGTCGGGCAGCGGGCGTCCCGGCGACCGTCGCCGCGCCGGCGAAGACAAATCGCTCTCGAAGAAAGACCGCGAGACCGAGATGCTGCTCGAGAAAGAGCGGCAGCGTAAGCGCAAGGAGGCGGCCCAGCCGGCTCCGCAGCGTCAGCTCGAAGCGATCGAGATCCCCGACCTCCTGACGGTCCAAGAACTCGCGACCTCGATGATCGTGCCGGTCAAAGACGTCATCACCGAACTCTTCAAAACCGGTACGATGGCGACCATCAATCAGAACATCTCCTCGGACATCGCGATCGGCATCGCCAAGAAGTTCGGCTTCAACGCCGTCGTCAAAGAAGCCGGCGAAGAAGTCACCGTCGAGCAAGAAGAAGACAAGCCCGAACTGATGACGCCGCGCGCGCCGGTCGTGACCGTTCTCGGCCACGTCGACCACGGTAAGACGTCGCTGCTCGACAGGATCCGGAGCGCCAACGTGGCCGGCGGCGAAGCCGGCGGTATCACCCAGAAGATCGGCGCCTACACCGTCAAGCAGAACGATCGCGAGATCACGTTCATCGATACGCCGGGACACGAAGCGTTCACCGCCATGCGCGCCCGCGGCGCCAAAGTCGCCGACGTTGCCATCCTGGTGGTCGCCGCCGACGACGGCGTGATGCCGCAAACGCGCGAAGCCGTCTCGCACGCGCAGGCCGCCAAGATGCCGATCGTGGTCGCGATGAACAAGATGGATCGGCCGGATGCCAATCCGGATCGCATCAAGCAGCAGCTCGCCGAACTCGGATTGCAGGCCGTCGATTGGGGCGGCAACATCGAGATGGTACCCGTCTCCGCCAAGACCGGCGACGGTATCGCCAAACTGCTCGAGACCGTGCTGCTCGAAGCCGACATCCAGGATCTCAAGGCGAACAAGAACCGCCGCGCGTCCGGTATCGTCATCGAGTCTCAACTCTCCAAGGGCCGCGGTGCGGTCGCGACCGTGCTCATCCAGAACGGCACCCTGCGCGTCGGCGACGTCGTCGTCGTCGGCGGCACCTTCGGTAAGGTCCGCGCGCTGATCGACGACAAGGGCAAGCAGGTCAAGAAAGCCGGTCCTTCGATTCCGGTCGAAGTGATGGGTCTCTCCGACGTTCCGTCCGCCGGCGACACGCTGTTGGTCGTCTCGGACGAACGCGTCGCACGCGAAGCCGCCCAGAAGCGTTCCTCGCGTCGTCGCGACGTCCGTATCGCAGACGGTGGCGCGACCAAGGTCTCGCTCGAGTCGTTCATGGCGATGCCGACCGAAGGCAAGAAGACGCTCAACATCATCGTCAAGGCCGACGGTCAGGGTTCGCTCGAAGCGCTCCGTCCGCGTATGGAGCAACTCTCGAGCGAAGAAGTCGAGATCCGCGTGATCTACGGCGGCGTCGGTGCGATATCGCCGAACGACGTCAACCTCGCGAGCGCGTCGAACGCCGTGCTGATCGGCTTCAACGTCCGGCCCGACGAGACGGTCAAACGTCTGGCCGAGAACGAAGGCGTCGACCTGCGCTTCTATCAGGTCATCTACAACATCGAAGACGACCTCAAGAAGGCCATGACGGGCATGCTCGCGCCGATCGAACGCGAGACCGTCTACGGTCACGCCGAAGTCCGCGCGATCTTCAAGGTCAGCAAGGTCGGTACGATCGCCGGTTGCTACGTCAAGGACGGCAAGATCGTCCGCGGCGCGAACGTCCGCGTGTTACGCGACTCGGTCGTCGTCTTCACGGGCGAGATGGAATCGCTCCGTCGCGTCAAGGACGATGTCAAGGAAGTCGCCGAGGGCTACGAGTGCGGTATCCAGATCGCGCGCTTCGCCGACCTCAAAGAGGGTGACATCATCGAAGCGTTCGTCATCGAGAAGGTGGCGGCGGAACTTCCGGTCGGGTAGGCACCATGAAGCAACAGCGATTGGCCAAGATCGATCACGAGATGCAGCGG
Source organism: Vulcanimicrobiales bacterium (assembly GCA_038244445.1). Taxonomy (GTDB): domain Bacteria; phylum Vulcanimicrobiota; class Vulcanimicrobiia; order Vulcanimicrobiales; family Vulcanimicrobiaceae; genus JALYSX01. Next base: position 3,094 of record JBBRTL010000167.1, read on the forward strand.
ATCCTCGGAACGCTGCTCTCGACGGAACTGCGCGATCCCCGCTTGGGGTTCGCGACCGTCACGCGGGTCGAAGTGACCGACGACCTCAAACACGCCAAGGTGTTCGTCTCCGTGATCGGCGACCGGCACGTGGCGCGTCAGACGATGGATGCACTCGAACACGCCTCCGGTTTCCTGCGCGGCGAACTCGGGCATCGCATCGACCTGCGCTACACGCCCGAACTGACCTTCGTCGAAGACCGTTCGGCCGAACGCGCGATCGAACTCGCTCGAACCATGCGCGAGGATGCGGCCCGCACGGCCACCGCTCCGCCGATCGCCGAGACCGAGGCCGAGGGACAAGCATGATCCAGAGCGACGTGAAGAACTCGACGACCGAAGAGGTCGTCGCCGAACTACGCAAGCGCGAGCATTTCGTGATGGTCTCGCACGTCAAACCCGACGGCGATACGCTCGGTGCCGGGCTCGCGCTCGGAGTCGCGCTGGGCCGGCTCGGCAAGCGGGTCAACTATTTCCAGCAGGATCCGGTGCCGCGCAACCTGCGGTTCCTACCCGAGAGCGATCGGGTGGCGCGCGAGCTACCCGCCGATCTGCCGGCCGACGCACTCTGGGTCTTCTGCGATATGAGCGATTCGGGGCGGGCCGGCGAGTATCTGCCCAAGATCGATCGGGCGAACGTGCTCGACATCGATCACCACCTCGGCAACACCCACTTCGGCGCGTTCAACTACGTGCTCCCGACCGAGTGTTCGACCGGCACGACCCTGATGCACCTGCTGCGCGGACTCGACGTCGAGATCGACAAAGATATCGCGACCTGCATCCTGACCACGATCATGACGGATACGGGCGGCTTCATGCACAGCAACACGACGCCCGAGGTCCTCGAACTCTCGGCCGAGTTGATCCGTCGCGGCGCCGATAAAGAACAGATCACCGAGGAGATCTTCTCGAACAAACGCCCGGCCGCGCTCGCCCTACTCGGCAAGGTGCTCGATGCGATGCAGTTCGGGCACGATGGCCGCTACTGCTACTCGTACGTGGACGAGCCGATGCTCGCGGCCACCGGCGGCGACGGCGAAGATATCGAAGACGTCGTCAACGTGCTGCGCGGGATCGAGAACGTCGAAGTCGCGGTCCTCTTCAAGGCGTTCGACGGCGAAGTCCGCGCGAGCCTACGTTCGAGCGGTCGCGTCAACGTGCAGGCCGCGGCCGCACGTTTGGGTGGCGGCGGCCATTTCCGCGCCTCCGGCCTGACCTATCCCGGAACGCTTGCCGAAGCGATCGCCGGCGTCGACGCCGCGCTCGTCGCGGAAGGTCTGTAAGCCGACGATCATGACCGTCGTAGCGGGCGCGTTCCTGGTGCTCTTCGGGGCTGCCGCATCCTGGCTGCTCGCGGCGAAGTTCCCCGCCGCGACCTTCACCCGCATCGGCTACGGCATGATGACGCTCGGCGGCGTGCTCGCCCTCGTCTGGGCGCTCGCGGGCGTGCTCTCGTTTGGCGTCGCGGCGGTCATCATCGTCGCGCTCGGCGGGCTCTCGGGCGTCATCGGCGCCCTGCGCAAAGAACTGCGCTTCGATCTACCGGCGTGAGCATGCTCGGCTTCGTCAACGTCTTCAAGCCGGCCGGCCCGACCTCGGCCCAGATCGTCGCGCGCTTACGCCGTATCTACGGTACCTATTCGGGCGATCGCAAGATCGCGGTCGGGCATCTCGGCACGCTCGATCCACAGGCCGCCGGCGTCCTGCCGATCGCGATCGGCAAAGCCACGCGTTTGATCCCGTTGCTGACCGATCAGCGCAAGGCGTATGCGTGCACGCTCGTGCTCGGGCGTTCGACCGATAGCGGCGACGCGGTCGGCGCGACCCTCGCCGAAGCGCCCGTCCCGCACGACTGGGAGAAGCGCCTGCAGTCGGCCGTCGCCGGATGCACCGGACGCATCCTCCAGATCCCGCCGATGTACTCGGC
>JBBRTL010000168.1:0-5060 GCA_038244445.1 Vulcanimicrobiales bacterium
CGATGCTGCCGCGGACTTCGACCTCTTCGTGGCGATCCGTCAGGACCTTCACGTCGAGTGCGAGCGACTGCAACTCCTTGATCAAGACCTTGAACGATTCCGGAACGCCCGGTTCCATAACGTTCTCGCCCTTGACGATCGCTTCGTAGGTCTTGACGCGGCCCACGACGTCGTCGGACTTGACCGTCAAGAGTTCTTGCAGCGTGTACGCCGCGCCGTAGGCTTCGAGCGCCCAGACTTCCATTTCGCCGAAGCGCTGGCCGCCGAACTGCGCCTTACCGCCGAGCGGCTGCTGCGTGATCATCGAGTACGGGCCGGTCGAGCGCGCGTGGATCTTGTCGTCGACGAGATGCGCGAGCTTGAGCATGTAGATCATGCCGACCGTGACCGGGCGGCCGAAGCGATCGCCGGTGCGACCGTCGCGCAGCCAGGTCTTGCCGTCGGGCGCGAGGCCCGCGTCCTGGAGCCAATCTTCGATATCTTCGGCGTGCGCGCCGTCGAACACCGGGGTCGCGACGTCCATGCCGAGCATCTTGGCAGCGTAGCCGAGGTGGGTCTCGAGGATCTGGCCGAGGTTCATACGCGAGGGAACGCCGAGCGGGTTGAGCACGATGTCGACCGGCGAACCGTCTTCCAGGTACGGCATGTCTTCTTCGGGCAGAACCTTGGCGATGACGCCCTTGTTGCCGTGACGTCCGGCCATCTTATCGCCTTGCAGAATGTTGCGTTTCTGCGCGACGTAGACGCGGACCAGGTGGTTCACGCCGGGCGAGAGTTCGTCGCCGTTCTCGCGCGAGAACACCTTGACGTCGATGATCTTGCCCTTTTCGCCGTGCGGTACTTTGAGCGAGGTGTCGCGCACTTCGCGTGACTTCTCGCCGAAGATCGCGCGCAGGAGACGTTCCTCGGCGGTCAGTTCGGTCTCGCCCTTGGGCGTGACCTTACCGACCAGGATGTCTTCCGGGCGGACTTCCGCACCGACGCGCACGATGCCGCGCTCGTCGAGATCCTTGAGCGCGTCTTCGCCCACGTTGGGGATGTCGCGCGTGATCTCTTCGGGCCCGAGCTTCGTGTCGCGGGCTTCGCATTCGTACTCCTCGATATGGATCGAGGTGAAGCGATCTTCCTTGACCATGCGTTCGCTGATCAGGATCGCGTCTTCGTAGTTGTAACCTTCCCACGGAAGGAACGCCACCAGGACGTTCTGTCCGAGCGCCAGCTCGCCGTCTTCCGACGACGGGCCGTCGGCCAGGATCTGACCGGCGGCGACCTTTTCGCCGACGGCGACGATCGGACGCTGGTTGATACACGTGCCGGCGTTGGAACGCGTGAACTTGAGCAGGTCGTAGGCCTTCTCGTCGCCCTTGTCGTTCTTGACGACGATGGACTTCGAATCGACCGCGGTCACCAGGCCGCCTTCGTTCGCGACGACGCAGCCGCCCGAGTCCTTAGCCGCGCGGTACTCCATGCCGGTGCCGACGATCGGCGCCTGCGGACGGAGCAACGGAACGGCCTGACGCTGCATGTTCGCACCCATCAGGGCGCGGTTCGCGTCGTCGTGCTCGAGGAACGGGATCAGGGCGGTCGCGACCGAGACGATCTGCTTGGGCGAGACGTCCATCAACTGCACGCGCTTGGCGGGCTCTTCGATGTACTCTTCGGCGTAACGGCAGATGACCGTATCGGTGGTGATCACGCCCTTGGCGTCGATCGGCGTGTTGGCCTGAGCGATGATGTATTCGTCTTCGCGATCCGCGGTGAAGTACCGGATCTCGTCGGTGACGATACCTTCCTTGACCACGCGGTACGGCGTCTCGATGAAGCCGAACCGGTTGACGCGTCCGAACGTCGCGAGCGAACCGATCAGACCGATGTTCGGACCTTCCGGCGTTTCGATCGGGCAGATGCGGCCGTAGTGCGAGTGATGAACGTCGCGGACTTCGAAGCCGGCGCGTTCGCGCGAGAGCCCGCCCGGCCCGAGGGCCGAGAGGCGGCGCTTGTGCGTCAGTTCGGCGAGCGAGTTCGTCTGATCCATGAACTGCGAGAGTTGCGAAGATCCGAAGAACTCCTTGATCGCCGCGACCACCGGACGGATGTTGATCAGCGCCTGCGGCGTGACCGTCTCGATGTCCTGAACCGTCATGCGTTCGCGGACGACGCGCTCCAGGCGGAGCAGGCCGACGCGGAACTGGTTCTGCAGCAGTTCGCCGACCGAACGGACGCGGCGGTTGCCGAGGTGATCGATGTCGTCCTTCGAGAGCGTGCCGTTGGCGACGCGCATCAGGCGACGGATGACCGCGATCATGTCGTCGCGCTTCAGGCAGCGAGCCGTGATCGCGGGCATGGTCAGACCGGCATCGACGTATTCGTCGATCACCAGGGTCGGCTCGGTCAGGCGCGCGTCCACATCCGGATTCTCGATCTGGTAGTGGAACTTGCCGTTGAGCTTATAGCGGCCGACGCCCGCCAAGTCGTAGCGCTTGTCGTCGAAGAACAACGACTCGAGCAGCTTCTCGGCATTTTCGGCGTTCTCGGGCTCGCCCGGACGGAGCTTCTTGTAGATCTCCTTGAGCGCGTCTTCGCGCGTGGTGATCTCGTCGTCTTTGATCAGCGAGTTGAGGATGAAGTTGTCGGGCTCTTTGGTCGGGAAGAGCTTGTCGAACAGCTCGCGCAGTGCGCGCTCGCGGCCGCGTTGCTCCTCGTCCTTCTTGGAGACCTTCTCTTCTTTGACCGGCAGGCTCGGATCGACTTTGCGTCGCGGCTCGTAGAGATCCGTGAATAGCTTGAGGATCGCCTCGTCCTTCTCCCATGCGTAGCCCTGTTCGGGGCGCGAGAGCGCGCGGATGAACGTCGAGACGTAGATCTTGCGGTTCTTATCGATGCGGACGCCGATCGTACCCTCGGTCTCGTCGTTCTTCGTACCGTTGTCGGTCTCGAACTCGATCCAGGCACCGCGATTCGGGATGATCGTCGTATTGTAGGTCGGACGGTTGTTGGTGTCGGAGTCCTGGCTGTAGTACACGCCCGGCGAACGGACCAACTGGCTCACGATCACGCGTTCTGCGCCGTTGATCATGAACGTGCCCTTATCCGTCATGAGCGGGAAATCGCCCATGAAGATCTCTTGATCGGGGATGCCCTTGATCTCGCCGGACTCGGCGGTGATCAGGCGGACGCGGACGCGCAGCGGAGCGCTGTAGGTCATGTCGCGTTCGCGGCACTCCTCGATCGTGTACTTGGGCTCGCCGAGCGAATGCTCGCCGAACTCGAGGATCAGGTTGCCGGTGAAGTCATTGATCGGGCTGATCGAGGCGAACGCCTCGCCCAAGCCGTCGTTCTTGAACCAATCGAACGATGCTTTCTGCAGTTCGATCAGGTTCGGAATCTCGAGGACGTCCGCGATCTTCGCAAACGAATGCCGTTTGCGCTTGGAACCAGGGTCCGGCGGCGTTTCGATCGTGAACGCACCGGCGGACATCGGGAACGTAGCTAGCGACGCATTGCCGTTGCCGACAGGCGCGTCCATACGTTTCGACTTGCCCTTCGTGCCCGCGGAGCTCTTCGCGTGGGACTTCGGAGCCGTCGTTTTCGCCATTCTTTGCTTTCTCTCGCTCTATATTATAAGGATGCGCGCGCAATTTGCGCCCGGGGTTGGTGGCACGCCAAAAAGGCGACTCCGTCCTGGCCTTGGAGGATGTCGCCTCTACGCAAGTGGCTTACCAGCCGCGGGGCATAGGGGGACAGTATACCCCCGCCCCCGGGCAGGCGTCAAGGACAGGGAGGGGCTAGTCGAGGCCGATCACCGGTTTGAGGCTCGGCACGAGGACCGCCGAGGGTTCCTCAGGCGGGCGGACGCGGCGCCGGAAGGCCTCGACGCGCTCGCCGACCATCAGGCCGACGACGGCCAGGACGGGAGCGGTCGAAATGAACAAGGCGGCGGTCGCCTCGGAGTACGGGTGTGGGTGGGCCATAACTCGGCTACCCTAGCATGCTTACGCTTCCACATCAACGACTTGGGAAGCGCCCGAGAATGGCCGCTTCGGCGCCAGAACCCGTGCGAGGGCCCCTGCCGGTCGCAGTGAAACTAGAGCCGCGAAGAGGCGGTTGGACGGAACGAAGATGGCATCGAACACGGCGGCAGGCGGCCCGCGATACAGCGCGCACGCCACGGGGCAACCCGTCGCACTGATCACGATCACCGTGATGCTCGGCATGATCATGGCGATCATCGACTCCACCATCGTCAACGTCGCGATCCCCAATATCGGCGGCAACCTCGGCGCCTCGGTCGACGAAGTCTCGTGGGTCGTCACCGGCTACATCCTGGCAAGCGTCATCGTCATGCCGCTCAACGGTTGGCTGACCGCCTACTTCGGCCGCAAGAACTTCTACGCCGCATCGCTCGTGCTGTTCACCCTCGCATCGATCCTCTGCGGCACCGCGACCTCGATCTGGCAGTTGGTCGCGTATCGCGTGATCCAGGGCTTCGGCGGCGGCGCGCTGCAGCCGACCGCGCAGGCGATCCTGTTCGAGACGTACCCGCACGAACGGCGCGGCCAGGCGATGGCGATCTTCGGCCTCGGCGCGATGGTCGGGCCGGCGGTCGGACCGGTTCTCGGCGGATACATCGTCGACAACGCCAACTGGCCGCTGATCTTCTACATCAACATCCCGATCGGCATCGTCGCGATCATCATGACGATGCTCTACATCCCGAACCCCAACTTCATCGAGAAGGTCAAGGGTAGCGTGGACTGGCTCGGGCTCGGCCTGTTGACGGCAGGCCTGGCGTCACTCCAATATGTGCTCGAACGGGGAGAACACGACGACTGGTTCTCGTCCTCGACGATCGTCCTCCTGACGGTACTCTCGATCGTCGCGCTGGTCTGGTTCGTCTGGAAGACGCTGCGCGACAAATACCCGCTCGTCGACATCCGGGTCTTCCGCTTCAGGACGTTTACGATCGGCAACATCATGGGCGTCATCATGGGCTTCGGTCTGTTCGGAACCGCCCTCATCCTGCCGCTTTTCCTCCAGAGCATCCTCGGCGAGACCGCGTA
>JBBRTL010000169.1:0-5036 GCA_038244445.1 Vulcanimicrobiales bacterium
CTTCAACACCTCGAGCATCGACGAACGCATAAAGCGGCTGAAGAGCGCGAGTTGCAAGAGCGCGAGCACGATCACCGGCATGATCAGATGCATCAGGCGATCGCCGAGGTCGAACGTGTCGTTGTACGAGATCCCGGCCGATGGAAGCTTGATCTGGTATCCGCCGGGCAGTGGAATGCCGTGCACTGCGAGCGCCAACTGCAGCATCAACGCGAACCAGAAGACCGGCATCGACTGACCGAAGAACGCGAACGTCGTGATGAAGTAGTCGCCGAGCGAGTACGGCTTGATGGCCGAGAAGAGCCCGGCCGAGAGCCCCAGGGCGAGCGCGAGGACGAACGACGAGATCGTCAGTTCAATCGTCGCAGGCATGCGCTCGAGGATCGCCTGGAGGACCGGCTCCGAGTTACTGGTCGACCAGCCAAGGTCGCCGCTCGAGAGGATGTGCCAGAGCCATTTCAGATACTGGATCGCTTCCGGCTGGTCCAAACCGAGGTTGTGCTTGAGGCGGACGATGTCGGCCTGCGTGATGTGCGGATTCTGCAGATACGGAGCCAATGCGCCGCCCGGAGCGTGATTGGTGATCTCGAAGAGAATGATCGAAATCAACAGGAGCAGTGGGATCGCTTGCAGCGTTCGCCGCACGACGTAGGTGAACAGAGACTAGGCCTCCACCGGAACTGGACCGCCAGTAATTGGACCGCCGCTAGTTGGCCGAAGCACTCGGTACTCCTTGCGCCGGCCGCCGCATCGGCCCGAGGCCGAGTATCTCTCGAGCTTCATCCGGCGTTGCGACCGGCCGGCCGGCCTCGAGCGAGATCCGGGCGATGCGGGCGACCAGCTCCTCATTGGTGGCGAGCCTGCCCTTGCTGTAGTAGAGATTATCTTCCAAGCCGACCCGGACGTGACCACCCATCGCGATCGCGACCATCGCAAGGGGCAACTGCTGGCGTCCGACCCCGGCCACCGACCAGCTGCAGCCGGACGGGAGGGCGTCGACCAGATCGCAGAGGTTCTGGGCGGTCGCGTCCAGCCCACCGGGGACGCCCAGCACCAGGTCGACGTGCTGCGGAAGATCGATCGCACCTTCGGCGGCGAGCCGCCGGGCGTTGGTCAGATGACCCTTGTCGAAGATCTCAAGCTCCGGACGGACGCCGAACTCGCGCAGCTTGGCCGCGATCCCACGCATGATCGGGAACGAATTCTCGAAGATATCGTCGCCGAAATTGACCGAGCCGCAGGTCAGGGTCGCCATCTCGGGACGCAGTTCCAAAACCGAGGCGCGCTCCTCCGGGGTCATCCCGATCGCACCGCCGGTCGAGAACTGGACGATCAGGTCGCTCGCGGCCCGGATCTCTGCGTAGGCCTCGCGGAAACGCTCGACGTCGTGGGTGTTGCTGCCGTCGTCGTTCCGGCAGTGCACGTGGACGATCGAGGCGCCGGCCTCCCGGATCTTCCGGGCCGTCTCGCCCAACCGCGCCGGCGTATGGGGCAGATGGGGCGTTTGGTCGGGTGTGATCTCCGCGCCCACCGGCGCGCAGGTGATGATCAACGGGTCCATGGCTCGCCCTGCTTTCGTGCTACTGGGGCGATTTACCCTAGGTGCTTGTGGGCGTCTCGTATCAGGGCGGAATCGAGGCCGAGAAGTTCGGCGAGCGCGAGAGCGTCGGTCTGGGGCGGGGTGGCCGCCGTGACCTCCGCCAGGGTGTAGTCCATCGCTTCGGCCAGCGCCGCGAGGGCCGAGGCGAGATCTCCGTCGGCCGGGCGGTTCGGCACGCCCCGAAGACCGCGGATCGCATAGTGGGCCACGCCGCTCGCCTGCGCGATGCCGGCCAGATGGGTCGCGACGAGCGCGGTCGCCGAACGATCCCGCAGTCGTCCGACCAATGCGATCAACAGCGCGCGACCCTCTTGCGGCGTCGTCGTCCGCGCGAATTCGTCGACCAGGACCAGCGTTCGCTCGCGCGGACGCGCAAGAATATCTTGAAGGCGCACGACCTCGCGGGCGAACGACGAGAGCAGGCCGCCGCTCTCGCTTTCGGGAGCGATGCCGAGCCACCCGATCCGTTCGAAGCGGGCGATTCGCGCGCGCGCGGCCGGAACCGGCAGTCCGAACGCGACGCAGAGCGCGAGGAACCCACAGGTCCGCAACGCGATCGTCTTGCCGCCCATGTTGGGCCCGGTCAGGACCGCGACGCCCGGAAGATCGAGCGAGATCGGCGCGTACGCGTGGCCTTCGCGCGCCAACTCGTCGAGCAGCGGCAAGTAGCGCGCCTCGTCGAAAGCTATGCCGGCCTCCGCTTCGTCCGCCGCCACGCACGCATACGTCTGCGCGAAGCGCACTTTCGCGACGTGCGCGTCGAGATCGCCGAACGCGGTCGCCGCCGCGTCGAGCGCCGCGACCCGCTCGCGCACGCGCGCCGAGAGTGCTTCGCGCACGCGCCGTTCGGCCTGCGAGAGCGTCGCATCCGCTTCGTCGCGGCGCGTCAGCGCGGCGAGCGCGCCTTCGCTCAAGTCACATTCGCAGAGCAGATAGGTCGGCGCCTCGCGCACGACCCGCAGCCCCTCGGGCAACGGGACCGGCGCGTCGGCACGCATCAAGATGAACTCGGTCTCGCCGATCTCGCCGCGACCGAGAGCGCGCGCGATGGCCTGGGTCGACCGGCCCCGCGCCGCATCGTACTCGGCTTGCGCGCGTTGCGTCAATGCGCGCACCGCGCCGAGTCCCGGATCGAAGCGCTCGTCGAGATAGAACCCGTAGGTGCCGGCACGCCCGAACTCGAGCAAAGCGACCAGCGATTCGCAGGCGGCCACCGCCTCGGACGAGCCGAACCCGCGATCCCGCGCTGCAAGAATCGCGCGCACCCGCAGCCACGCATCGCAGAAGCGGAGCAGTTCGAGGAAGGCCGCGTCTTCGAGCGCATCCCCGGCGCCCGCGCGCGCGAGCGCCGAGGCGATGTCGGGCGCGCGTCGCAGTGCCTCCTGCAGCGCGTCCAAGGTCGACGCTTCGAGCGCCGCCGCATCGCGTACGATCGCTCGTGCATCCGGCACCTCGAATCCGCTCGCGCGCCGGCCGTACTCTCCGACCGGGGCGATCGCTCGCAACAACCAGGCTACGTCGAGCGCGCCGGCCGTCGTCTCGTCGAAGAGGTCGTGTTTCACGCCGCCCGCGCTCCGGCATAGACGTCGAAGGTCGGCAGGCCGGTGGCCTGCGCGACCGCGCGCGCGAACGAGGCCGGTTCGAAATAGCGATCCCGCCCGATCGAGGCTACGGTCACGGCGACGACCCGGAGCGGATACTCGCACCGCAGCAACAGTCGCCGCGCCGCGCCGTCGAAGGTCTTGCCGGCGAGTACGATCCGGGTTGGATCTCGGACCACGATCTGGCGCGTCTCGCCGCGCGCCAGCAACTCCGCGACCAGCGTCGCGGTCAAGGCTCCCTCGAGCAGCAGCGCGGGCGTGCGTTCGTCGAAGCGTGGCACGCGCAGCCGCGCTACCAGCGCGCGCACGTCTTCGACCGCTTCTTCTACCGTTGCGGCGGCCGCCGCGCCGGTCGCGACCACGATCGCGTCGTCGCCGCCGGCGAGCGCGGCGACCCGATCGATCGCACCGTCGAGCAGCGTGATCTCCGCGCCGAGCGCGCGCACTTGCGCGAGCGACGCGCGCACGCCCGAGGCCGTCGGCGCACCGAGCAGTTCGTAGTACGCAGGCGCGCGTACGCGCGCGTAGATCAGCGGACCGGCCGCCGTCATCAGATCGCTCGTCTCGAGCAGTTCGCTCGCCGGCGAAACGGGAAGCACCGCGCGCGCCGTCGCCACGATCGTGCCGGGCTCCAGCCGCAGGCGCGGCTTGGCGAGTGCATCGCCGATATCCACCGCTTCGCCGTCGCGACCGATCGAGGTCAGACCGACGCACGTCCCACGAAGCGCCCCCAGCAACGCGCGGGTGGTCACCGTCTTGCCGACGTTCTTGCCCGTGCCGACGACTGCGATGCCGCGCGCGCCGTCGCGTGTGGCTAGGTCGAGCAACTCCGCGCCGACGTTCACCGGCTCATCCGAGGTGAAAGACCTTGAGAATGACGAACGCGACGCCCGTGGCCACCAGGACGATGCCCGCCCAGAGTTCGGCGTTCTCTTCGGCGCGGCGTCCGAGCGCGCGTCCGAGCGTGAGCCCGAGCACCGTCGCAGCGACCGAGACGATGCCGATCACCGTCAGCGAGATCGCGACCGGCACGCCGATGTAGAGGATCGAAAAGCCGATCCCGAGCGAATCCAGACTGATGGAGAGCGCCGCGATGAAGAGCCCCCACCCTTTGCTCATATCGAGCGGCGTCTTGGACCCGGTGTCGCGTACGCTCTCGTAGATCATGTAGGATCCGACCAGGATCAACGCGCCGAACCCGATGTAACCCGCGACATCGCCGAGCAGGTGTCCGACCACGGCGCCCAATCCGGCGCCGATCAGATTCATCAGGATCTCGGCGCTCGCGAACGCGATGCCGATCCGGATCTTGACCGCCCGCGGAACGCCGCGAATGCCCACGCCGACACTCACCGCGAACACGTCGAGCGCGAGCGAAAGGGCGACGATGAGAATTTTGAGAGTCGGACCCATGTCGGCCTGGGTTCCTAACGGAGGTTAGGCGTGCCTTCCATCGGACTTTTCGACGGGGCGGCCGGCTTGGTCAACAGCGCGTTGATCGAGGTGCGCAGCTGCGAGATCGTAAACGGCTTGTTGAGGAACAGATTCGCGCCGGCGTTCTTCGCGCGGTTGTCCATCGCATAGTTGGTATGGCCGCTGATCATCAAGATCGGAACGCCGCGGGTGCGGCCGTCGGCGCGGAGGCGCTCGACCAGATCGATGCCGGAGATGCCCGGGAGCATGAAATCGCAGACGATGATGTCGAACGGGCCATCACGGTCGATCGCGACCAGTGCGCTCTCCGCATCGTTGCACGTGACCATATCGTACGGTCCTTTTCTCAAAACCGTATCGATCAGCGTGCAGATGGCGGGATCGTCATCCGCGATCAGCAC
>JBBRTL010000170.1:0-5022 GCA_038244445.1 Vulcanimicrobiales bacterium
GATCTCGTACATCCACGCCGAGGGCTACGCCGCCGGCGAGATGAAGCACGGCCCGATCGCGCTGCTCGACTCGACCGTTCCGGTCGTCGGCATCATGACCGACGGACGCGTCCGCGACAAGATCCTCTCGAATCTTTCGGAGTCGAAGGCACGCGAAGCCCCGATCATCGTCGTCGCCAACCACGGTGATGAAGAAGCCAAAGCGATCGCCGATCACGTCTTCTGGGTCCCGAAGGTCGACGAGTTGCTCTCGCCGATCGTCAACGTGATCCCGCTCCAACTGCTGGCTTACCACATCGCAGACATCGAAGGCAAAGACGTCGACCAACCAAGAAACCTCGCAAAGACCGTCACGGTCGACTCGGTAGGATTCAATGATCCGTAGCGACGGGAGAAATGCGGGCGAGCTGCGGCCGGTCTCGATCGAGGCCGGCGTTTTGAAATATGCCGAGGGCAGCACGCTGATCACGGTCGGCGATACGCGTGTCCTCTGTGCGGCGACGCTCGAAGAGAAGGTACCGCCGTGGATGCGCGGGCGCGGGACCGGCTGGGTGACGGCCGAGTACGCGATGCTGCCGCGCGCGACCTCGGAGCGGACCCAGCGCGAGTCGACCAAAGGCAAAGTCGGCGGACGCACGCACGAGATCCAGCGGATCATCGGCCGCGCCTTACGCGCCATCGTAGATTTCTCGAAGCTCGGCGAACGGACGGTCTGGGTGGACTGCGATGTGCTTCAGGCCGACGGCGGGACGCGCACGGCCGCGCTGACCGGGGCGTACGTGGCGCTCGCATTGGCGCTCGGCAAGACATTCGAGCCGGGGACGAGCAAATGGCCGCTCCAAGGAGCGATCGCGGCGACCAGCGTCGGCATCGTCAACGGCTTCCCGATGCTCGACCTGTGCTACGAAGAAGACAGCCAAGCCCACGTCGATATGAATGTGGCGATGACCGACTCGGGCAAGTTCGTCGAGATCCAGGGCACCGCCGAGGCGACCCCCTTCGACCGCGCCGAGCTTGATGCGCTCCTAGCCCTGGCCGAAGCCGGCATCGGGCAACTCTTCACCGCGCAGCGCGAGGCGCTGGCGGCGGCTGGGCTGAAAGTCCCGATTCATGGCGGCTGACGAAGAGTCACTGCGGCGGCTCGTCGAACGAGTCGGCGCGTTTCATGTTACCGATACAACGATGCGCGTCGCCCAGCGCACCATCGAATCAGCCTGTGCCGCCGGCCTGCCGGACCCTGCCGCCACGCGAGCCTATTTCGCCGCGGTACGCCGCTATTTCTCGGGCTTCGAGCGCGAAGCGCGCGCGCATCTGCGCGACGTCGACAAGCGTCTCGACCACGCCAGCCAAGTGGTCTTCAACTTGACGGCCGAACGCGGCGTCGCGGTCAAGCGTATCGAAGCGACCGGCGGCGTGCTCGCCGATGTGGATTCCTTGGCGAAGACCCCCGCATGAAACTGCTGGACGGGATCGGCAAGGGCACCATCGAGTCGCTCGAATACGCGGGCGGCATCACGCAACTTGCGGGCGAGTCGATCGGCTTCATCGCGACCCTGCGAATCCGCTTCGGCGAGACGTTGAGCCAATGTTATCTGCTCGGCGTGCAGTCGCTCATCATCGTGTTGCTCACCTCGCTCTTCACGGGCATGGTGTTCTCGCTCGAGTCGGCCAACCAAGCCGTGCAGTACGGCGTCGGCAGCCTCGTCGGCGGCGCGGTCGCCTACACGTCGGTGCGCGAACTCGGACCGATGCTCTCGGCCGTCGTGGTCGCAGGCCGCGTCGGCGCGGCCATCGCCGCGGAGATCGGCTCGATGGTGGTGACCGAACAGATCGAAGCTCTCCGTTCGATGAGTCTCCCGCCGGTGCGCTACTTGGTCGTCCCACGCCTGCTCGCGATGGTGATCATGCTTCCGCTGCTCGCCATCTTCGCCGACGTCGTCTCGGTCGTCGGCGGCATGTGGATCGCGAACGCCTACGCGCACATCGGCTCCGCCGACTTCATCTCTTCGGCCCGTCAGACGATCGGCTTCCCGGACGTCATCAAGGGGCTCTTCAAGTCGGTCGTGTTCGGCATCATCATCGCGCTCGTCGGTGCCTATCAAGGGCTCAAGACGCGCGGCGGTGCAGCCGGCGTCGGACTGGCGACGACCGGAGCGGTAGTCACCTCGATCATCTTGATCTTCGTGACCAACTTCATCATGTCGTACCTCCTGTACGGGACGCACTAGTTGGATACCAAGCCCTACGCCCGGCTCGACGACGTCTCGCTCTTCTACGGCGACAAGGTCGTATTGAAGAACTGCACGCTCGACATCGTCGAGGGCGCGATCACGTGTGTCATCGGCCTCTCGGGTGCCGGCAAGTCGACCATCCTACGCTTGCTCGATGCGTTGCGCAAACCGGACGAAGGACACGTCTACATCGGCGAGCGCGACATCTGCCACACGCACGAGACCGAGCTGATCGAAGTCCGCCGAAAGATCGCGCTCAGCTTTCAGTTCGCGGCATTGCTGGATTCGCTCACCATCGGTGAGAACGTCGGGCTGCCGCTGCGCGAGAATACCAACCTTCCCGAGGCCGAGATCCGGCAGATCGTGGAGGATGCGCTCGACTCGGTCGGCCTCGCCCACACCTACGACAACCTTCCGAGCGAACTCTCGGGCGGTATGCTCAAGCGCGCCGGCTTCGCGAGGGCGATCGTCACCAAGCCGGATCTGGTCCTCTACGACGAACCGACCACCGGCCTCGATCCGATCGTCACCCACTTGATCACCGACATGATCGTCCGCCTGCGGAAGAAGCTGGGCGGGACGGCGGTCGTCATCTCGCACGACCTACAGTCGATCTTCATGATGGCCGACTACGTCGCGATGCTCTTCGAGGGGGCGATCATCGCCTACGGGACGGTCGACGAGATCAAGCGCTCGCCCAATCCCATCGTCCAACAGTTTTTAGAGGGGTCCGAAGTAGGCCCTATCCCCATCTAGGCGTAAGGAACAAGCATGACCAAGCAGGCACAGGTCGGACTCTTCGCGGCACTCGCAATGTTGCTGCTGTTCGGGCTGTTCTACGTGATCACCGACTACGGCACGCGCCACTCCGGCTACCGGATCGGCGTGCATTTCGACTCGGCCGCCGGCCTGCAGAGCGGTTCGCTCGTGTTCTTCAGCGGCGTCACGGTCGGCTCGGTCGATAGCATCGTGCTGCTCCCCGACAACACCGTCGACGTGACCCTGGCGATCGGTCAGGACGTCGACATCCCGCGCGGGTCCAAGTTCCTCATCCAAGCGCCGTTGACGGGCAGCCCAAACCTCCTGATCGTCCCGCCGAAGCCCGGTGCGCCCGCGCCGACGCCCTCGCCCTGGGAACGTCGCGTGCTGCCGATCGCGGATCAGGCGCAGGGAACGAACACCGCGACCGTCGCCGATCTGCTCGAACAGGGGCAAGGTGAGGTCAAGAAGCTCGACGCGATGTTGAGCGACCTCTCCAAACGGGAGCCGAGGTTGCTCGATACGCTCCAGCACACGCTCGAGAGCGCGAACTCGCTCACCAACACCGCGAACCAAGCCGTCGGCGATCTCTCGGTGCAGGCGCGCCTCGCTTCGGCAAACGTCGTCGCGCTGACCGATTCGCTCAACCAGACGGTCAACGGAAACACTGCGCGCGTCAACAACATCCTCGCGCAACTCGATCAGATGTCGGTCTCGCTCAACAAGTCCACCCAGTCGCTGCAGAGCCTTGCGACCAACAAGGACATGAAAGACTCGTTGATCGCGACCACCAAGAACATCGCCGAAACGACCCAGACGATCGCCGATCTCACCAAAGATCTGCGCACGGTGACCGGCAACCCGCAGACCCAGGCCCAACTGCGCGATACCATCACGAACGTCGACGCCGCCGCCCAACGCACGACCTCACTGCTCGGCAATTTCGGCGGAACCTCGAGCGTCTACGGCGTCGACGAAGGCGCGACCCCGGCTCCGCTTATCCCCGGCGCTTCGCCGTACCCGGTCGTCACGCTGCCGCCGGGTTCCTATCCGGTCGGAACGCCCGCTCCGCGCAAGGCCGGCGACGATGCCCGACGCGCGCAGATGAAAGCGAAGCTCGGCGGGATCGTCAAGAACCTGGTCGCGATCCAGTTGCGGATCAGCGAACTCTCGAATCAGCGCTATTGCTGTAGTTCTCCGCTCCTCTCGAGCGATCGCGGACCCAGCACGGACATCAATGCCGTCTTTCTGCCGGTCAGCGGCACGAGCGTGCTGATCGGCGCGAACGACATCGGCGGCCCGCACCCGACGGCGAACCTCGCGGTACTGCAATCGATGGGGCGCGGCGCCCGCTTCGGCGGCGGCATCCTGTATTCGCGCTTGGGCGTCGTCGGTCAATACAAGACAAAGGCGTTCGGCTTCGAAGGGATGTTCTACGATCTGCGCCATCCGACGCTCGATCTCTATGGCGACCTCCCGATCGCGCCCGGCTTTCGGCTCTTTTTCGGCCAACGCGACATGACCCACGTGGAACGCCGCAACGTCGCGGGCTTACAACTCACGTTCTAGCCCGATGCGCTAGCTCCGAAAGAGCGCCTTCCCGGCGCGGCCGGAACGTTGTGCTTCGGTTAGGGCTGCGACGTAGTCGTCGAGCGCATAGACGCCGGCAACCGGTAGCGGTAGGTCGCCCGCCGACGCGAGTTCGAAGACGCGGTGAAGCGCACTCGTCCGGGCCGCGTCGTCGGCGCGTGCCATCCAGGCGGTCATCCAGAAGCCGCGCAGGACGAGTTCGTTGAAGATGAAGAGAGCGGGATCGATGCGCGGCGCTTCGGCTGCCAGCGCTCCGAAGATGACGTACTCGCCGCCCTTTCCGAGCAGGCGCATGAGGCCGATCGACGTCCGATCGCAGACGGAATCGACCACGCGCGCGACGGGGCCGCCGGCGATCTCGCGAACGCGGTCCGGCCAGCCGTCGTCACCGGTGACGACGACATGCCTTGCTCCGAGAGCGGTCAGCTCCGATACGGCCGCC
>JBBRTL010000171.1:0-5020 GCA_038244445.1 Vulcanimicrobiales bacterium
CGTCTAGCAGCGTCTCGCACGACCTTCAATGCGTTCCGCTATCTCTCGCTGCTGCAGCTTGAGGCGCGCTGGTGCTACCATGACTTCAGGACGGGAACCCCCGCAGATGGGGGTTTCTGCGCGTGAGGGCCATGTTCGATCGTCTCGAAGCAACAGAGCAGCGCTATGACGACCTGACCGCCGAGATGTCGCGGCCGGAGATCAGCGGCGACTACGAGCAGTTGCAGGCGCTCGCCAAGGAGCGTGCGTCCATCGATCAGGTTGTCACGCTGTACCGCGAGTACAGGGCCGCGTCGCGCGCGCTCGATGACGCGCGCGCCATGTTAAGCGACAGCGATACCGAGATGGCCGCGATGGCGCGCGATGAGATCGAGCGGTTGACACCCGTCCGGGCGGCGCTGGAAGAGCGATTAAAGCTCGCCCTGCGGCCGAAGGATCCGCGCGACGACCGCGACGTCATCGTCGAGGTGCGCGCCGGCACCGGTGGCGATGAAGCGGCACTCTTCGCCGCCGATCTCTACCGGATGTACTCGCGCTACGCCGACCGCCGCAATTGGACGCTCGAATTGATCTCGATGAACGAGATCGGAATCGGCGGCATCAAGGAAGTGGTGTTCGAAGTCCACGGCACAGGCGCGTTTTCGCGGCTGAAGTACGAGAGCGGCGTCCATCGCGTCCAGCGCGTACCGGCGACCGAGGCCCAGGGCCGCATCCACACGTCGACGGCCACCGTCGCCGTGCTGCCCGAGGCCGACGAGATCGAGGTGCAGGTGAACGAGTCGGATCTCCGCATCGACAAGTTCCATTCGGGCGGCGCCGGCGGCCAGAACGTGAACAAAGTCGAGACGGCCATTCGCCTGACGCACCTGCCGACCGGTCTCGTCGTCGTCTGCCAGGACGAGCGCTCGCAGCTCAAAAATCGCCTCAAGGCGATGGCAGTGCTCCGCGCCCGGCTCCTCGACCTGAACCAGCACGCCCAGGCATCCGAGATCGCCGGCGCCCGCAAGCAGCAAGTTGGCACGGGGGAGCGTTCGGAGAAGAGCCGCACGTACAACTTTCCGCAAGATCGCCTCACCGACCATCGTATTGGTCTGACCGTCCACAACCTGCCGCGCATCATGGATGGCGAGATCGATGCGATCATCGACGCGGTCGCCGCCGATAGCGAAGCCCGCCAGCTCGAAGACGCCGGTGCGGCGATGGCCGCTCGTTGACCACTCCCGATGACGCTGACGCCGCGGCACCGGGCCGTCGCCTCGAGATCGAGTTCTGCACTAAGTGCCGGTTCGGCGGTCGCGCGTTCTTCCTCGCCCGCGAGTTGTTCGATCAGCGCCCGGAGCTGTTCAGCGAGATCGCGCTTGTGCCGTCGACGAATGGCGTGTTTCGCGTCCGCTACGGAGCGTCGGCCATCTGGGACTACCCGGAGAGCGCCGATCGCTTCCCAGAGCCCAAAGAGGTGCGTGAGGCGATCCTCAGGCAGCGTGGGCTGCTGCCGACGCAGCGCTCGCATTGAGTCTCGCCTCCCAGGCTTCGCTGTTCCGACATGTAGTTAGGGCCCGGCGTTCACGCTGCCTCATGGTCTTGTTTGGTCACGGCGACGGCTGCGTTGCCGGCGGCACGATACGCGATCACGTGGCCCTCGCCGAGGCCAGCCAATGACCATCGCACAAGCGTTGCGCACCGCCACGCAGCGCGTCGCGCCGATCGCCAGCGCGGAGGCTCGGCTCGAATGCCAGTTGCTCCTCGCCCACGCGCTGCGGATCAGCCGCGCACATCTCCTCGCCCGGTTGTCGGACGACCTCGCGCCCGATGCGCACGCGGCGTTCGAGGTGCTCGTCGAGCGCCGCCTCGCCCGCGAGCCCCTCGCGTACATCACCAATCACCGCGAGTTCTACGGCATCGATTTCGAGTGCACTCCCGCAGCACTTATTCCCCGACCGGAGACCGAGCTGCTAGTGGAGATCGCGCTCTCGGAACTGGTCGCGCGACCCGAAGCCCGGGTCGTCGACGTCGGCACCGGTACGGGTGCGATCGCGATCGCCATCGCCGTTAACGCTCATGGCACGCGCGCGACGGCAATCGACGCTTCGCCTCAGGCGCTCACGCTCGCTCGCCGCAACGCCCAACGCGCCGGCGTGAACGATCGGATCGATCTTCGCTCCGGGAATTTGCTAGCCGATGGCGGCGCGTTCGACGTCGTTATTGCCAATCTCCCCTACATCAGTACGCGCGATTGGCACGCCCTTCCGCCCGAGATACGAGAGTACGAGCCGCGCGAAGCGCTCGTCGGTGGCGAGAAGGGCACCGAGTTGATCGAACGGCTGCTCGCGACTGTCGGGGCGCACCTTAACCGGGGCGGCGTGCTCGCCGCCGAGATCGGCGACAGACAGGCCGACCGCTTGCTCGCCGTCGCGCGCGAGTGCTTCCCGTCGGCATCACCATGCGTTATCAAAGACCTCGCGGGGCTCGATCGGGTCCTCGCGCTGCGGAATGAGGAGGGATAGGGTGGTGGAAGCGGATGAACTGCGCGCAGGCGATCGGCCGAGGGGCGTGAACACGTCAGGAACCACGGCGGTTCTCGTCGATGCCGGCCTCGGCGCGAAAGAACTGCGAGAGACGGTCGAAGCGCACGCTCAGGCGCGCATCGACCACGATCTCGCGAGATTCGCGTCGTACATGACGCCGCAGGCGCTCGTGATCCTGAATCGCCAGTCCGCCGGCGTACCACAATCACCGAGCCGATTCAGCGTCATCGACCTAACGACAAACGAGGAGCGCGGTCGCGGCGCGGTTCGGTTCGATGGCGGCGGCTCGTACGTGATGGAATCGGAGTGGCAGCGCGTCGGCGCCGGCTGGACGATCGTCCACGCCGATATCGATCACGCTTCGATCCGCTTCCCCTGGTGGCATCGGCTCATGCGGCGTCGTCGAGCGCCGCTTCCCGTGGAACGCAAAGAGCTGGAATAGGAGCGGCCGGTTTGAACCAGCAATCAGGACACGTCCACGCGCGAACGAGGGACGCCGATGCCCGCCTCGATATCCGCGCAATGCAGTGTTGCGCTCGGTCAACGGAGCGATTCGCGAACCGATCATGATGGTCGCTGCGCTACCGCAGTAGCTCGTCGATCGTGGCGAATGCATAGCCCGCCGCGCGGAGACCATCGATCAGGCGCGGCAGCGCGACCGCGTCCTGCGACTCGGCGCCCACGTGCATGACGTAGATCGCCCCCGATTCGGCGCCGGCGAGGCCGCGCTCGACGATCGCGTCCGCGGAGGCGTGCTTCCAGCCCTGCGTGTCGACGCTCCACATGACGATCGTGTCGTAGCCGTTCGTCGCGGCGTCGCGCGCGACGCTTGCGTCGAGATCGCCATACGGCGGCCGGAAGTAGGGTCGCGTGCTGCGCTGCGTCAGGTGATAGACCGTCACTTCCGTGCGCGAAAGTTCGAGGGCGCGCTCGGCAGCCGTGAGGGGCGGCTTCTCCGTTGAGAGGCCGGTGAACGAGGCATGGTCGTACGTGTGGTTGATGATCTGGTGTCCCTGAGCAGCGATCGCCAGCAGTAGGTCGCGATTGTGCTCCGCCCAGAGTCCTGTGATCCCGAACGTTGCCCGCACATTCTCGCGCTGCAGGACATCGAGGATCTCGCCCGTATACCCGGCGTCGGCGCCCGCATCGAATGTCAGCGCCACCACCCGCCGCGACGGGTCGCCGTGGGTCACAATCCGCGCTGTCGTTGCTGGCGCGACCGTCGCTACCGCGACAGCTGCGAGCGGCGTTGCCGTGGCTGCGAGAGGCGTCGCTATGGACGTCTGGTTT
This sequence comes from Vulcanimicrobiales bacterium, assembly GCA_038244445.1. Taxonomy (GTDB): domain Bacteria; phylum Vulcanimicrobiota; class Vulcanimicrobiia; order Vulcanimicrobiales; family Vulcanimicrobiaceae; genus JALYSX01. Next base: position 3,816 of record JBBRTL010000171.1, read on the forward strand.
CCGGGCGAATCGGCCACGGACGTCAGGGTGGCGGTGCGCGATGCCGGCGCACCGGCTGTGATCGCCGGCGTCACGGATGGGACAGTGGTTGCTTCGGGGGCCGCCGCGTTCGAGGCGCAGCCGCCGATCACGAGCGAAAGCGACGTCGCCGCGACGAGCCCGACGGTGACGCGCCACCACCTTGCCGATGCCTTCCCGTTCGATCTCTGGATGCTGGTTCGCACCGGTCTCTCCGATTGCACGCGTCCCGCTCCGTCGCCATGAAGGATACGACGGCAGTCCGACGATTGGACGGCCGCCGATGAGTCTCGCGCGGCGAGCACCGCACGGAGACACAACGACGCGCGCCGGATGGGCGCGCGTCGTCGGGAAGGAGCTGGATGGGGCCGGCGAGGGGATTCGAACCCTTGACCTGCTGTTGACGAAACAGCTGCTCTACCACTGAGCTACACCGGCACGAAAGCACCTCACTCCAGCGAGGCTGCGGCAGTATAGCGAAGCCGTCGCGGGTCGACCAATCAGGGTTCGGCCTGAGCGTTACGCGCGCCACCGGACTTCGAATAGGCGGACGGCATCTTCAAAGCCCTTGAGCAGCGTTTCGCCGCGATCAGCGTAGACGTAGGTCTTGCCGTCGAGAAGGTGCCGCAGGGGCTCCGGGATCAGGATTTCGGCGACGCCGGCCTTCGCGGCCACGCGCGATGCGAGTATCACGGCGGAGCGTCCATCGCGCTCCGTCGGTTCCGACACCGACGCCGCGAGGTACAGCGCGGATGCCCGACACGCATCCTGGCCTGGGGGTCTTATCCACCGCCGTCGGAGCGGCCCGTGTCGTGGTGATCGAGCGCTGTTCGGAGCTGGCCGAGCCACTCTGTGCCCAGTTGGCGCCCGTTCGGGAATTGGTCGTCTCGAACCCAGCGCCACGTTGTGATCATCGCAAGCATGAGGATCCGGCACTCGCGTAGCAGATCCTGATTTGCCGCCGGATAGTGCTCGCTGACTTCTTCAGGCGCATGCGCGATGTCGAACTCGACGGGTCCGCGGCAACACGTCTCGAGGTCGACGAACAGCAACCCGTTCTTCGTGCTGAGCAGGTTGCCTGGATGCGGCTCGCCGTGCAGCAGCTGCTCGGCCGGGCCGCGGTCTCGGATCACTCGTCTCCGGCTTCTCAGCGTTTCGGTGAGGAGTTCCCGGTCCATGCCAGCGAG